>DASXJP010000270.1:0-5373 GCA_036497345.1 Thermoanaerobaculia bacterium
AAGCTCCCCCTCTCCACGAAGTGGAGAGGGGGCCAGGGGGTGAGGCTTCGAAGGGCAGGACGCCCCAGCCAGCAAGAGGCATTGAAGACCCCTCCCCTCACTCCATCTCGAACAGCGGAGCCCCCGCGTCCACCGCGGTCCCGGGCTGGACGTGGATCTTACTCACTTTGCCGTCGTGCTCGGCGCGGATCTCGTTCTCCATCTTCATCGCCTCGAGCACGACGATCCCCTGGCCGGCGGTGACCTCGGCGCCCTCTTCCACCAGGACGGCGACCACGCGGCCAGGCATGTAGGCGTCCACCCGCTGGCGGCGCTTGCCGCCCTGGCTGTGGCTCTGGGCCGCGAGATGGGCCAGGGGATCGGCGACCTCCACCGGGCCGGCCCCCTGGGCCGTGCTCACCCAGTAGGTCCCCGCCTTCTGGCGGCGGACGGCGGCTTCATAATGCGATCCATCGATCCGCAGGCTGAGCAGGCCGGGACGGGCCGGCAGAGCGTCCACGTGATGGACCCGGTCGCCCACCCTGACCTCGAAACCGCCGTCGACGCGGCGGACCCGGACCTTCTCCTCGCGCTCCCCCTGGCGGACGATCAGGTCCATGATCCCCCTCGCAAGGCGTTGCGCCGGCCGGCGGTCCCCCAGCGCGAGCGGTGGGCGGCGGCCGGGGCCGGGCCGGTGGCGCTCTGGCGGTTGGCCTGCTCGTAGTGGGCAAGGGCCGCGGCGATCAGCGGCAGATCGTCCACACCCTCGGGAACGGGAGGATGGAGATCCCCCGCCGCCAGCTTGCGGTCGAGCATGCCGATGTCCATGTTGCCTGAGCGGAAGTCCGGATCGGCGAGCAGGGCGCGGAAGAGAGGGACGGTGGTGCGGATCCCCTCGACGCGCAGCTCGGAGAGGGCGCGCTCCAGGCGGTTGAGCGCCCGCTCGCGGTCCGCGGCCCAGACGATCAGCTTGGCCAGCATCGGGTCGTAGTAGATCGAGACCTCGGACCCTTCATACACGCCGGCGTCCACGCGCACTCCGGGGCCGTCGGGCCAGCGGAGCATCTCGATCTTGCCGGGCGACGGGGCGAAGCCCCGCCAGGGGTCTTCGGCGTAGAGGCGCACCTCGACGGCGTGGCCGCGCGGCTGGACGTCGTCGAATTCGGGGCCCAGCGGCTCCCCCTCGGCCACCCGGACCTGGGCCTGCACGAGGTCGATGCCGGTGACCAGCTCGGTGACCGGATGCTCCACCTGGAGGCGGGTGTTCATCTCCAGGAAGTAGAAGCTCCCGTCCGGAGAGAGCAGAAACTCGCAGGTGCCCGCGTTGCTGTAGCCCACGGCGGAGGCGGCCTTGACCGCGGCCTCGCCCATGCGGCGGCGGAGATCGGGATCGACCACCGGCGACGGCGCCTCCTCCACCACCTTCTGGTGCCGGCGCTGGAGGGAGCACTCGCGCTCGCCCAGCGAGACCACCTTGCCGTGGAGGTCACCCATGACCTGGATCTCCACGTGGCGCGGCTCATGGATGTACTTCTCCAGATAGACCGCGTCGTCGCCGAAGCTGGCGGCGGCCTCGGAGCGGGCGGCGCGATAGGAGCTGGGCAGCTCGGCCGCGGAGGGGATCATCCGCATCCCCTTGCCGCCGCCCCCGGCCGCGGCCTTGAGCATCACCGGATAGCCGATCGTCTCGGCCGCGGCCGCCGCGGCGTCGAGGTCGGGAAGCGGGTCCTTGCCCCCGGGCACCACGGGGACCCCGGCCGCGATCATCAGCCGCCGGCTCTCGACCTTGGAGCCCATGGCGTCGATGGCCTCGGGCGAGGGGCCGATGAAGGTGATGCCCGCGTCGCGGCAGAGGCGTGCGAAGCCGGCCCGCTCGGAGAGGAAGCCGTAGCCGGGGTGGATGGCATCGGCGCCGATCCGGACCGCCAGCTCGACGATCGCCTCCCCCCTCAAGTAGCTCTCCCGCGACGGCGCCGGGCCGATCGGATAGGCCTCGTCGGCCAGCAGCACGGGGAGCCCCAGGCGGTCGGGCTCGGAGTAGATCACCGCGCCGCGGATGCCCATCTCCCGCACTCCCCGCAGGATGCGCACCGCGATCTCGCCGCGGTTGGCGATCAGGACCTTCCGGATGCGCTTGCGAGGGGTGGTGGCCATGGCGAGGGTGGGTATCTTAGCAGGGGCCGCCTCTGTCTTCATCGCCCGCAGAGCCTAGGAGCCTCTTCGCTCTAGGCGATACCCAACAAGACTCTTCGGATCTCGTTCACAATCCCATCCTCAGGAAGGCCGCCCATGAGAAACCACAAGAGGTATTCGTCAACGAGACCGAGGGCTTCCCTCATGCAACTCGAAATCCGTGAGCTCATAAGACTCCCCATGACGGCCGATCGGCTGCAGGTGGTCCAACCGCAAGATCGATTCATTGCGGCCCGACAGCGGCAGATGGTCCCACATATACTGGGGGTACTCACAACGCCTGATCCTGGCAACAAACTCTGGCTTCCATCCGCCGCTGGATCCCCCCTGATCCGCACCGTAATACGGGGCCACAAGGAGAGTTGGGTTTGTCTGATACCTGGCGGCGCCCGTCCGGAGAGGCTTGGGTACGTCCGCTCCGCCCGTGCTCAGGACCAGAACAGGGCGTTTCTTTGCGCGCAAAACCAACCGTACTTCGCCAGTATAGTAGGGCAGCCCGGCCACCGGTAGCTTAGCTGCGGCTGGGAGGGTTCCCTGCAAAGGCTCCAAGCGATAATCAGCGGAGCTGTGCTCGGTGGGCTCGGATCTCCCCTCTGGTACCAAGACGTAGGGATGTTGGTCGACATGGGGCACAAAAGCCCAAAGCAGGCGCCCTCGCCGGACTTGCTGATCTTGAGCGTGGCCCCACCAGTTGCTGCAATAGTTTTGGAGCGAATCGTCAGGGTATTTCTGGGTCACGGCGCCCCGGAGATTTCCAGACTTCATCAGAGAAGTGGATCTGTCCCTTTTCTGCCCTTACGGGCTCGCCCCCCAATCCATCAAGCCAATCCCGTCCGCTTGCGAAAATTTCGTCATAACGAGGAGCAGGATCCGGAGTTATCAGCTTGCCGGTGCGGCGCTTTTCTTCGAGACGTTCTTTGACAAGTGCTTGAAGCTTCTTGACCTTGGTTTTTGAAAGCTCAGGCAGAGAAGGTTTAACAGATTCCACCACTGGGGCTTCGGCTTCTCGTGCTTCTGTCGCCAGGAGGTCCAAAATTTCCCCCGGAGCCGCCTTCAGCATAGGAGAAGTCTTGTAAACAAAGTGTAGGAGCCCTGTAGTGTCATTGCCATACTTCTGAACCGCATGCTTCACCTCCCGTGCGACCGGCCATGGCAATTTACTCTCAAGCTCCTGGGCAAGGCGAGGATCTCTGGCGCGCCAGCGAATACCCTCGTCATTGTTCGCGTTAGAGAATCGCCTTTCCACGGCATGGATAGACTGAACGGCAGGTTCAATTCTCTGGAATGCTTCAACCGCCCAGGGCCCAAACTTGTGGAATCTCCAGCGCACTCCAGTGAAGGACGTCCCTTCTGCCTTGGCATACGCCAAGTCGGCAAGGTAGAGGAACTTAATCAAGTGTATAGGGCCCAGCTCTCGATCCCTAAAACCTTCTGCCTCACCGGCGACTGCCAAGGCGTACTGGATGACCAAGTCTACTTTCTTAGGATCCATGGGCTTGGGCACCAGCGGCGACGAGGCGTAATCTTAGCGTAAGTGTCTGGGCAGAGTAAAGCTCCACCTGTTGAACTCTAACAGATCGGGACTAAGATCAGATTCCTACGGTCTCCCCGATCGACGGCCGGAAATGGCTCCCCTGAAAGCAGAAAGCCGGTCCCGAGACCGACTTTCGCCGAAGGCATCCGACCTTCCACCTCCAGGTTTATGTTCCCTGGATTGGCGAGATCATAGCAGAAGTACGCGCGCCGTGTCTACCCCACCACCCCAATCCCGGCAACAGCAGCAACCCCACCACCGCCCCCAGGATCGACCGGCGCAGGGGCCCGCGGTCCACGGAGAGCCGCACCCGGTGGGTCCCGGCGGGGACCTCGATCCCGATCCGGTAGGCGTTGGCCGTGCGGACCTCGGCGGGATGGCCGTCGACCGCCGCCTGGAAGAGTAGGTTCGCGCGCTGGACCACCAGGAGGGCGCCTCCGGGGCCGGCGGCGGTCTCGATCTCGTAGCTCTCGGGACCCCGGCGGAGGATGCGCGCCGTGCCGCCTCCCGTGACGCGGGGTGCGGGATTTTTTCCGAAAACTACGGCGTCCGTGGCGGGATCGAAGCCCGGATCGGTCAGCCGCTTGTAGTTGTCGGGGAGGCCCGGCGCCTGGAAGACCCGGCGGGCCAGGAAGGCCTCGGGGGCGCGGCCGGTCACCTCGAAGACCAGGAGCTCGCGGCCGAAGCTGGGGATGCGAGTGAGCAGGCGCGCGTGCGGCGGCAGCGGATCGATCGGATGGTTGATCAGCAGCCGGCCCACCCCCCAGGCGGCGAGCATCCGCAGCCGCTCCGGGTTCTTCGCGCGCTGGATCTCGGTCTGGGCGCGCCGCGCGAGGTAGGTGTCCAAGCCCTCGGGCGAGGTGTTCAGCTCGTAGCGCAGCCCCCAGACCGGACCGCTGAACGGGTAGAGCTCGTAGAAGGACCGGCGCTCCAGCCACCGGGTGTGCTGCTCGGGGAAGCTCCCCTGGCGAAGGGTGGAGGGGCCGAAGAGGTAGTTGTAATCCGGGTGGACCACCAGCGAATCGGCTGGCACCCAGGCGAGGGCCGGCGGCGGCACGAGATAGGGCTCGACCGCGTCCATGGGATAGAGCGGGCGCAGCAGCCAGAGCTGGGCCACGACGTGCACCGCGAGCAGCAGCGCGCCGCCCAGGGCCCAGGAGCGGCGGGAGAGTCGGAGGGCGAGGCCGAGCGCGGCGAGGACCAGCAGCGAGATCAGCGACAGGCCGGCCCAGCGCAGGCGCTCGTTGGCGACGAACGGCGCCGGCCGCGGGATGAAGGAGCCTAGCCAGGCCTCCGCCGGCCCCTTCGCGAAGCTGAGGAAAATCCAGAAAGCCGCGAAGACCAGGGTCAGGATCAGGAGGCTCCAGCGGAAGCTCCGCCGCCCCTCGCCGGTCCGGAGCCGCTCGAACCCGAGGCCGCAGAGGAGGGCGGCGCCGACCGCCACCGGCAGCCAGAACTTGACCGGATAGCGGAACGACTTGGCGTGCACCAGGAGCCACGCGGCCACCGGATTGAACCGGCCCAGCGAGAGGAAGACTCCGAAGCCGACCGCTCCCCAGCTCCACGCCGCCAGCCGGACGCGGGGACGGCCGGACGCGACCGCCAGCGCCAGGGTGAGGAGCCCGGGGTAGAGGGAGAGGTAGTAGGGGGGGACGCCGGTGAAGAAC
>DASXJP010000271.1:0-3771 GCA_036497345.1 Thermoanaerobaculia bacterium
CCCCCTCTTCTCCCGGTGAGGGAGGGTGGGAGGGGACGGGAGAAGAGGGCCGGGGTGATGAGGGTTTTGGGAGGGGGCTCTAATGTACCTCGACTACGTCTCCCCCCTCCCCCCCGTCCGCTCCGGCATCGCCGACTACAGCCTCGACCTCCTCCCCCACCTCGCGGCGCTGGCGGACGTCCGCCTGATCCGCCTGCCGGACCAGCCGGTCGATCCCGCCATCGAGCGCGACTGGCCGATGGCCCCGGCCAGCGAGACCGGCGCCGGCGGCCGGCTCCCCCTCTACCAGATGGGGAACAACCGCTACCACATCGCGGTGCTCGACCTCGCCATGCGCCTGCCAGGCGTGCTCACCCTCCACGACGTCGTGCTCCACCACCTGCTGCTCGATCTGACTTTAGGGCGGAACGAGCCGAGCGGCTTCTGGGACTACAAGGCCCGCCTCACCCGCGACCACGGCTGGATGGGCGAAGCCGCGGCGCTCGCCAAACGCTGGAACGCCTGGGGGGACGCGCCCATCTTCGAGCTCCCCGCCCACCGGGCCCTCCTCCGGCGCCAGCGCGGCGTGCTCGTCCACAGCGAATGGGCGAAGGCGTTCCTCGAAGAAGAGGAGATCGGCGTCCCCGTGCGCGCCGTCCCCATGGGGATCCCCCTGCCGCCGGAGGCGGACGAGGCAGCCGGCCGCGCCCTCCGCCAACGCTTCGGCCTGCCGCCGGATCGCCCCGTGCTCGGCTCCTTCGGCTTCCAGACCCCCATCAAGCGGACCGTCTCCGCCGTGCGGGCCCTGGCCGCGCCCGGGCTCGAAGAGGTCCACCTGCTGATCGTGGGCGAGGCCGCGCCGGTGATGGACCTCGAAGGGGAGGCGCGGCGGGCCGGCGTGGCCGACCGCGTCCACGTCATGGGCTTCGTGCCCTACGAAGACTTCGAGGCCGCCATCGCCGCCGTCGACCTCTGCCTCAACCTCCGCTATCCCACCGCGGGCGAGACCTCGGCCTCGCTCCTCCGCGTCCTGGCCGCCGGACGGCCGGCCATCGTCTCCGACTTCGCCCAATTCGCCGATCTGCCCATCGAGATCGCCCCCAGAGTGCCTCTCGGCGACGAGGAGCCCGAAGCCCTTGCCGCCCTCCTGAGAGACCTTCTGGCCGACCCCGACCGCCTGCGGGCCATGGGGCGTGCCGCCCGCGAGCACGTCCGCACAAAACACGATCCATCCCGCGCCGCCGCCGCCGTGATCGAGGCCTGCCGCGAAGTTGGCGAGCTGCCGCCGCCCGGGGACGATCCCCAAGGCCATCCGGACGTGCCGCCCCCGTCCAGCCTCGCCTGGGGGAATCTCCCTGGAGACTTGGAGGTCGAAGGCGCGGATCTCCCCTGGCCCGAGGGGGAGCGCCGCCGGTTGCGCCTGCGCCTGCGCAACACCGGCTTCGCCCGCTGGCTGGCCGGCGAGCGCGGGCCGGGCGGCGTGGCCGTGGTGGTGAAGCTCTTCGTGGACGAAGGCCGGGACCTCCTCGAAGGGCGCCCCTGGCTGGCCTTCCCCCACGACCTGGCGCCGGGCGAGGAGATCCATTTCGAGACCGACGTGCGGCGCCCGCCGGGGCCGGCCCATCTCTGGATCGAGCCCCACCTCTTCGGAGGCCTCGGCCTCTCCAAGCTCGGAGGCCCGCGATGGGAGAGACGGATCTGATGGATGATCTCAAGCGCAGCCCCCTCGAAGCCGCCGCCTGGGGCCTGCTGATCGTCCTCCTACTGCTGACCCTGATCGGCGCCGTACGCCTCGACCGCTCCAAGCTCCCGCTGCTGGGGGACGAGGCCACCTACGCCATGCAGGCGTCCAGCCTCGTCCACGATTTCGACCTCACCTACACGCGGAAGGACTACGACCGCTTCGTGGCCCAGTGGGGCGTGCCGCCGCAGGGGCTGATCCTCCAGAGCCGTCCGGGGAGCGACCGCCTGACCTACGGCAAGCCGCCCCTCTACGCCCTGCTGCTCGCTCCGTTCGTGGCCGTGGCGCCCGTCCGCGGGCCCCTGGTGGCCAACGCCCTCCTGCTCGCGGCGGCGGCCCTTCTCGCCGCCCGGGCCCTGCGCAACCACATCGGCGGGTCCGCGCCGCTCTGGGTATCGGCCTGGGTCTTCGCCTCGGTCGCCTTCGCCTACGTCTTCTGGGGGGAATCCGACCTCTTCCTCTTCGCGGCCGTGGCGGCCGGCTTCGCCCTCGTCTACTGGGGAGAGCGCCAATATTGGGGAAAAAGCGGGAAAAAAGGCGATCCGCCGCCGCAGATCTATCAAGGAGAGGACACCGAGCCCTCGCGAGCCTTCGCCGTCCGCTGGCTGGGCGCGGGCGCGCTGCTGGGGGTCGCCTTCCTCTACCGTCCCGTCTACCTCGTCCTCCTGATCCCGGCGCTCCTGGCCGCCTGGGAGACCCCGACCGGCCGGCGCGGGCGAGCCCTCTCCGGCCTCCTTCTCGGGGTGCTGGCAGTCGCAACCCTCTCCATGGGCCTCCAGTGGATCGCGGGAGGAGATCCGACCGGCTACGGCGGCCAGCGCCGAGGGATCTACACCAACAACGCCTATCCGGAGGTCTCCTATCCGGCCGCCCAATGGTCCGACCAGGTCCGGCACGAAGGGAACGCCTCCTGGCTCCAGGCCGACGCCGTAAGGCCGGAATTCAACCTCAGCCTCCTGGGCTGGAACGTCCTCTACTTCCTGGCCGGGCGGAACGTCGGCATCCTCCCCTACTTCCTGCCGCTCCTCCTGGGCTTCCTCGCCTTCCGGCCGGACCGCGGACGCTGGGCGATCCCGCTGGCCGTGGCCGCCGCGGCGCTGGCCTTCCTGGTGCTGCGCCCCTTCAACTTCTACGGCGGCGGCCCCCTGGGGAACCGCTACTTTCTCCCCCTCTACCCCGCGCTCTGGTTCATGGCCGCAAGGCCGGTGAAAGCCGTCTGGGCGCCGATCCTAGTCCTCCTCGCCTCCCCCTTCCTGCAACCCCTCTGGACCGCGCCCACGGCCTATCCCCTGGCCGAGAGCGGCGACTACCGGATCGTCTCCCCCCTGGCCCAGCGCTGGCTCCCCTACGAGACCACCCAGGCCGGCGTCCCGGGCCAGCAGGTGGCGGTAGGCAACGGCCTCTGGGTGAAGCTCCTCGACCACAACCTCTGGCCCGCCAACAAGGGAGACGCCCTCCGCATCGCCGGAGACGCCCCCGCCCATCTCCTCCTGGGAAGCCCCAAACGCCTCAAGGGCCTCAACGTCGAGCTCGACAAGAACGCCCCCTCCCACCTCCGCGTCGGCGACAACGACCTCCGCCCCGTCCTCCTGGAGCCCAACGGCTCCGTGGTCTTCGAGATCGCCATGGGCGAGCCCAAGGCTGTGCACCCGCTGTGGTGGGGGGCGGGGGATTACTACCTCTACGATCTGGAGATGAGGCTGCCGGGGGCGAAGACGGTGCCGATTGGGCTGAGGCTGTGGCCGGCGGAGGAGCTCATTCAGACGCCTTGGATGAAGGTGAAGTAGCGTGGAGCTCGAGGGGATCATCGCTGCTATCCGCGCCAACCGGATACGGATCACAGACCATGCGGATGAGGAAGCCCTGGCCGACCGCCTCTCCTATGACGAGGTCTTCTTCAGCGTTCTGCAAGGCGAGGTCATTGAGGACTATCCGGGAGACAAGCCCTTTCCGAGCTGCCTTGTCCATGGGGAGACCTTCAGCGGTGATCCCGTCCACAGCGTCTGGGCTTACAATGAGGCGAGTCAATGGGCTGTGCGCTCATCACAGTC
>DASXJP010000272.1:0-12284 GCA_036497345.1 Thermoanaerobaculia bacterium
ATTGATCTCAGCCCCCGATCCACTGATCTCAGCCTCCGATCCACTGATCTCAGCCTCCGATCCACTGATCTCAGCCCCGATCCACTGATCTCAGCCCCCGATCCACTCGTCTCGGCTCCAGATCCACTGATCTCAGCGCCAGGGCTACTGATCTCGGCGCCAGGGCTACTGATCTCAGCCCCAGATCCACTCGACTCAGCGCCCGAGATCGCTCGACTTGGCTGCGAGGCGGACCACCCCCACGCCGAGTCGATCGTCCCACCCTGAAGGAGCCCCGGCACCTCTTCTCTTGGAGGTACACCCTCCCTGATCTCAAGGAGGAAGCGATGTCGTTCAAAGCACGTCTCCTGTTGCTCCTGGCCGCCCTTCTCCTCACCGCCCCCCTGGCGCTCGCCGCGCCCCCCGAAGCGGCCTGAAGGGTCGCGAGAACCTCCAGACCCCAGGGCGCCAACTCTTCTTGACATCGCCTCGCGGCTGTCATACGATGCGTATGACATAGGAGCACGCAATGCGACTCAATGCGAGATTACCCGAAGAGCTCGCCCGGAAGCTCGAAGCCCTGGAGCGGGCGACTGGACAGAGCACGTCGGACGTCGTGCGTGCCGCGCTCGAGCGTTACTTCACCGAAGTCTGTGGGTCGGGCCGCTCGGCGCGCGAAGCGATCTACCAGTCGGGTCTCGTCGGTTGCGGCGAGGCGGAGGCCGATCTTTCGGCGACCTATAAATCGCGGCTGCGCGAGGGCCTCGGGCGCAAGCATGGTCATCGCTGACACGGGGTTCTGGCTCGCGCTCGCCAACCGCCGGGACGCCCACCACAAGAACGCCATCCGTGCCCTCGACGCGCTCGGGGACGAACGCCTCATCGTGACCTGGCCGGTGATGACCGAGACCTGCTACCTGCTGCTCGATCGTCTCGGCCCCGCGGCGCAGTCCCGATTCGTCGCCTCCCACGCCGCCGGGGCATTCGAGATCGCCGCCCCGGAGATCCATCCGCCCGATCGCGTCGTTCCGCTGCTGGAGAAGTACGCGGCGCTGCCGATGGATCTGGCGGACGCCACGCTCGTGCTGCTCGCCGAATGGCTCGGCCACGGCCGCATCCTCTCCGTCGATCGGCGCGACTTCGGTGCCTTTCGCTGGAAGAACCGTCAGCCGTTTGAGAACCTGCTGGTGTAGGAGGGCCCCTTGTAGTGCGGCCTTTCCGCTTCGAGCGGACGAATTGACGGATACGGGCAACTGGCGTAAGATTACAACCCTCGCATAATGAGCAAGATGCGTGGAGCCGAGCCCAGGGTCATAGTTTTAGGAGACAGAGGAGTGGAACATCAGAGCGCAGTCCACAGGGACCCCGAAATCCTCGAAGGGACACCGGTATTCGTCGGCACCCGGGTTCCGTTCCAGACCCTGATCGACTACCTTGAGGAGGGCCAGCCGCTGGCCGAATTCCTCGCCGACTTCCCCACGGTAAGCAGGGACCAGGCCATCGCCGCGCTGGAAGAGGCCAAGGAAGCCGTTCTGGCGCATGCGCGTACTGCTTGACGAGTGCCTTCCGGAAGGGCTCGACCGCTCATTCCAGACCTTCTTCGTCTTCTTCTCATTGTCAGTCCCGGCCAAGTCGTTCGCGTGGGGGCTTGAGGAGCGCCCTTGAAGGTATTCCTCTCGTCAGATTTGGCGTACCCGGACCGTTGGCCCTCACCACCCCGGCCCTCCTCTCCCCGAGGGAGAGGAGGGAGAAAAAACGTTTTTTGACAAACCCGCCGGTCAACAGGCGCCAACCGAGCAGTAAAGGCGACCTAAATGTCGGCCAGCGAAAAGCCCATGAGCTGAGCCGCCTCGATGAGCCTGCCGTCGTAGCTTGCAATCGTGACGGGCTCCCTCTGAGCACGCAAGAAGTCGGCCGAGGCGAGGTGCAGAGCGTCGAGGGTCCTGATCGGTTTCTGGAAGGGTTTGAGTGCCCGAGTGAGAACCGGCGGGGCCATTTCGAGGAAAGGGATGCGCTTCAAGAGGAGCTCCACTAGTTGGGAGTGCGAGTGTGTGAGGCCCCGCGCATGAATCCGAGCCCAGACCTCGAACTGGAGAAGCCGGCTGGAGATCAGACGCTCTTTCCAGAGCAGAGGAGATGGAGATCTGTCCTCTGCAAGGAGATAGGCAAGCGCAACCGAGCTGTCAACGTAGATCAACGATCTGCCCGGTCCTCGTCAAGCTCCTGGAGCAACTCTCTGAGAGGGGCGACGGGGAGCCGGGGCGGGGGCTCGTCGGAGACGATCTCGGCCGGAGTGATCCATCCGACCCGGACAGCCTCCGCGAGAGCGGGATTGTCGACCAGGGGATCTCGCCGTGCCTCGCGTGGAGGTGTCAGCTCCGCGATGATGTGGTCCTGGTCGGTGATGAGGACAGTTTCTCCTCTCTGTGCCAAGCCGACATACTCGGTAACCTGACCTTCCAGGGTCTTCAAGGCGACGGATCGCATAGGAATGAAGTTAGCCCCTTCGAATCCAGGCTGTCAAGCAAGGAGAAAGGGGCGGCGGCAGATTATTGCTTCGAGGAAGACTGCCGTCGCCCCTTCGGGGCTTGGGGTTCTTTCGGGTCTCCCTACCTGGGGCTAAAGCCCCAGGCTACATGCCTTCGCCCCTTCGGGGCTGGCTTTCGAGATGACGGCCTACACCCCCCGCGCCGGCATGTACATCGGGCCGAAGCAGAGCGGCTGATAGCTGGCGTCGGTGCCGGAGCCGGTGTAGTGCGGGGTCCAGCCGGAGACGTCCTGGAAGAGGCGGATGGCCCGGATGGTGCGGTCGGCGCAGAGGTCGAACCAGTGGTGGGTCCCCTGCGGCACCCGGATCATGTCCCCCTTCACCACCTCGATGCTGAACACCGGGCCGTCATCGTTCTTGGGGTGGACGTGGAAGAGGCCCCGGCCGTGGACGATGAAGCGCACCTCGTCCTCGTCGTGCCAGTGCTCTTTGCTGAACTTGTTGAGCATCGCGTCGAGGTTGGGGGTCTCGGGCTTGATGTTGATCACGTCGGCGGTGACGTAGCCCCCCTCGGCCATCAGCTCCTGGATGGGCTCGCCGTAGGCGGCGAGGATCTCCGGATCGGTGGCGTTCTCGGGGAGTTGGTCCGAGCCCTCGAAGCGGCGGTACCAGATGCCGAACGGCGCCAGGAAGGCGCTGATCTCCCCCGCGTCGGTCAGGGTCTGCTGGGTGTCGCGCAAAGTCACGGTCGCCATGGTTTCGTCTCCTTATCGATCGTGATTCTAACCGGTGAAGGGTTGGAACGCGGTGCGGCGCGCCACGCACTCGAACAGGAATTCGAAGATCTCGACGTGCCGCTTGGCTTCCTCCAGCGAGCCGCCCCAGGTGTAGAGCCCATGCCCGGCGAGGAGGAAGCCCCTAACATCAGAGTGCTTCGCGAGGAGCTCCGCGACCCCTTCCGCGAGCCGCGGGATGTCCTGCGAGTTGGCGAAGATGGGGACGTGGACCTCCGTCTCGTGGGTGGTGACTCCGCGCAGGCCCTTGAGCATCTCGTAGCCGCGCAGGGTGAATCCCCCCTTCTCCAAGAAATGCTCCGAGAGCAGCGTGTTGGCCACCGAGTGGACGTGGAGCACCGAGGCGGCGCCGGTGGCGGCCACGATGCGGCAGTGCAGGGCGGTCTCCGCCGAGGGCCGGCCGGTCTCGCCGGGCACGGGCTGAGCGTCCTCCCCCACCAGCATGAGGTCCGCGGGGGTGAGCCGGCGCTTGTCGACGCCCGAGCGGGTGATCAGCAGGCGCATGGGTTCGCGGCTCAGGGCGAGGCTGAAGTTGCCCCCCGTGCCCTGGCACCACCCCTGGGCGCCCAGCTCCCCCACCACCCGGCAGAGGCTCTCGCGGCGCTGCTCGTCGGTCATTGACTGCTTCCTCCCGGCACCAGGGTCAGGCGGCCTTCGGCGTGGGCGCGCACGGCCGCCTCGTCGAAGCGCATGGGGTAGTCCTCCACCGCCTCCCATTTGGGGATCTGGTCCTCCCGGTGACGGTTCCAGAGCTGGCCGTTCTGCCCGGTGCTGTTGACCCAGGTCGACGCCTCCAGATCCGAGAAGTCGACGATCATCCGCTGCGCGGAGCCGAAGACCATGGCGAACGGCTTCATGAAGTCGGTGGTGCCGGCGTCCACGGTGAAGGCGTTCCCCCGCGCCGGCAGGGTCGTGCTGTTGAACAGGCGCTCCAGGGGAGCGATGCCGCTCTGCCCCAGGGGAACGTGGACGAGGGTGACCGTGTGTACCTTGCCGTAGGTCCAGCCCGCGGGATCGTCGCCGTAGCGCTCAGCGAGCCAGGCCACGGCCTTGGTGAGGCTGCGGCGGACGACGTCGTCCCGGTGCTCGACGGCCGGGGTGCGCTTGTCGTCGAACAGCGGATCGTCCGGCCGCGTCATCAGATCGATGATGGGCGGCACCTGGCTCAGGGCCACGTTGCGGTACTCGGTCATCACCTCCGGGCCCAGCTCGTCGCCCAGGATCTCGCCCAGGAGGTGCCAGTACCAGGCCTCGTAGACCGCGGCGCCGGCCGATCCCGGCTCGTAGCGGAGGTCCCAGCGGCGGACCTCGTCGAGGGCCCTCTGCTCGCGCTCGTCGGCCGGCTTCACGGCCAGCAGATAGGGGCGCAGGGCCGCCGCGGGGATGCCCGCAGTGTCGGCCTGGATGGCGCGCAGGCCCGCGCGGGTGAAGCGGTGCCCGGCGGCCAGCAGCTCGGTGATGCGCTGGGCCCGGTAGGGGTCGGCCATGTCGTAGGCGATGGAATAGGGGTAGTCGTCCCCCACCACCTTGTTGTTGGCGGTGACGATGAAGCCGGACGGCGGATCGAGCGACTTCGGCATCTGCTCGTAGGGGATGAAGCCCTGCCACTCGGAGCGACCGTCCCAGCCGGGGACCGGCACCAGCCCCTGGTGGCCGGGGGCGCGGATGGGGATGCGGCCGGTCGCCTGGTAGGCGATGTGGCCGTCCACGTCCGCGTAGACGAAGTTTACGCTCGGCGTCTCCCAGGCCTCCAGGGCGCGGTGGAAGGAGGGCCAGTCGGTGGCCCGGTTGAGGCCCGCCAGGGCGTCGATCAGGCGGGTGCCGCCGAAGGCCGGCCAGCGCAGGGCCGTGGGCGGGCTCCCCTTGAGCTCGGGGATGGCGTCGTTGACGATCGGGCCGTGGAGGGTCTCCGGCACCTGGAGGACCACCGCGGGCTTGTCCTTGACGGCGATCTCCTCGCGCCGGAGGACGAGATCGCGCCACGCGCCCTGGTACTGATAACGGCGCGGGTTTTTCGCGTCGTCGAGCTTCTCCTGGTACAGGTCCTGCACGTCGCCGCAGAGATTGGTGATCCCCCAGGCGATCCGCCGGTTGTGGCCGATGACCACGAACGGCATGCCGGGGAAGGAGAAGCCGGCCTCGTCGTAACCGCCGCCGTGGAGCCCCACCTGGTACCAGACCGAGGGGAGCTGGAGGCCCAGATGGGTGTCGTTCTCCAGCAGCGGCCGGCCGCTGGCGGTGCGGCTCCCGGCCACCACCCAGCCGTTGCTCCCCCACGCCTGCCCGATGCCGGAGATCATGCTCAGGCCCGGGAGCAGGGCGAGGCGGGTGCGGTCCCGGTGCGCCGGCGGGAGGTCGGCGTAGCCATGGACGCCGGGGGGCACGATCACCGGCCCGTTCGCCGGGTAGGGGGCCATGAGCCGCCGCGCCACCGGCTCGCCCAGCTTGGCGATCAGGTGGGCGCGCAGGATCTCGAAGGGGTGGTTCTGGCTGAGGTTCAGGGACATCAGCTTGCCCCAGGTCAGCGAGTCCACGGGCTGCCAGGGCCGGGGCTCGACGCCGAGCAGGGTGAATTCGACGGGCAGCCGGCCGCGGTGGGCGGTGAGGTAGGCGTTCACCCCGTCGGCGTAGGCGGTGAGGGCGGCGCGGGTGTCAGGCGAGAGGACCTGCCAGTCGCGCGCGGCGGCCTGGGGGATCCCCAGCACGTGGATGAAGCGGTCGATCTCCAGGGCCCCCTCGCCGAACAGCGCGGCCAGCCGGCCCTGGCCCACGATACGGTTGAATTCCATCTGCCAGAGCCGGTCCTGGGCGTGCACGTACCCCTGGGCGAAGAAGAGGTCGTGGGCGTTTTTCGCGTAGATGTGAGGGACCCCGGGCTCGACCCGCACGATCTCGACCGGCGCCTGGAGGCCGCGCGCGGCCAGGCGGCCGTCGGTCTCCGGCCAGCCGCGGCGCACGAGGAGGTAGAAGACCAGGCCGGCGGCGAGGACCAGGACGGCCAGGACGAGGAGGGTCCAGCGCAGGATCTTCCAGAGGCGCCTTTTCATTCTTTGGCTACCTGATCGATGCGGGCGCGCAGCCGCGCGGCGAGGGTCCGCACGTGCGGCTCGGCCAGGGCGCTGACGTGATCGCCCGGGACAGTCTCGATCTCCACCCGCGATGAGAGCGCTCCCCAGCCGAGCGTGGGATCGGCGGGGGTTTCGTCGTCCGCGGAACGGAAGAGGATGAGCGGTCCCGGATAGGGCTCCGGCCGGTAGCGGCGGAAGGCGCGCACGTTGGCCTTGAAGACGTCGAGCAGCCGGCGGAGGGGCTCCGGGCTGGCCGCGGCGCCGAACGGAGTCCCCTGTAAGGCGGCCAGGAAGCGGCGGGTCCGCTCCTCGGGCGCCAGCGCGCGGAGGGTCTCGGCGGAGAGGCCGAGGTCGAGATTCCACAGGCGTTGCAGGTAGTCGACGATCTCCATCAGCCAGTAGACGTCGTCCCCTTCGTCGATCGCGGGGCCGGCGTCCGGCCAGGGCCCGGGGGTGGCGTCGAGGATGGCCAGCAGCGCCACCTCCGCCCCGCCGGCCGCGAGCTGCCGGGCCAGCTCGTAGACCACGGCGCCGCCCAGCGACCAGCCGCCGAGGTGGTAGGGGCCGGGAGCGGCGCGGACGATCTCGTCCCGGTAGGCGGCGGCCATGGCCTCGATGGTCTCGAGCTTCTCCTCGCCCGCGCCAAGGCCCCGGGACTGGAGCCCGTGGAACGGCTGGTCGCTCCCCAGGTGATGGGAGAGGGCCTGGAAGCAGAGGACGTCGCCGCCGGCCGGGTGGACGCAGAAGAAGGGGGGGCGGGGGCCGGCGGGCTGGATGGCCACCAGCGAGGACGGCGCCGCGGCGGCTTCCGCTTGCGGGGCCCGCGTCCGCAGGCGCTGCTCCAGCAGGCTCCGCTGCCCGGCCGAGAGACGGGCCCGGCGCTCGGCCAGCCGGGCCTCGCGGTCGTCCGGCTCCGGCTTCAGGGTCTTCTCCGCCGCTATTGCCGTCGCTGGCCGCGGCCGGGGCGCGATCTCGGCCGGCAGCGCGGAGAGCCGGAGGTCGGGATCGGCCACCACGGCGGCGAGCAGCGCGGCGAGGTGCGCGAGCATCCGCTCCACGGTCGATCTCGCGAAGAGATCGGTGCTGTATTCGGCCTCCAGGGTGAGGCCCTGCGGGCTCTCCAGGAAGAACAGCGAGAGGTCGAATTGCGCGGTGTCGGTGTGGACGTCGATCGCCTCGGCGGCGAGCCCGGCGAAGCGGAACGGCCCGGCGGGAACGGGCTGGACCGAGAGCATCACCTGCACCAGGGGGTTGCGGCTCTTGTCGCGCGCCGGGTCCAGCTCCTCGACCAGGCGCTCGAAGGGGACGTCCGGGTGGGCATAGGCCCCCAGGGCGGTCTCGCGGGCCCGGCGCAGCAGCTCCCGGAAGGTGGGATCCCCGGCGAGGTCGAGGCGGAGGACCAGGGTGCCCACGAAGAAGCCGAACAGCCCCTCGGTCTCCGCGTGGTGCCGGTTGGCGGCCGGCGAGCCGAGCACGACGTCGGCGCGGCCGGTGTAGCGGCCGAGGAGGGCCGCGAAGGCGGCGAGGGCGGTCATCAGGAGGGTGGTCCCCTCCCGGCGGCCGAGCGCCGTCACCCGGGCGGAGAGATCGGCGGCGAGCGGCAGGAGCAGGACCTCCCCCCGGAAGCTCTGGCGCGGCGGGCGCGGGCGGTCCGCGGGAAGGTCGAGCACCGTGGGTACCCCGGCCAGTTGGCGGCGCCAGTAGGCGAGCTGCGGCGCCAGCGCCTCACTGTCCTCATCGGTGAGCCAGCGGCGCTGCCAGACGGCGAAGTCCGCGTACTGGAGGGCGGGCTCGGGCAGGGGGGATTCATCGCCGGCGGCGCAGGCCGGGTAGAGGGCCGCGAGCTCGCCCTCCAGCAGATCGAACGACCAGCCGTCGGTGATGGTGTGATGGAAGGTGAGGAGCAGCCGGTGCTCCTCATCTCCCAGGCGGAGCAGGCGGGCGCGCCAGAGGGGCGGCGCCGCGAGGTCGAAGGGCTGCCGCGCCTCCTCCCGGGTCAGGCGGCGGGCCTCCGCGTCCCGGACCGCCGGGGGCAGGGCGCCGAGGTCGGCCAGGGGGAGCTCCATCTCCGCGGATAACGCGGACGGCGCGATCCGCTGCCGGAGCCCACCTTCGCCATACACGAACGAGGTGCGCAGGGAGGCGTGCCGGCGGGCGATCTCGGTGAGGGCGGCGGCGAGCGCGGCCGGCCGCAGCGGGCCGGTCAATTGGAGCGGGTGCGGCACGTTCAGCACCGAGCCGCCGGGATCGAGCTGGTGGAAGAACCAGAGCCGCTCTTGGGCCGAGGAGGCGGGGGCGTCGTCGCCGGCGGCGGCCGGCTCGATGGGCGGCAGCGCCGGGGCTCCAGAGGCCTGGAGGCCGCGTTCGACCGCGGCCGCCAGGGCGGCCACGGTGGGATGGGCGAAGAGGGCGCGCAGAGGGAGGTCGACCCCGGTGGCGGCGCGCAGGCGGGCCAGCAGCCGGGTGGCCAGCAGGGAGTGGCCGCCCTGCTCGAAGAAGTCGTCGTGGAGGCCGGGGAGCGCGCCGCCCAGGAGCTCGGCCCAGAGGCCGGCGACGAGATCCTCCAGGGGGGAGCGTGCCTCGGCGACGGCGGCGGCGGTGGGCCGGTCGAGCGAGGTGGGCGACGGCAGGGCCTTGCGGTCCACCTTGCCGTTGGGCGTCAGCGGCAGGGCGGCGAGCGGCACCAGGGCCGCGGGGATCATGTAATCCGGCAGCCGCCGCGCCAGCCAGGCGCGCAGGGCCCCGGTCTCCAGCGCCTCCAGGGGCTCGCCCTCCCGGGGCACCACCCAGGCGACCAGCCGGACGTCGTCCGGCCCATAGGCGTGGGTGGCGGCGAGAGCCCGCTCGACCGCGGGGTGGGAGGTCAGGGCGGCCTCGACCTCCCCCAGCTCGATGCGGAACCCCCTCACCTTGACCTGGTGGTCGAGGCGCCCCAGGAACTCGATCTCGCCGTCGCCCCGGAAGCGCGCCAGATCGCCGGTGCGGTAGAGGCGGCCGCCCGGCGCGGTGGCGAAGGGATCGGGGACGAAACGCTCCGCCGTCAGCTCCGGACGGCCGTGGTAGCCGCGCGCCAGCCCCTCGCCGGCCAGCACCAGCTCGCCGGCGATGCCCAGCGGCACCGGCGCCAGCCGGCGGTCGACGAGATGGGCCTGGGTGCCGGCCAGCGGGCGGCCGATCGTCGGCGCCGGCCCGCCCCGCGGGACCGCCGTCCAGGTCGAGTAGGTGGTGTCCTCGGAGGGGCCGTAGAGGTTGAGGACCCGCCCGACCGTCCCCAGCGCGTGGATGCGGTCGGCCAGGGCCCGCGAGAGCGGCTCGCCCGCCAGGTTGACCGTCCGCACCGAGGCGGGGACGGCGCCCGCGTTGAGCAGCTCGGCCATGGCCGAGGGGACGGTGTTGATCAGGGTGAGCCCCGCGAACCCGCCGCCGGTCAGCGCCAGGGCGTTCTCGACCACGCGGACGCTGCCGCCACAGCTCAGGGGGACGAACAGCTCGAACACCGAGAGGTCGAAGCAGATCGAGGTGGAGGCGAGGACCGCGGCGAGGTCCGCGGCCGGGAAGACGCTCCACGCCCAGCGCGCGAAGGCGACGGCGCCGCGGTGCTCGATCGCCACCCCCTTCGGCCGGCCGGTCGAGCCCGAGGTGTAGATCAGGTAGGCGAGATTCCTCTCCGATGGCGGCGACGGCGCCGCCGGCAGGGGCGATTCCGCGGCGTCCGCGATGTCCGCGGTGTCCGCGATGTCCGCGCCAGGGGCGTCCACGCAGACCGGCTCCACGCCGCCGCCGGCACCTTCGGCGAGAAGGGGGAGCAGGGAGGCGCGGGTGACGACCACCCGGGCTCCGGAGTCGGCGAGCAGGAAATTGCGCCGCTCCTCCGGATAGTGGGGGTCGATGGGCACGTAGGCGCCGCCCGCCTTGAGCACGGCGAGGAGGGCGGCCACCAGCTCCACCGTGCGGTCCATGAGCACGCTCACGAGCGTCTCCGGTCCCACGCCCAGGGCGCGCAGGCGGCGGGCCAGGGCCTCCGCCCGCGCGTCGAGCTCGCGGTAGCTCAGACGCCGGCTGCCGTCGGCGGAGACCACGGCCACGGCCTCCGGCGTGCGCGCCGCCTGGGCCTCGAAGAGCCGGTGCAGGCAGACCTCCCCGGGAGCGGCCGCGGACCCGGTGTCGTTCCACTCCCGCGCGAGCTGGTGCCGCTCCGCCGGGGAGAGCAGGCCGAAGGTCGAGAGGGGGGCCTCGGGGGCGGCGATCACCGCGTCGAGCAGGTGGATGAAGTGGCCGGCCCAGCGCGTCACCGTGGCCCGGTCGAGCAGATCGGTGCGGTATTCGAAGGTGGCGGTCAGCGCGTCCACGAGGACGTCGACGGCGAGCGTGAGGTCGTACTTGGCCGTCCGGTAGTCGACCGGGAGGGGGACGAGCGGCAGCCCCGCCGCCAGCTCGTAGACCGCCCCCTCCACCCCGAGCACGAACGACACCTGGAAGAGCGGGCTGCGGGCCAGGCTGCGCTGGGGCGCCAGCTCCTCGACCAGGCGCTCGAAGGGGAGGTCCTGATGGGCGTAGGCGGCGAGCGCCGTCTCGCGCACGCGGGCGATCAGGGTGTCGAAGCCCGGATCGCCGGCGAGGTCGGCGCGCATCACCAGGGTATTGACGAAGAAGCCGAGGAGCCCCTCGATCTCCGTCCGGTTGCGGTTGGCCACGGGCGAGCCCAGGAGGAGGTCGACCTCGCCCGTGACGCGGTGGAGCTGGGTGGCGAAGCCGGCGAGCAGGGTCATGAAGAGGGTGGCCCCCCGGCTCCGCGAGAGCGCCCGGGCCCCGGCCGCCAGGGCCGGCGGCAGCGCCACCGAGAAGTGGGTGCCGCGCGAGCTCTCGACCGCCGGCCGCGGCCGGTCGGTCGGCAGGTCGAGGGCCTCGGGCGCCCCGGCGAGCTGCCGCCGCCAGTGGTCGAGCTGGGCCGCGAGGACCGGCCCGGCGAGCCAGCGCCGCTGCCAGGCGGCGAAGTCGGCGTACTGGATGGCCAGCTCCGGCAGGGGCGACGGGAGGCCCGCCGCGACAGCCCCGTAGAGGGCCGAGAGCTCGCCCAGGAAGACCTCCACCGACCAGCCGTCGCTCACGATGTGGTGCATGGACACCAGGAGGCGATGCCCGCGACCGGCGCGACCGGTGACCAGGAGGGCCGTCCGGAAGAGCGGGCCGGCGGCGAGGTCGAAGAGGCGCGCCGCCTCCTCCCGGCTCAGTCGCCCGGCCTCATCCTCCCGCGCCGGCGCGGGGAGGCCGGAGATGTCGACGCAAGGCAGCGCGAACGGCCGCGGCGGAGCGACGGCCAGGCGCGGCTCGCCGCTCTCCGCGATCGCGAAGGTGGCGCGCAGCGCCTCGTGCCGGCGCGCCACCTCGCCCAGGACCGCCTCCAGGCAGGCCACGTCCAGGGGGCCGTCGATCCGGTAGGCGAGCGGGATGTTGTAGACCGTCGCGCCGGGCTCCAGGCGGTCGAGCAGCCAGAGCCGCTGCTGGGCGAAGGAGAGGGGGAGATCCGCGCGGTCCGCCAGGGGCTGCACGGGCGAGCCCGCGGCGGCGGTCGCGGCCGTCGCGGCCGTGCCCAGCTCCTCCGTCACCAGCGCCGCCAGCTCCCCGAGGGTGGGGGCGGCGAAGAGGGCGCGCAGCGGCAGCTCGACGCCGAGCGCCGCCCGCACCCGCGAGACCACCCGGGTGGCGAGCAGGGAGTGGCCGCCCAGCGCGAAGAAGTCGTCGCCGGCCGCCGGCAGCTCGTCCCACCCCAGCACCTCGGCCCAGATCCCGGCGAGCAGCTCCTGCAAGGGGTCGACGGGGCCGCGGAAGGCCGCCGGTCCGGCGGCCTCGGCCTCCGCGCTCTCCGGGGCCGGCAGGGCCTTGCGGTCCACCTTGCCGTTGGGCGACAGGGGGAACCGCTCGAGGCGGGTGAAGGAGGCGGGCACCATGGGCTCG
>DASXJP010000273.1:0-19876 GCA_036497345.1 Thermoanaerobaculia bacterium
TTCTAACTGGACGAGTGGATGGATGAAGGTTCCTCTCAACAATCCGGCTTCGTTTAACATGCTCACAACAGCCTCCTTGGGCAGTCTCGAGAGACGGATCTATGTAATGGGAAATTCTTACGTGACGTCCGACGGCTCGACTGGGTATATTCTGGTCCCAGGTGATCTGCGGTCGAAAGTGTTCAAGGTCTCCCAAGGTTCGAGCGATTTCAATACGCAAGAGCTTCTGGAGATTGAGAATACACCTCCTCCTTCTAGAAGCCAGCCCCTTATGCCCATGGGAGGAACAAGGAAGGACCTTGTTGCTCGGTTTGGGGCGTTAGAGCAAGCCGTCGCATCAGTAGGGCTTTATGTGCAGGGAGATAATTTATATGTTCTAAGCAGGCGGCCCGTTCTACCTGCAGGGCAAACCGAATGGGAGCTTTCGCGCTTGGACAAGCGCTCAGGTAAAATAATAGAAAAAATTACTCTCCCTACCCGGGCTAGCCATCTTCTTGTCATCCCAGGCAAAAAACGCTGGGCCTTCGTCGAGAAGGGAAGCGTTCAGGCCTTTGGGCAACAGGACGTCAAAGGCTTGCTCTTGATCCCAACAAGTTGGATCGAGCAGCGCCAGAGAGACGGTAGGGGTTACGATGTCGCGATCAATAATAAAGAGGAGAAAGTTTCTCCGAACAAAGGTGGTTTACCCTCACCCGGGAAGCCCGTGGTGTTCGTAGTGAAAAAGGTGCGGTATGAAGTTCATCGCGGTGAGGCCCTAAGCGGTCGGATCGAAGTTCCGAAGCTCCATTGAACTCACGGCTGAGGTGGACTCAGGCAGTGGTATTGGGCCCCTGAATCTGCTGCTGCCATACTGCCTCCAACCGGCCCTGGTCCTAATAGCCCTCGGTGACGTCAAGATCCTTACGCCTTTCTTACGGCTCGACAGGATCTGGTGTGCGAGTTCGGCATCCGCTGACTTGCCCGGGAACCTTTCCCCCCCGCCCGCGTTATGGTTGTCTGGAGACGCGAGCAGAGCCACATGAGCCAGCCGATGATCCTGGAGCAGCCGAGCGACGCGGAGCTGATGGCGCGGGTCCGGGAGGGAGACCGGGAGGCCTTCGCCGACCTGGTCGACCGTCACAAGGACGCCGTGGTGACCTATCTCGCCCGCCTGACCGCGGACCGGGACCACGCCGAGGACCTCGCGCAGGAGACCTTCCTGCGGCTCTTCCGCTCCGCCGGTGACTACGTCGAGCAGGGGTATCTCCGCGCCTTCCTCTTCCGCATCGCCACCAATCTGGTGCGCTCGGAGGAGCGGCGGGCGAAGCGGCTGCGGCTCCTGATGCCGTTCCTCCCCCGTCCGGAGCACACCGAGCCGGCGGCTCCCTCCGGGATGCTCCGCCGGGAGATGCACCGGGAGGTCTCGGCCGCGGTGGCCGAGCTCCCCCTGCGCTACCGGGTGCCGCTCGTGCTGCACGAGATCGAGGGGTGGACCTACGTGGACATCGCCCAGGAGCTGGGATGCCGCGAAGGCACGGTGAAATCGCGCGTCCATCGCGGACGCCAACGGTTGAAAGAGAAGCTCGAGCCCTACTGGAATGGAGGCACAGCATGGAAGACCACCGGCTAGGGGACCTCTTGCGTGAGCTGCCCCGCGAGCAGGCCCGTCCGGGCTTCACCGCTCGCGTGCTGCATCGCCTGGACGCTCCGGAGCGCCGACGCTCGATCCCGCGGCTCGCGCTGGCCACGGTCCTGGCGGTCGCGCTGGCCGTCACGGCGGGATTGCTGATCGACGCGCGGCGGAACGCGCTGGAGAGCTCCCGCGCCGAGCAGGCCCTGGCGGAGATCCGCGCCGAGCACGCGCGGCTGGAGCGGGAGGTCCGGGAGCTGTCCGACCAGCCCTCCGTGGTGTATCTGGGCGGCAATGAGGACGTCGATCTCGTTCTCGATCTTGGCAAGGTCCGCGGGTCCGAAGGCGCCGCCACGCCCGCCGCCTACCACGGCGAGACGTTTTGAAAGCAAACCGATTCTTGATCCAGAGGAGAACGCCGTGATGTGGAATCGAAAGATTTTTCGCGCCACCGCCTGGGGCCTCGCCCTGGGGCTCGGTATCCTCGCCGGAGCGGCTCACGCGGAGGGTGACGGGGAAGAGCCCGGCAAGCAGGTCGTGAAGAAGCGGGTCATGATCGTCGACCAGGACGGCAAGCAAAAGGTTTATGAAGGGGACGGCCCGATGGTACGCCGGGGCTATCTCGGCGTGGCCCTGGTGGACCTCACGCCGGAGCTGCGCACCCACTTCGGCGTGCCGGAGGAGACCGGCGTCATGGTGGCCAGGGTCGAGCCGGGGAGCCCCGCGGAGAAGGCGGGCATCAAGGTGGGGGACATCCTGACGCGGATCGACGGCGGCCCCCTCAAGTCGAGCTGGGACGTGACCGGAAAGATCCGCAAGCTCAACGACGGCCAGCAGATCCCGGTCGAGGTGTGGCGCAACGGCAAGGCCCAGAACGTCACCGTCACGATCGTCGAGAAGGAGCGGCCGGAGATCGACATGGGCCCCCTCTTCTTCAAGGAGGGGGGGGAGGGCAAGACCTTCGTCGTCCAGGGGAATCCCGGCGAGTGGAAGGAGATGGCGGATAAAGCCAAGGGCGGGACCTGGGTCGAGCAGAAGGACGGTCCGGTCCGCCACATCGTCTCGCCGCGCGAGGTCGAGCTGGAGAAGAAGCTCAAAGCGCTGGAGAAGCGGATCGAGGAACTCGAGAAGCAGCTCAAGAAGCAGTAGGAGGGACTTCAGACCTCTCGTGCCCTCGGGCGTCCTGCCCTCCGAAGCCTCACCCTCGGTCCCTCTCCACTTCGTGGAGAGGGAGGGCCCAGAGATCAGCGTTCTTGAAATCCGGCAGGTCGCCTCAGATACGTTCCCCCTCTCCACGGAGTGGCGAGGGGGCCAGGGGGTGAGGCTTCGGAGGGTAGACCGCTGCAACCGGGGCAGAGCCCTTAAAACGCCAGCAACTCCCGCGCCGCCCCCACCACCTTCCCCTTGTCCGGCAGCAGCACCTTCTCCAGGCTCTTGGCGTACGGCACCGGCCGGTCCGGATAGGTGACGCGGCGGATGGGCGCGTCGAGCCAGGGGAAGGCGGCGTCGGCGAGGCGGGCGGCCACCTCGGCTCCGAAGCCCGCGGTGAGCTGCGCCTCGTGGACGATCAGCGCCCGGCCCGTGCGCTTGACCGAGGCGAGCACCGTCTCTTCGTCATAGGGAACCAGCGTGCGGAGATCGATCACCTCGGCCTCGACACCCGATTTCGCCAGCTCGTCCGCGGCCTCCATCGCGGTCCAGGTCGAGGCGCCGTAGCCGATCAGCGTCAGGTGCTTCCCTGGCCGCATCACCCGCGCCTCGCCCAGCCGGGCCACGGCGTCGCCGTCCGGCAGCACGCTCTTGATCCGGCGGTAGAGGAACTTGTGCTCGAAGAGCATCACCGGGTTGGGATCGCGGATCGCCGCCTTGAGCAGCCCCATGGCGTCCGTGGCCGTGGCCGGGCAGACGACCTTGATGCCGGCCGTGTGCGCGAACCACCCTTCCGGGTTCTGCGAGTGGAAAGGGCCGGCGCCCACGCCGCCGCCGGTGGGCAGGCGGACCACGATCGGGCAGGGGACCTGCCAGCGGTAGTAGAGCTTGGCCGCCACGTTGACGAGCTGATTGAAGCCGCAGGAGATGAAGTCGCCGAACTGCATCTCGACCACCGGCCGGTAGCCGAGGAGCGCGGCGCCGATGGCGATGCCGATGGTGCCGCTCTCGGCGATGGGTGTGTCGAGCACCCGGCTGGGCCAGCGGGCGTGCAGCCCCCGGGTGGTGCGGAAGGCCCCCTCGAAGGCACCGATGTCCTGCCCCATCAGCACCACCGAGGAGTCGCGCTCCATCTCCTCCAGGAGAGCCTGGTTGATGGCGTCGACGTAGGTGGTCTCCCCTTTGGGCCGGCTTTTCACCACGGCCGGCGCCTCGACGGGCACCCGGCGCGGAGGATCGGGCGCGAAGACGGGGCGGAGGGCGACCTCGTCCGCCGGCGGCGGCGCGTCGATCGCCCGCGTGATGGCCGCCTCGACCATCTCCGCGATCCGCGCCTCCAGCCGCTCGCGGGTGGCGGCGTCCAATACCCCCTCCGCTTCGAGGCGGCCGGCGTAGGCCGGCACGGGATCGGCGGCGCGGTAGGCGGCCAGCTCGTCGGGGGGGACGACCTTGAGCGAGTCGTCCCCCTCGGCGTGACCGCGCATGCGGCCGAGCATGGCCTCGATGAGCGTGGGCCCCTCGCCGGCGCGGGCGCGGGCCACGGCGCGCGAGTAGGCCGCGGCCATGGCGTCCGGATCGTTGCCGTCCACGGTCTCGGCGGCGACGCCGTAGCCGGGGCCGCGGTCGGAGAGCTGTTTGGCGGCGTACTGGAGGCGGGCCGGCGTCGAGAAGGCGTAGCGGTTGTTCTCGATCACCAGGATCAGCGGCAGCTTCCAGACGGCGGCCATGTTGAGCCCCTCGTGGAAGTCGCCGGTGGAGGTGCCCCCCTCGCCGATGAAGTTGACCGCCACCCGGTCGCTGCCGGACTGGCGGAAGGCGAAGGCGCAGCCGGCGGCCACCGGGATCATCGAGCCCAGGTGGCTGATCATGCCCACGTGCAGGATGCCGTGCTCGGGCGCGAGGTAGCCGTAATGGAACGAGCGCTCGACCCCCTGCGAGAACCCCTCCCCCTTGCCGAGGAGCTGGCAGGCGAGACGGTGCATCAGGTGATCGGGATCGGGGCGCCGATCCGCCTGGGGACTATTCGGATCCCCGAAGCCGAAGCCCGGAAAGGCGCGGGCGGGATCGAGATAGACGGCGAGGATGGCGCCGAGGTCGCGGTGGAGGGTACAGAGGGCGTCGCCGGCCCCGAGGGCCAGCCCCGCCGGGATGGTGGTCGCCTCGCTCCCCACCTCGCTGTACCACTTGGAGACCCGGCCGGTGAGCAGCAGGGCCTCGAACCGGGAGTCGAGGTCCCGGGTGAGCTTCATGAAGGCGTAGCGGAGAAGCCGCGCCCGCGCGTCGGCGGGGGCGGCGGTAAGGGCGGTTTCAGGGGAATGGACGGTCATCGGGGTGGAATCCTATCTCTTCATCCCGCCCACCGCCTTCTCCAGCCGCTTTCGGTGGCGGTTCTCGGGGTCCATCTGGACGAGGATCTTGAGGGCCAGCTCGGCCTTGGCGACGTCTCCCTGGCGGACGAAGGTCTCGACCTGCTGCACCCCCTGCTCCACGGCCTGCTGCCGGCGGTGGATCGCCTCCAGCCGCTCGCTCTCGGCGAACATGGCGGCGGCGCGCGGGCTCCCCGGCTGCGCCTTCCCCAGCTCCTGGGCGACCTCCCGGGCGGCGAACCAGTCGTGCTCCTCCACCGCCTGGCGGTAGCGGCGGGCGAAGACGGCGCCCTGCTCCTCCTTCTGGATGCCGGCGCGGGTCTCGGCGAGTTGCTCGCGGTAGAAGTCGAGGGCGATGCGGGGGACGTCGAGCTTCGCGAGGGCGTCCAGCTCCTCCTTGGCCTCCACCACCCGGTGGGCGGCGATCAGCTCCTCGAAGCGCTTGCGCCGCTGCTCGATCTCGGCGTTCTCCCGGGTCTCGCGCTGGGCCCGTTCGAGCTCGTCGTTGAAGGCCTCGGTCCGCTTGCCCCCGGCGTCGTTGCGGGCGATCGTCTCGAGCTCCCGGCGGGCCCCCTGGAAGTCCTTGCGCGCGAGCGCCTCGCGGCCGGCGGCGAGCGCCGCCTCGGCCCGCTTCGCCTTCTCGGCCTCGTCGGCGAGGAGCTGGATCCACCCCTCATAGTCGGCGCGCTTGGGGTGATTGGGCTGGATCTCGAGGAGCGTCTCCAGGGCCAGCCGGGCGAGCGGGAGCTGCTTGCGCTGGAGATAGTTGGTCAGCACCTGCTCGGTCTCGCCGGCGCGGAGGGTCCGCGTCTCCCGCTCGCGGGCTTCGACGAGGCGGTCCTTCAGGCGCTCCAGCCCCTGCGTCCGGGGGGCCGCGATCTCGATCCGGGTGATCAGCTCGTCCGCCTCCTTGAGACGCCCCGCGTTGATGGCGGCCTCGGCGCGCAGGAGCTCCCCCGAGCTCTCCTGGACCCGCCGGGAGGCCCGCTCGATCTGCGCCAGGAGATCGATACGCTCCGCCTTGGAGAGCTCGCTGGAGCTGCGCTGGCGCGGCGGCGGAGCCGGCGCCGGGGGGGGCGGGGCGATACCCTGGGCCTCGGCGAGGACCTCCTTGGGGATCTCCTTGGTCTGCACCCCGGCGAGCGAGTGCTCCACCTGCTCCAGGGCGGCGATGAAGGCGCGGGCGTCCGCGAAGCGCTGCTCCCGGTCGCGCTCCAGGGCGCGGCGGACCACGCGGTCGAGCTCGATCGGCACGTCGACCTTCGGGTTGCGGCCGCGCAGCGGCAGCGGGTCCTCGGACAGCCGCTTGAAGATGAAGCCGTGCTGGTTCTCCGACTCGAACGGCGGCAGGCCGGCGATCATCTCGTAGAGCACGAGGCCGAAGGAGTAGAGGTCGCTGCGGTTGTCGAGGGTGGTGCCGCCGGGGCTCGCCTGCTCGGGCGAGCAGTACTGGAGCTTGCCCATGAACATGCCGACCTGGGTGATCTCGAAGTTGGCGTCCGCCTCCAGGGTGCGCGCCAGGCCGAGGTCGATGATCTTCAGCCGCAGGTTCCCGGCCTTGTCCTCGGTGATCATGAGGTTGTCGGGCGAGAGGTCGCGGTGGACCACGCCGGCCGCGTGGACGGCTTCGAGCCCGTGCAGCGCCTGGACGCCGAGGCGGACGGCGGTGACCACGGGGAACGGCCCCTGGCGGCGGATGCGGTCCCCCACGTCCTGCCCCTGGATGTGCTCCCAGACCATGTAGAAGCTGCCGTCCTGGAGGGTGGAGAAGTCGTAGAGGATGGCCACGTTGGGGTGCTTGATCTGGGTGGCGAGGCGCGCCTCGCGCATGAACCGCTTCTGGGCCGAGGGGTCGGCCGCGAGGTCCTGGCGCAGGATCTTGACCACCCGCAGCTCCTGGAGGTGGACGTGGCGCACCAGGTAGACCTCCCCCATGCCGCCGCTGCCCAGGCGCTGCACGATCTCGTATTTGCCGTCGAGGATGGACCCCGGCTCCCGCAGATTCAAACCGGCACCTCCGCGCTGAAGAGGTGCCTATTGTAACCGCGAACCCCGGAAGCGAGGGAACACGGACGAGCCCGGACCGTTACACGGACCTCCAAGGACGGGCTGTTTTCGTGTCAGTCCCTGCTCGTCCGTGTTCCGTCCGTGCTCCCTCCCGCCTACATCTCTTCCAGCAGCTTCTGCCGCTTGGCGTTGAATTCCTCCTGGGAGATCAGCCCCTCGTCGAGCAGCCCCTTGAGCTGGCGGAGCTTGCCGGCGACGGGATTCTCCGCCGCGGCCGGCGCCGCGGCGGCCGGGGCCGGAGCGGCCGGGGCCGCCGCCGGAGCGCCGCTCTGCATGGCGTCGCGCATCATGCCGGGGAGCATGGCCCCGACGCCGGCTCCCATGCCGAGCCCGAGGCCCGCGCCGATGGCCCCGCCGGCGCCGCCGCCGGGCTGCTGGGCGGCGTCGCCGATGGCCCGCGCGGTCTTGAACTTCATGTAGGCGTTCAGGTCGCCGAGCGCGCCCATGCCGCTGCGCTCGTCGATCATCTTCTGGACCTCCTCGGGCGGCGTGATCGCCCCCAGGAAGAGGTCGACCAGCTCGATGCCGTACTTGCCGAAGTCGTCCGCCACCCGCGACTTGAGGGCCATCGCCAGCTCGTCGTAGAGCTTCGGGAGATCGAAGATGGAGGTCAGGTTCTCGCCGAGCACGTCGGTCAGCCGGGCCACGATGGCGTCGCGGAAGTAGTCCTCCACCCCCTGCGACGAGTAGAGGCCGCGGCTGCCCACCACCGTGTTGACGAACAGCTGGGCGTTGGCGATGCGCACCGCGAACTTGCCGAAGGCGCGCAGCCGCACCATGGCGAGGTCGTGGTCGCGGAAGATCACCGGCTCCTTCGTCCCCCACTTGAGATCCATGAAGGTCTTGGTGGAGACGAAGAAGACCGCCGCCTGGAACGGCGACTGGCCGCCGAACGGAATGCTGAGGATACTGGCGAGGACGGGGACGTTCTGGGTCTGCAGCGTGTGGCGCCCCGGGCCGAAGGTGTCGAGCGCCTTGCCGTCGCGGAAGAAGACCGCCTGCTGGCTCTCTTCGACGATCAGCTGGCTGCCGAAGCGGACCGCCGCCGTGCCGTTGGCCGGCCAGCGCGACACCATGGTCTGCCCGGTCGGGTCCTGGTACTGGATCACGTCCATGATTGTGAGGTCTCCTATCCTTCAAGCGTCTTTTCAGGTACCAGCGGGCTGGGCGCCCTGGACGACGTTGCTGATCACCTGCTCGCGCTGGCGCCACTTGCCGTCGAGCGCCCGCACCTGCTGGAGCAGCCGGTCGAGGGCCGGCGCGGGATCATCCCCGCCGGGCGCCGGCAGGGCGGCGAGGTCGCTCTCGATCTGCGCCAGGTCGTTCACCACCGAAAGGTCGAATTCGTAGAGCCGCTGGAGCTCCGCGTCGCCGATCTTCACCGGATCGAACAGCCCGCTGGCCCCGTAATCGCTGAACCGGATCGCCTGCGACAGGCCGTCGATCTGCCGGTCGAGGCGGTCGAAACCGTTGAGGGCCGCGAGCTTGCCGGCGTCGACCCAGGCGCGGGAGTGGTCCCGGAGGGCCGTCTTGAGCCGTCCGAGCTCCGACGCCAGGTGCTCGCGGAGGGTCCGGTCCACGTCGCGCCGCAGCTCGCGGTCCTGGAACCCCCGGTAACCGGGGATCTTGTCGCCCAGCCTCTCCAGCCAGTTGCGCTGTCCCCGGGCTTCTTCGTAACCGTTGGCCATTCCATACCTCCTCGTGTGAGGTCCGTTCGTAATCCTATCGCATCCCCATTTGTCCCGGTGCCGGCACCCGCCCTTTTCCCCATCGCGGGTTTCCGCTATCCTTCGCCTGGAGCCCCCATAGAGGCATTTTTTTGAGTGCTTAAGAGTAGATCGGTAATCCTCGCCTGGAGCGCGCTCCTCGCGCTCCTTCTCGGTACCTGCGGCTGCTCGCGCGAGAGCGCGCCCCGGCATCCGAGCCTGGTGCTGATCACCCTGGACACCGTCCGCGCCGACCACCTGGGCTGCTACGGCGACCGCCAGGCGGTGACCCCTTGGCTCGACCGTCTGGCCGGCGAGGGGGCGCGGTTCGCCAACGTCTCGTCGGCGGTGCCGCTCACGCTCCCCTCTCATACGAGCCTGCTCACGGGTTTGTTGCCTCCGCACCACGGCCTGCGCGACAACGGGGCCGGCGGCCTCCGCCCGGGCACGGCGACGCTGGCCACCCTGCTGGCCGGGGCGGGCTACCGCACCGGCGCCTTCCTCGGCGCCTTCGTGCTCGACCACCGGTTCGGCCTCAACCAGGGGTTCGCGGTCTACGACGACGAGATCGAGCGCGATCCCAACGCCGATTTCGCCCTGGAGGCGGAGCGGCCGGGCCGCGAGGTGGTGGACCGCGCGCTCGCCTGGCTGGCGAAGGACGACGGCCGCCCCTTCTTCCTCTGGGTCCATCTCTACGACGCCCACGCCCCCTACACCCCGACGCCCGCCTGGGCCGCGCGCCAACCCGGCCGGCCGTACGACGGCGAGATCTCCGGGGTCGACGAGCAGGTGGGCCGCGTCCTGGAGGCGCTGCGGCGCCAGGGTCTCGACGGCAAAACGGTGGTGGCGGTGGCGGCGGATCACGGCGAGGGGCTGGGAGAGCACGGCGAGCTGACCCACGGCCTGCTCCTCTACGAGCCGACCCTGCACGTGCCGCTGCTGCTGCGCGCCCCCTGGGCCCTGAAGCCGCGGGTGGTGGAGACCCCTGTGAGCCTGGTCGACCTCGCGCCGACGCTCGCCGGCCTGGTGGGCCACCCCTTCCCCGGCACCCTCGACGGCCGCGACCTCTCGCGAGAGCTGCTGGCGGGCGGCGAGCCGGCGCCGCGGGAGGTCTACGCCGAGACCCGCTACCCCGCGACGTTCGGGTGGAGCCCGCTCGCCGCCCTGCGGCGGCGCGATCTCAAGTACATCTCGGCGCCGGCACCTGAGCTCTACGACCTGCGCCGGGACCCGCGCGAGGGGGCCAATCTGCTGCGCCAGCCCGGCAACGCCACCCTGGGGGACCCGGACCCGGCGCGCGGCTTCGCCCAGCGGCTGGCCGCCATCGAGGCGGGCGCCGTGCAAGGGCTCAACACAGCGGCCGACGCCGAGACGAAGGCCAAGCTGGCGAGCCTCGGCTACGTCGCGGCCTCTCCGGCCCCATCCACTCGTGCCGCGGCGCCGGGGAGCTCGCCCGATCCCAAGACCATGGTCGACCTCTTCCAGCGCTTCGAGGCGGCCAACGCGCGGCTCACCAGCGGCGGCGCCGCGGCCGCGATCGCCGAGCTGGCGGCGCTGGTGGCGGCCGATCCGGCCAACCCCGTCTTCCGGGGGAAGCTGGCGGCGGCGTGGCGCGAGCGGGGGGAGACCGAGAAGGCGCTGCCGCTCTATCGGCAGGCGGTGGCGGCGGCGCCGAAGGACCCGGAGGCCTGGTACAACCTGGCCTCGGCGCTCCAGGAGGCCGGCCGGCGGGATGAGGCGCGGCAGGCGATCGAGCAGGCCTTGAAGCTCGACGCCCGGCGGCCGGAGGCCCACAATACGATGGGGATCATCGAGCTGGCCGAGGGGCGGACCGCGGAGGCCCGGAGCGAATTCGCCGCCGCCGCCGAGATCGATCCGCGCAACGCCGCCGCGCTCAACAACCTCGGCAACGCGCTGCGGGCCGAGGGGAAGCTCGACGAGGCGGAGGACGCCTACCGGCGGTCCGTGGCGGTGGCGCCGCGCTACGCCGAGCCGCTCAACGGCCTGGGCGCTCTGGAGGTGGAGCGCGATCGGCCACGAGCGGCACTTCCTTTTTTCGAGCGTGCCCTGGCCCTCGCTCCGGGTTACCATGAGGTCCGGCTCAACCAGGCCATCGCGCACGATCTCGCTGGCGACGCCGGCGATGCCCTGAGCGCGTACCGGGATTTCCTCAGCCGTACGGCGGGAGATCCGAAGCTCGCCGAGCAGCGCCGCGCAGCGCAGCAGCTCCTCGCCCGGCTGGAAAGCCGGCTCGCGGGAGGCGCGCCGGCCGAGAGGAGGTGATCGTCCGCTCCCCAACCGAGCGGCTCCAGGTTTCGTTGTCCGGTTTTGTTCGACAGGTGAATTCGATTTTGTTGCTATACGATGCAAAGGAGACGAATCATGAACCGTAGGACGACATCGGCGATCCGCCTCACGGTCGCCCTCCTGCTCGCGCTGGCCTGGGGCCTCTCCCTGCCGCCGGCCGCGCGGGCGCAGGCCGCCGGCGGCAACCTCATCGGGCGGGTGCTGGACAAGAACGGTGGAACGCTGCCGGGCGTCACCGTGACCGCGACGCAGAAGGGGACCGGCCTCACCCGCAGCACCGTCACCGAGAGCAACGGCACCTTCCGGCTCCCCTCGCTGCCGGTCGGCACCTACACCGTCACGGTGGAGCTCAACGGCTACGCCACGGTGACGGTGGAGAACGTGACGATCAACGTCGCCAGCCAGCGTGAGCTCAATTTCGACCTCAGCCAGGCGACGGTCTCGGAGACGATCAACGTCGTCGCCGAGGCGCCGCTGGTGCAGACCACGCCCGCCATCGGCGCGGTGATCGATCAGAAGCAGCTCGAGAACCTGCCGCTCAACGGCCGGCAGTTCGCCAACCTGGCGATCCTCGCGCCCGGCACCAACCTCGCCTACAACTCCGATCCGACCAAGCCGGGGCAGCTCACGGTGGCGCTCAACGGCGGCATCGGCCGCAACGTCAACTATCTGGTGGACGGCGGCGACAACATGGACGACACGATCGGCGGCGCGCTGCAGAACTTCAACCTGGAGAGCGTCCAGGAGTTCAACATCCAGACGCAGCAGTACAAGGCCGAGTACGGGCGCTCGACCGGCGGCGTGCTGACCGTGGTGACCAAGACGGGCACCAACCAGCTCTCCGGCTCCGCCTGGGGGTTCTTCCGCAAGGACAGCCTGAACTCGGAGTCCCAGTCCGAGGAGCTCGCCGGCAATGGTAAAAGCCCTTACGATCGCAAGCAGTACGGCGCCTCGCTCGGCGGCCCGATCATCAAGGACAAAGTCCACTACTTCGCCACCTACGAGAAGACCGACCGCAAGACCGAGTACATCGTCAACACCGATCCCGGCAACGGCAAGCCGGTCTTCCCGGGCGTCCAGGGCGACTCGGTCCAGATCCCCTTCAACGACGAGCTGCTGACCGCCAAGATCACCGACAACCTGTCGCCGAAGCAGTTCCTCCAGGTCCGCTACGGCTATCAGAAAAACTCGGACAAGTACGGCGCCAGCCCGCTGGCGGCGCCGAGCTCGCTGGGCACGGTGACCAACAAGTACAGCTCGATCCTCGCCGGCCACAGCCTGCAGATCGGCTCGGACACCCTCAACGAATTCGTCTTCCAGTACACCAAGTTCAACAACACGATCTCGGCCGATTCCAATGCGCCGTACCTGTATTTCCCGTCGGGCGCGCACAGCGGGCAGAACGTCAACACCCCGCAGAGCACCAACCAGACGAAGTACCAGTACAAGGACGACTTCAGCTTCTCGCACACGATCGGCGGCCGCGCCAACAACTTCAAGGCCGGCCTCAACTACATCCACGAGCCGGTCCTGGGCGGCGACTTCACGACCGGCCTCAGCGGGCAGTACTCCTTCGCCGCGGACGACATCAACTCGCCGGTCACCGACATCACCTTTTTCGGCGGGTTCGCCGGCGAGAGCACCCCGGTCGACCAGTACAGCGGTTATTTCCAGGACGACCTCCTGGTGAACGACCGGCTGACCGTCAACGTCGGCCTGCGCTACGACTACTGGACCGGCTTCGATCTCGATCAACGGTCGAACCCGATCTGGCAGACGCTCGCCAGCCAGACCAAGTACAACGAGTCCTACCTGCGCGATTTCCAGGGGGGCAAGGGGGGCGTCCTCAAGAACGACAAGAACAACTGGGGGCCCCGCCTCGGCTTCACCTGGGACACGGCCGGGGACGGCAGGAAGTTGCTGCGCGGCGGCTGGGGCCGGTATTTCGACTTCCCCTACACCAACGCCACCATCCTCTTCCCGGCTTCGGCGGTGCAGTCCAACTACGGTGTGATCTACAACGTCACCGACCCCAACGGCATCCGCAACCCGGACGGCTCGTTCTTCCGTCCCGGCCAACCGCTGCCGCCCAACCAGCTCCCCGGCCTCGCCGAGGCGGCGCCGAACGAGGTGGCCTCGCCGACGCTGGCGACCCCGTACTCCCAGCAGGCCTCGCTCGGCTACTCCTGGCAGGTCAACGACTGGCTGGGGCTCAACTTCGAGGCGGTCGACATCAAATACCGCGACATCCCGTTCCGCTTCCGGGCCAACCCCATCGATCCGGCGACGGGCCAGCGGCGCTTCCCGCAGTTCGGCAATTTCCGGCTCTGGTACGGCAACGGCAAGGCCGACTACGACGGCGCCAACGTCAGCTTCCGGGCGCGGGTGAGCTCCAAGCTCGAGATGCAAGGCTTCTACACCTACTCCGAGGCGAAGGGCAACGTCCTGGCGGGAGCCGACGAGTTCCGCCTCACCGACGTCAACTATGAGCCGGCCTTCCGTTCCGCTCGCGACGTCTCCGCCGACCCGCTCAACCCGCTGTGCGGCGCCTGCTCCGGCCCCCTGAACACCGATGCCCGCCACCGCGTCACCCTGAGCGCCGTCTACCAGGGCCCGTGGGGAATCAACCTCAACGGCGTCTTCCGCTACCACTCGGCGACGCCGTACACGATCTTCACCAACAGCGACCCGAACCACGACGGCTTCCGCTTCGACCTGCTGCCGGGCGACCACGTCAACTCCCAGCGGGGTCACTCGTTCTCGCAGCTCGACCTGCGGCTGTCGAAGCTCTTCAACATCGGGCCGGTCGGCCTCGAGCTGATCGCCGAGGTGTTCAACCTCTTCAACGAGTCGAACCCGGCCGCCTATACGGTCACCTTCGACGCCGCCGGCAACCCGACGGGGCTCAAGCCCACCGCCTTCGCGGGCGACCCCCTGCAGGGCGAGCAGCGCCTGGCGCAGCTCGGCGTGCGGATCCGGTTCTAAGGCATCGGTTCCAAGGCCTAGGCGCCGCCGGTCTTCCGGCGGCCGTCATTCTGGGGGCGCTCCGGCGCCCCCTTTCCTTTGGCGGGCGGCCACTCGCGCGGGCTCGCGATCTCCTTCCTCTCCACCACCGGCACCGCGTGCTTGCTGGGCTTGATCCGCGATCCGTAATGGGTCGCGTAGACCTGCGTGAATTCGGCGCCCAGGAAGAGGATCTGCGACGAGTAGTAGATCCAGAGCAGCACGATCACCAGCGATCCCGCCGCGCCGTAGGTCGAGGCGACGCTGCTCTTGCCGAGATAGAGACCGATCAGGAATTTGCCCAGCGTGAACAGGAGCGCCGTCGCCACGGCGCCGATCCACACGTCGCGCCAACTGATCTCGACGTCCGGCAGGAACTTGAGCATCAGCGCGAAGAGCAGGGTGGTGAAGGCGAAGGAGACCACGAAGGTCACCACCTGCATCAACGTCTCGGAGCCCGGCAGCATCCCGGCCGTCCACTTGCCGAGCGCCGACACGGCGGTCGAGATGATCAGGGAGACGAGGAGCAGGAAACCGATCCCCAGCACCATGCCGAAGGAGATGAGCCGGATCTTGACGAAGCTCCAGATCCCCAACCCCGGCTTCGCCTCGACGTTCCAGACCCGGTTGAGGGCGTTCTGGAGCTGTACGAAGACGCCGGTGGCGCCGAGCAGGATGGTCACCACCGCGAGGACCGAGGCGAGCAGCCCTGAGCGGTGCTGGCCGGCGTTGGCGAGCATCGTCTGGATCGCCTGCGCCCCCTGCGGGCCCATCAGATCCTGCATCTGGGCGATGAGCTGGCTCTGGATCTGCCCGCGGTCCCACAGCAGCCCCGCCACGGCGAGCGCCACCAGCAGCAGCGGCGCCAGCGAGAAGATCGTGTAGTAGGCGAGCGCCGCCCCGAGATCGAGCGCGCCGTCCTTCTGCCACTCCTGGAAGCTCTCCTTGATCAGATTGAAACCGGCCTTGACGTTCATCGCTGCCACCTCCTGATGTGCTCGTCACCGCGCGGATTTGGGAACCTTTTCGAACGAGAATGACCATTTCCCGGGCGAGGGGCTGCTGAGGAAGGGGGCGTCCATCCGTGGATAGGCCGCGGCCTCGACGGGCCGGCCGGCGATCGTGGCCCGGCGGCCGGGGACGAAATCGGAGCGCTTGCCGTCGGCGCCGGTGAAATGGATCGCGCCGTCCTCGCCCACCGTGAGGCGCGCCGCGGCGGCCTTCTTCTTCCAGGCCGCGAAGTCGCCGTCCTCGGCGCGGCGTCCGGCGATCAGGGCCACGCTCGCCGGCTGGCGGCGCGGCACCGCCACCCACGCCTTCGCCAGCTCGCGGCGCAGCTTGTTGCCCCCGGTGTAATAGTCGGGGAACCTGGCGAGCGCCGGCGCGACGTCCCACCCCCCCTGCGTCACCAGGGCCACGTAGGTATCCCCGCAGCGCGAGACGAGCACGTCGCCGCTGTCGCCGAGAGCCTCGGGCGGGGACCAGGGAGACGAGAGGTACGCGTGCCCCAAGCCGGCGCCCGGCGTGTCGAGGCGGGCGAGCACGAGGTTGCGGCCCGCCGCGGCCTGGTCGAGCGTGTCGCTCGCGTCGCCGTCGTCCCCTTTCGGCAGCCGGGTGCGGCTCCACAGATAGAGCGGCGCGAACGCCGGGCTCTCGGCGTAGAGCGTCGCCACGATCTCCTGGCCGCCGGAGACGCGCAGAGCGTGGTCCTCCACCGACTGCGAGACGCCGAGGATGTAATCGGGCGTCGCGTAGGCGTAGAGCGCGGCTTCGTAGCGGCGGCGCTTGGACTCCGCGATCCGCCGGCGCGCGCGGATCTCATACGGGGGCTGCTGGCGCCGGCCGGCCAACAGGCGGACGGCCCCTTCGGGGATCTGGTAGCGGCTGACCGGCAGCTCCGGCCGGTCCATGAAATTGATCTCCGTGGGATCGCCGATCCCGGCGGCCAGCCAGGCCCAGGCCTGCCAGGGGTTGCTCTGGCGGCTCAGGGCCCAAGCGCTCGAGGTACGGACCTTGGGGCCCGCCGGGTAGCCGCCCACCTGTTCCTGCGCCCAGGTGGCGAAGAGCACGTCGAGCTGCCGGCGCGCGAGATCGCGCACGCCGGCCTGCGGCGCGTGGTCCGCGAGCTGCAGCAGGCCGGTGATCGACAGCGCGAGATACCCGGGGCTTTCCGCCTCGTACCAGCCGTCGCGGTCGTGCGCCTTCAGGAACGCCTCGGCGAAGGCCCCCCACCCCCGGGCGGTGGAGGAATCCGGCGTCCCGGCCACGACCTGCGCCACCAGGCTGCGGGCCATGGCGATCATCCGCTGGTTCTCGGTGTCGCCGAAGAACCAGGGATTCTGGACCTGCGCCTCTCCCGGCGGCGGCGCGGAATTCGCGACCGCCTGCCGCAGGCGTGCGAGGAGCTGGGGCGGCAGGGCCTCCGGATACTCCAGCACGAGCCGCTCCAGGGGGAGCTGCGCGCGCCCGCATTCATTCTTGTGCCACTGGGGGCAGGCGTCGAGGACGCCCGTGACCCAGCCGGCCGCCTCCTCGCGGAGCTTCGGCGCCTCCGGCCCCCCGTCGGCCGCCAGCGCCGCCGCCGCCAGCGCGCCCGAGGCCAGCGGCTGCCGGCCGATCCAGTCGAAGTTGCCCTTCATCCGCCGGATCTGCGCCAGCCCCCGCTGGAGATACTCCCTTTCCCGCCCCGAGAGCTTCTTCCAGGGCTGCGGCGGCTCGGCGGCGAGGCTGGCGGCCGCCAGGAGGAGCGCCAACGCGGCGCCCATCGCGCCAGCGCGGCGCCGGAGCATCGGGATTCGCGGGCTCTGCTCCATCTCCAGCATCGTCGTCGTCTCCTCGCCGGAAGACCTTCATGCAGGATCGACGCCGGGGGGTATCATGGATCTTGCAAGGGAGGCACACATGAGCGATCTGAATGTGGACTGGGGAGCCCTGCTGAAGCTGCTGGCGGCCGTCGCCGTCGTCGCCCTGATCCTCGCCGGGCTCGTGCTCGCCCTGGCCTTCCGCACCCTCCGCCGCGTCCGCCACCGCGTGCCGCCGCACTCCGACTTCTTCACCACCGTGCGCGCGGTCCCCCTCTCGCTGGTGGTGGGCCTCGACCTCCTCGACCTGGCGCTCGACGTCCTCTCGGCGCCGATCATCTGGATGATCCTCAGCCGCTACAACCTCCAGGCCCTGCGCAACGTCGCCACCATCGAGGCGCTGATCCCGATCTCCGGGCCCATCCCCACCCTGACCCTGGCCTGGCTGGCCGCGCGGATTTTCAACCTCGGAGAGCCGCACGACCCGGATCTCATCGAGACCCGCCGGATCGGGCCGGACAGCTACGCGCCCCGGCCGCGCGGCTAGCTCGAGCTTGCTGCCGCGCGGGCTCCCTGTGGCCGTGGCCGAAACAAAAGGGAGGCCGTGGCCATATAGTCTGCGACAGGCTCACCCTTGCGAAAAACGCGTTCGCCATGGCTCGCTACGAGATCACCTACGGATACACGCCGGCCTTGCTGCGCGCTGTCTTTCGGGCCTATTTCTGGAGACGCTACGCCGGTTTCGTCATCGCGTCTCTCGCCTCGATCCTCTGGGCCCTGGTCATGCTGGGCAGCCGGGATTTGAGACTCCCCGCCACCTTCCTCCTGGGGCTCAACTCCGCGCTCTGGTGGAGCTGGTGGCGCATGGATCGCCGATCCGGTCAGTCCGCGGGAAACGGCTTCACCCTCCGCCTGATCCTCAACGAGGAAGGCTGCGAATTCGAAATGCCCGAGGCCCGGTCGAGAACGGCCTGGCGGGGGATCCAAAAGATCCTCCGCCTGAAGCCCGGTTGGATCGTGGAGCGCCGTCACGGCAACTTCCTGCTGCTGCCGACGTCGGCTCTCACTCCGGAGATCCAGTCCTACGTCGAGAGCAAAGTCCGCGAAAACGGCGGACGGGTCCTGTAGATCGCCCTCCCTGGCAGATTTCTTGCTGGCAGATTTCTTGCTTCTAAGCGCTCCTAGAGCCTTGCGGTTGCTCCAACCGCCGAAATTTCAACGACTTCCGGAAAGGAGCTCGGGATGGACTTCGCGGAGCGCTCCCAAGTGATGTGGGCCGGCATCATCGCCTTCCTGCCGAGCCTGTTCGGCGCCATTCTGATCCTACTGATCGGCCTCGTCATCGCCAAGCTCCTCGAGAAGGGCACCGACGCCCTGCTGGAGCGGCTGCACTTCGACGAGGCCCTCGACCGCGGCGGCGTCAACCGCACCCTGGCGCGCGCCGGCACCAAGCTGGACCCCTCGAGCCTCGTGGCCCGGCTCGTCTTCTGGACCGTCGCGCTGATCGCCATCCTGATGGCCAGCAACGCCCTGGGGCTGACCGCCGTCTCGGCCATGTTCTACACCCTGATCTCCTACATCCCGCGGGTGATCGTGGCGCTGCTGATCGTGATCCTGGGCATGGTGCTGGGCGAGTTCGTCAAGGACGTGATCGCGGCCTCGATGGGCGGCGTCTCCGGCTTCTCCGTCCTGGGCAAGGCCGCCAAGGCGGTGATCGTGGCGCTGGCCCTCTTCATGGCGCTCGACCAGCTCCAGGTGGCGCCGGACATCGTCCGCACGGCCTTCACGCTGCTGCTGGGCGCCGCGGCGCTGGCGGCGGGCCTGGCCTTCGGCCTCGGCTGCCGCGACCTCGCGGGCGAGCACATGCGCCGCTGGGTCGAGCAGGGCCAGCGGAAGGCGGAGGAGGTCCGGCAGGCGCGCCTGGAAGCCGAGCAGCGGCCGGGCGGCCCCTACCGTCCGGGCATGCCGCAGCCCGTGAGCGGCATGGCCGCCAGCCGCCTGGACGGCGACTCGACGATCGCCCTCCCGCCGAGCCCGGTGAGCCGGCCGCCGCTGTAACGATGATATGTTTCCAGTGTATCTGCTGAACGACGGAGACGACTGTGCGAAGCCGCCGATCCCTGCTCCTCCTGCTCCTCCTCCTGCCGCTACCCGCGCGGGCGGCGCTCACACCGGTGGGAGCCCCGCTGGTGATCTCCGAGTCTTCCTTCTGCTCGTTCAACACCGACCTGGAGGTGACCGCCACTCCGGCGGGGGCCTTCGAGGTCGTCTGGGCCGATGACGGGGACGGCTTTGTGAGGGGCCAGCGCTTCACGCGCGGCCTGCTGCCCACGGGCTCGCCACAGCGCCTGCTGCCTCTTCATGGCGGGCTCTTCTTCGCCAATTTCGTAGGCACCTGGACGGGACGCTACGAGGTGGCGCTGAACGCGTTGGACTTCGGCGACAATCCGGACGACCCCTTGACGGGCTATCGGGTGTCGCTCGACCTCGCAGGCAATCCGCTGGCTCCGGCCGCCCGCTTCAAGCCGCCAAACTTTTACAGGCTCGCCCCGGCCGCCGGTGGGGACTCGCTGCAGATCCGCCTCGAGCCACCGGTCTTCGGCCCTCCCGACTGGAAGAGCGAGGGGCTGTTGGCCCGCCGTATCGACGCGGGCGGGGCCGCGCTCAGCACCGAGAGCCGGATCACCCGCCGGGCCTCCGCCTTCGATCTCGGTCACTTTCAGGTGGAACGCCTGCCGGACGACACCTTCGTCGTCGTCTATTCCACCTGCGAAAAGCTCACGGGCTTGGTGGCCCGGCGCCTGAGCTCCGCCGGCGCGCCGGTGGGAAAGCCGATCAACCTCCCCTTGCCGGCCCAGTTGGGCAACT
>DASXJP010000274.1:0-14227 GCA_036497345.1 Thermoanaerobaculia bacterium
GCTGGGCTGATGATCGCCCCCACCCTCCACCTCGACAGCCTCGTAACCGACCTCGCGGAGCGGGGATCGGCGCTCGTGGCCTACTCCGGCGGGGTCGACTCGGCCGTGGTGGCCGCTCTGGCGTTCAGGGCCCTGGGCGAGCGCGCCCTGGCGGTGACGGCGGCGGCGGAGACGCTCGCCGGGGTGGAGCTCGATCACGCGCGCCGGGTGGCGGCGGAGATCGGCGTCCGGCACGAGGTGGTCACCTACAGCGAATTGGACGATCCCGAGTTCGTGGCCAATCCGAGCTACCGGTGCTACGTCTGTCAGGGAATGCGGATGGGCACCATGGTCCGGCTGGCGGCGGAGCGCGGCTACGCGGTCGTCTGCGACGGCACCAACGCCTCCGACCCGGGGCCGGACCGGCCGGGGCTGCGCGCCATACGCGAGCGCGGCGTCTACTCACCCCTCCTGGAGCACGGCGTGACCAAGGAGGAGACCCGCGCCATCGCCCGCGCGCTGGGGCTCTCGGTCTGGGACCGCCCGGCCAACGCCTGCCTCTCCTCCCGCATCCCGCACGGCCAGGTGGTCACCCTCGGCAAGCTCCGCCGTATCGAGGCCGCCGAGGACGTGCTGGCTGAGGCCGGATTCCGCGTCGTCCGCGTCCGGCACGATCAGGGCGCGGCCCGCGTCGAGGTCAGTCCTGACGAGGTCCAGCGCCTGACGGAGATCTGGAGCGAGATCGAGCCGCGCCTGCGCTCGCTCGGCTTCGAGCGGGTGGCCTACGACCCACAAGGGTATCGCCGGGGCGGGGCGGATCTGGGTGTCCGGCCGTCGTGAATCCCGACCAGCTCAAACGCCTGCTCGAAGCGGTGGCCGCCGGGGAGCGCTCCCCGGACGAGGCCCTGCGCGATCTCGCCGAGCTCCCCTACGCCGACCTCGATTTCGCCAAGCTCGACTTCCACCGCGAGCTCCGCAACGGCCTCCCCGAGGCGGTCTATGCCGAGGGGAAACGGACGGACGATCTGAAGGCGATCGCCCGCCGGATGACGGGAGCCCACGGCCGGGTGCTGATCACCCGCCTGCGGCCGGAGGCGGCCGAGGAGCTTCTGGAGGATCATCCGGAGGCCGTCTACCACGAGCGGGCGCGGATCCTCACCATCGGCCGGGGGGAGCCGCGGCCGGGAGCGATCACCGTGCTCGCCGCCGGGACCTCGGACCTCGGAGTGGCCGAGGAGGCGGCGGTCTGCGCCTCCTGGTTCGGGCACGAGGTCGAGCGGTGCTACGACGTGGGGGTCGCCGGCATCCACCGGCTGCTGGGCAACCTCCCGGCGATCCGCCAGGCGGACGTGGTGGTCGCCGTGGCCGGCATGGACGGCGCCCTCCCCACGGTGGTGGCCGGCCTGGTCCCAGCGCCGGTGGTCGCCGTGCCCACCAGCGTGGGCTACGGAGCGAGCTTCGGGGGCCTCGCCGCCCTGCTGACCATGCTGAACGGCTGCGCGCCCGGGGTCGGCGTGGTGAACATCGACAACGGTTACGGCGCGGCCGTGCTGGCGAGCCGGATCGCCCGTTCCAGGAGCATGGCGTCGCCGTAGGAGTAGAACCGGTACCCCTCGCGGATCGCCTCCTCGTAGGCGGCCAAGACGCGCTCCCGGCCGGCGAAGGCGGAGACCAGCATCAGCAGGGTCGAGCGGGGGAGGTGGAAGTTGGTGAGGAGCGCGTCCACCACCTGGAAGCGGAAGCCGGGGCTGTCTGGACTGTCGGGATAAATGAAGAGGTCGGTCGCGCCGCTGCCGGCCCGCACCTCGCCGCCCCCCGCCACGGCCGCGCCTTCGAGGGTGCGGACGACCGTGGTCCCCACCGCCACGATCCGCCGTCCGGCCGCCCGGGCGCGGCGGATGGCCTCCGCGGTCTCCTCACCGATCTCGTAGCGCTCGCGCTCCATCCGGTGCTCCGCGATCCGCTCGGCGCTGACCGGCTTGAAGGTGCCGATGCCGACGTGGAGCGTCACCCGCGCGATCTCGACCCCCGCCTCCGCGATCTCCCGCAGGAGCTCGCTCGTGAAGTGGAGCCCCGCCGTGGGGGCCGCCACCGCGCCGGGCCGGCGGGCGTAGACGGTCTGGTAGCGCTCGCGGTCCTCGGGGGTGTCCGGCCGGTGGATATAGGGAGGGAGGGGAATGTGCCCCAGCCGTTCGAGATGGGGCTCGACCGGCTCGGAAAAGCGGAGCCGGTAGCGGCCGTCCTCCCGTTTGTCGATCACCTCGGCAAGGAGCCCCTCGCCGATCTCGAACCGGGCGCCCGGCCGGGCTCGCCGCCCCGGCTTGACCAGGGCGTCCCACTCGCGCTCCGCCAGCGGCTCGATGAGCAGGATCTCCATCTTTCCGCCTCCGGCGCTGCGGCCGTAGAGCCGCGCCGGGATCACCCGCGTGTCGTTGAGCACCAGGAGATCTCCTGGACGGAGGAGACGCGGCAGGTCGCGTACCCGGGCGTGCCGCTCCGGCCCGGTGCGGTCGAGCACCAGCAGGCGGCTCTCGCCGCGGGGGGCCGGCTCCTGGGCGATGCTGGAGGCCGGCAGATCGTAGTCGAAGTCGCTCGTCAGCACCGTCTAGACGACCGTGACCCGGCGCAGGACGTCGACCGCCACCGCCAGCGCCACCAGCATCAGGGCGCCGGCGCTCCAGAACGGCCAGCCGGCGCCGGCCGCGCCGAAGATCCAGGTGCCGGCGGGCGGCCCCAGGATGCGGGCGAGGGCGCCGAAGGAGCGCGAGAGCCCGATCGTGCTCCCCTGCGCCTCCTCGCCGGCCAGGCGGCTGAGCAGGCCCGTGGTCGAGGGGTTGTGGATGCCGTTGCCGACCGCCAGCAGCAGCAGGCTGAACAGGAGGAGCCAGAGCTTCGATCCGATCGGCATCAGGGCGAGCCCCAAAGCCATGAGAACGATCCCCGCGAGGATCAGCCGCCGCTCACCGAACCGCCGCACCAGCCGGCCGAGCAACCCCCCCTGGACGATCACCAGCACGATCCCCACGAAGACGAACAGCCCCGAGGTCTCCCGGTAGCCGAAGCCGAAGCGGGCCTGGCAGAAGAGGGCGAGCGTCGTCTCCATCATCGAGAAGCAGAACATCACGAGGAAGAAGAGGACCATCAGCCCGCGCAGGGGGGTGTCCCGCCAGACCGCCAGGAGGTCCGAGAAGCCCAGCCACGATCCGCCGCGCGCGGCCGCGCTGCGCCGCAGCGCGGGCGAGAGCGACTCCGGCAGCGCCACGGCCGCGATCAGCAGGTTGAGCGTGGAGAGCCCGGCGGCCACCAGCGGCACCAGCCGCGGGCCGAGGTGGGCCAGGGGGGAGAAGAAGAGCAGGAAGCCGAGCGCCGGTCCGAGGACGAAGCCGAGACCGAAGGCCGCGCCCACCAGCCCCATGGCCTTGGAGCGCCCCTCGGGGGTGGAGACGTCGGCCATGTAGGCCTGCGCGATGGCGTAGTTCGCCGCCGCCACCCCGGAGAGCGAGCGGGCCAGGAGGAGCACGGCGTAGGAGGGGGCGAAGGCGAAGACCACGTAGGAGAGGGCGCTGCCGGCGATCGAGCCGAGCAGCACGGGGCGCCGGCCCACCCGGTCCGAGAGGCGCCCGAGCAGCGGCGCGCAGAGGAGCTGGGTCAGGCTGTAGGAGGAGAAGAGGAGCCCGATCTGCAGCGGCGTGGCGTGGAACTCCTGCGCGTAGAAGGTCAGGAACGGCAGGATCATGCCGAACCCGATCAGGTCGAGCAGGATGGTCAGGAAGACGGTGAGGAGCGCGCGCTTGCGGGGTGTGGCGCGGGGAGTCTCGGGATCGCTCACGGCGCCGGGAGCATAGCACCCCCTCCCTCGCTCTGGGCGCGGGGGTCGAGCAGGTCCCGCAGGCCGTCGGCCAGCAGGTTGAAGGCGATCACCGTCACCGCGATGGCCGCGCCGGGGAAGGTGGCGATCCACCAGGCCTGGACCAGGACGTCCTGTCCTTCGGCGATCAGGTTCCCCCAACTCGGGGTCGGCGGCTGGATGCCCAGACCCAGGAAGGAGAGGGCGGATTCGAGGAGGATCAGGTTGCCGATCAGCAGCGTGGCCTGGACCATCACGGGTGTAAAAGCGTTGGGTAGCAGGTGCCGCCAGAGGATGGCGAGCGGATGCTGCCCCATGGCTTGGGCGGCGATGACGAAATCGCGGCTCTTGAGGCTGAGGAGCTCGGCCCGGGTCAGCCGGCTGATCCCCATCCAGGCGATGCCGCCGAGCAGCGCCACCACTGCCGCGGTAGAGGGATGGAAAAAGGCGGCCAGCGCGATCATCAGGAACAGCTTCGGGAACGCGATGAGGGCGTCCACTCCGCGCATGAGCACGGCGTCGGCCAGCCGGCCGCCCAGCGCGGCGGCGGCGCCTACCGCCACTCCGAGGGTCAGGGACAGCAGCACCGAGATCATGCCCACGGCGAGCGAGACCCGGGCGCCGTAGAGGACGCGGGAGAGGAGGTCCCGGCCGAACCGGTCGCTGCCGAGCAGATAGAGCCGGCGGTCGGCGACCCCGCCGGACGTCAGGTTCAGCACCCGCGAGGCGGGCAGCGTCTCGACCGCGCCGAGACGCTCGATCTCTACCCTCAAGGGGGAGCGGCGGACCCGCTCGGCCAGGCGCCAGGAGCCGTCCGCGAGATGGACCGCCGCCAGCGCCGTCCCCGGTGGCCGATAGCTGCCGGCCGGCGGATCGAGCTGCTCGTCCGGATCGTAGGGCGCCAGGAGGGGGGCCGCCAGAGCGATCAGGAGCAGGGCGGCGATCAAGCCGCCGCCCCAGAGGAGCACGGGCGGGTACCGTCGATTCCTAGGCATCGCGGACTCGTGGGTCGGCCAGGGCATGGAGCACGTCGGCCAGCAGATTGCCCAGGATCACCAGCGCGGCGGAGAGGGCGGTGGCGCCGAGGATCAGCGGATAGTCGCGCGTGCTGATCGCCAGGAAGGTGAGCCGGCCGAGGCCGGGCCAGGAGAAGACGATCTCGACGATGAGCGCGCCGGAGAGCAGCAGGGGCAGGGAGATCGCGAAGACCTGGATCAGCGGCACGACCGCGTTGCGCAGGCCGTGTACCCAGACGACCCGCCGCTCGGAGAGCCCCTTGGCGCGGGCGGTGCGAATGTAGTCCTGGCTCATCACCTCGATCAGGCTGGCGCGCAGGAAGCGGATGGTGCCGCCGGCCGCGCCGAGGGCGATCACCAGGGCGGGGAGCAGCAGGTGGCGCGCGAGATCGAGCCGCCGGCCCAGAGGGCTCATCAGGTCGGCGTCCACCGAGTGCATGTGGCCGGCCGGCAGCACCGGCCAGACGTAGGAGAAGAGGAGGATCATCATCAGCCCCAGCCAGAAGATCGGCTGGGAGAAGAGGAGGAGGGTGACGATGCGCACGGTGTGATCCAGGGCCGATCCCCGCCGCAGGGCCGAGGCGATGCCGAGCAGCAGGGCCAGGGCGTATTCGATCGCCAGGCCGGCCAGCGCCAGCAGCGCCGTGGCCGGCAGGGCCTCGCGGAGCACCGTCGAGACCGGCCGGTTCTGGGAGAGCGAGGTGCCCCAGTCCCACCGCGCGACCGAGGAGATCCAGACCAGGTACTGCTCGGGCAGCGGCCGGTTGAAGCCGTAGATCTCCTTCAGCTTTTCCTGCTGGGCGAGCGTGAGCCGCTGCCCCTCGAAGAGGCGGATCGGATCGCCCGGCAGCAGGCGGAGGAAGAAGAAGGTGAAGGTGAGGACCAGCAGCAGGAGGAGGAGCGAGGCGGCGAGGCGGCGGAGGAGGAAGCCGAGCAAGGGACAGACCCGCCGGGGCGGTCCGCCTTACGGCTCGACCCACCACTCCTTCAGATTGAAGAACGAGAACGTCGCCGTGGGATGGACGTTCTTCACCCGCTTGTTGACGGCGGTCAGGCGCTGCGACTCCCACAGGAAGGTGATCGGCTGCTCGCGGTGGACGATCTCCTGGATCTTGTACAGGTAGGGGAGCTCGGCCTTGATCTCCGGCTGCGCCGCCGCGGTCTCGATCAGGCGGTCCACCTCGGGGTTGCGGTAGCGCTGAAAGTTGCTCCCTTCCTGGATCGCCTCGCTGTGGTAGTTGCTCCGCAGGTCGAGGCTGGTGTCGATGGTGAGGCCCATCATCGCCGCGTCGAACTTGCCGGCGATCGTCTGCGCGGCCAGGGTGTTGAACTCGATCTGGCGGGGCGTGGCGCGGACACCAACCTTCCGGAGCTGATTCTGGATCATCACCGTGGCGTCCGACCGGAGCTGGTTGCCGGTGTTGGTGAGCAGCTCGAAGGTGAACGGTTTGCCGCCCTTGTCGAGCACACCGTCGCCGTCCGTGTCCTTCCACCCCTTGGCGGCGAGGATGCGCGCCGCCTCTTGGCGGTCATAGGGCCACGGATGGACCGCCGGATCGTGGGCCCAGACCGACGTCAGGATGGGGGAGTCGGCGACCTTGCCATAGGAGCCCCAGAGGGTGTCGACGATCGTCTTGCGGTCGATGGCCAGCGTCAGGGCCCGCCGCACCTCGGGGTCGCGGAAGAGCGGACTCTCGTTGTTCCAAATCACGGCGACGTAGATGTTGAACCAGTAGGCGATCAGCTCCAGCCGCGGCGAGGCCTTGACGCGCGGCGCGTCGGTGGGAGCGATCTGCGGCAGGTAGTCGAGGTCGCCGCTCAGGAGCTGGGTGAAGCCGCTCGCCTGGTCGGGGACCTGGCGCATCACCACCCGATCCAGATAGGGGAATTCCTTCTCGTAGTACCGTTCGTTGCGCTGCAGCACGACCTGCTGCTGCGGCTGCCAGGAGGCGATGGTGAACGGGCCGTCCACCACGAAGTGTTGGCGGAACCAGTCGCCGCTCTTCCGCCACTCCTTGAAGGGCAGCTTCTCCCAGACGTGCTTGGGGAAGACGGGCCCCTCGTTGATGTCGAGGAGCTGCTTGGCGTAGACGCGCGAGAAGTGGAAGCGCACGGTGTGCGGGTCCACCACCTCGACGTCGGTGATCCAGCGCTTCGAGTCGGCGAGCTCCCAGGCCACGTCGGAATTCGTCTGCGCTTGCCAGGTCCAACGCACGTCGTCGGCGGTCACCGGCACGCCGTCGCTCCACACCACGTCCTTCCGCAGATGGAAGGTACACGTCTTGTGATCGGGGGACCAGTCGTAGGACTCGGCGAGCTGATACTTGAAGGTGGCCGGGTGCTGCTGGAAGTCGGCCTGCTCCTCGAGGAGGTGGAGGAAGAGGCGGAACACCATCTCGTTGGTGACCTGGCTGTTCGGCAGGATCAGGGAGTTGACCCCGCCGGGCTCGGCCGTCCAGCCGGTCACCACGGTGCCGCCGCGCCGGGGCTGCCCGGAAGCCGCCACGGGCCCCGTAGCGCGCTCCGGCGCCTGCCGGCAACCCGCGGCGAGCAGGGCGGCGGCCAGGGCCAGGGCACGGAAGAGGGATGTTCGGCGCATGGGAGCGCGGTCATGGTATCCGACGGCGGGGGGAAAAAGAAGGGGCGGTTTTGAGCATTGATGCCATTCCAGAATTTGTTGCCTCTGGCCGCTCCAGGGGCGAGGGCGCTCCGGGTGTTATCCTTGAACCGGCATGGAACGCCTGGTCTCGTCCTCCTCCCGCAAGCTCCTGATCGCCTCGCTGGTCTTCGGGGTCTTCGTCCTCTGCGACTTCGCCCTGTTCGGCTGGCTGATCTTCCGCTCGCTCTCGCAGCGGGAGGTCGAGCGCGTGCTGCTGGAGACGCGGTCCGAGGCCGAGAAGCTCGCCCAGCAGATCGCCCGCCAGGCCGAGCGCGAGAAGGATCTCTACACGGCGGTGGCGGTCGAGCGGGATACCCAGACCTACATCGACCAGGTCCTGCGCCAGCGGGAGCTGGTGAAGCGGGTCGAGATCCGCGACAAGAACGGCGTGCTCGTCTACGAGGGGCGCAGCGAGGCGCGCATGCAGGTGGGGAACGAGGGGGCCGCGCCGCCGATCCTCGGCTCCCCCGAGCTCCAGCAGCACCTGGAGACGGAGCCGCGGGTGGAGAAGAAGACCCGCGAGACCGAGACCTCCTTCGAGGTGCCCGACATCCGGGTGCCGATCGGCACCTACGGCCAGCTCGAGATCGGCATCAGCCCCGTGGAGCTCAGCCGCCGTATCGAGGTGCTGCGTGGGGACCTGATCCGCCAGGCCATGCTGATCGGCGTCGCCTCGATGCTGCTGCTGATCTCGGCCTACGCCGCCGTCTGGATGGTCCTGCGGCGCTCGCAGCGGCTGGAGGTCCAGGCGGCGCAGGCCGAGCGGCTGGCCTACCTCGGCACCCTCGCCTCGGGGCTCGCGCACGAGATCCGCAACCCGCTCAACTCGCTCAACCTCAACATGCAGATGCTGGAGGAGGAGATCGACGAGCACGGCTCGGCCCCCACGGGCAAGCGATTGCTCTCGATCACCCGCTCCGAGCTCAGCCGCCTCGAACGGCTGGTCTCCGACTTCCTCGCCTACGCCAAGCCCCGGCCCCTGGAGATGGAGGAGGTGCCGGCCGTGCGGCCGCTCGAGCGGGTGCGGGAGGTGCTGGCGGGGGAGATCCAGAAGCGGCGGGTGCAGGTCGAGATCGAGGACAGGAGCGGCGGCGCGCGCATCCGGATCGATCCCGCGCAGATGAACCAGCTCCTGCTCAACCTGGCCCAGAACGCCTTCAACGCCGCCGAGGAGGCGAGGCGGCGCCCCTGGCTCAAGCTCACCGCCGGCCGCCAAGGGTCTTCCGTCCTCCTGGAGCTGGCCGACAACGGCGTCGGCATGACGGCGGAGGAGCAGGAGAAGATCTTCGACCTCTTCTACTCCACCCGCAAGGGGGGGACCGGCCTCGGGCTCGCCATCGCCGAGCGGATCGCCAGCGCCCACGGCGGCCGGCTCAGCGTGCGCAGCTCCAAGGGGGTGGGGACGACGGTCACGGTCGAGCTGCCCGCCGTCCATCCGGAGCCGGCGCCCGGTCGCGTCGCCTCGGCGGAAATGGAAAGGGCGCCCACCTAGGGCGCCCTTGAGACGGCGGACCGGTTTGACCTTCCTCAGCTGATCTCGATCTTCCGCGGCTTGAAGAAATTCTCGAACAGCCGCGCGAACGGCTCACGGTTCAGATAGGCCACGGTCGGATTCCAGCGGGTTACGTTGTTCAACATGGTGATCTCCTCTTTCATTTTTGCTTGATGGGCTCGGTCCGGGATCGGCGGGCCGGCATCATTCCGTCCTCACCGTCGAAGACGATGATATACAGGTGCTAAGATCTTGTCAATGCCCCAGCCGAAAGATCTTAGCGTGTAAATGGTAGGTATGACTTGAGCGCCAGCAAAAAGCCCCTGCCGGAGGGGCAGGGGCTCGGAAAGACGGCAAGATCTTAGTCTAATTTTGTAAGATCAGGCGCCGGACATCTCCTCGATGTCCTCGGGGAGGGCGAACTGGTCAGGGTCGTCGTTGCCGCAGGACTGGCAGAGGACGTCGCTGAGCTTGCCGTCCTCCCAGTCGAAGACGTAGCAGGGGGTCTCGCACTCCAGGCAGATCAGGTACTCGGGGCTCGCCATGGCCGGCCTCCAGTCGGGAAGAGCAGCGCTCGAGAGGATTCTAACTGGAAGCGCTGGATCGCCGCGGCGAGAGCCCCCGGGCACTCCATGTGGACGGCGTGGCCGCAATTCGGAAGGATCTCCAGGCGGGAGCGGGGGATGGCCGCCGCCATGGCGCGCGCCGTCCCGGCGGTGAACAGCCCGTCGTGCTCGGCCCAGATCAGCGCCGTGGGCATGGACAACCGGGCGAGATCCGCGTCGTTGAAGGTGTCGGCCTCGGAGAGCCCCGCCATCACGTTGCGCACCGCCTTCGAGGTGTAGGCCTTGAGGAAGGTGGGTTTGGAGAGCCGCATCAGCCAGGGGACGCGGACGAACAGCGCCTTGTAGAGGCGGTCGACCCCCGCGAGGTCGTTCACCCGGACCAGCGACTCGACGGTGTCCCAGTCCTGGTCGCGATAGCCGGCGGCGTCCACCAGCACCAGGCGGGCGATCTTCCGGGGTTGGTCCAGGGCCAGGCGGGCCGCCATCCAGCCGCCCATGCTGAGCCCCATCAGGGTGACCGGCCGGGAGCCGAATTCGCGCGCCATCAGCGCCTGGAGGATCTCACCCGAAGCCGCCACCCCGATCCCGTAGCCGGGGCACCGGGTCCCCCCGAGGGCCGACATCTCGGGCACCACCATCCGGCAGCTCCGCCGCAGCCGCCGCATCACCGGCGCCCAGGTGGCGGCGATGGCGCCCAGGCCGTGGATCAGCACCCAGGGCTCCCCGTCCTCCGGCCCCATCACGTAATAGACGAGCGACACCGGCCCCGCCTCCAGGGTCCGGCGGTGCGCGCCGAGCAGGCGCAGGTAGAGGGCGGTGACGAGGCTGAAGAGCCGGAAGAGCATGGCGCGGAATTCTCCAGCAAGAAGGATACCCGAACGGGGAATTTCCACCACCCTGATCCGTTTTCATTGACCTGCGGGACCACCTGTGGTACGTTCCGCCGTCCACGCGTCTTTGACGACTCTGGGAGCGTTTTCCTATGTATGCAGTGATCGAAAGTGGCGGTAAGCAATACCGCGTCGCCCCGGGCGACGTGATCGACGTCGAGCTCCTCGGCGAGCCGGGCGACAGCAAGTCGTTCCGTTTCGACCGGGTTCTCATGGTCTCCGGCGACAACGGCCCCCAGATCGGCAAGGCGCTCGAGGGCGCGGCCGTGACCGCCTCGCTGGTGGGCGAGGTCAAGGGCCCCAAGATCCGCGTCTTCAAGAAGAAGAAGCGCACCACCTACCGCCGGACCACCGGCCACCGGCAGCACATGCACCGGGTCCGCATCGACGAGATCCAGTTGCCCTCCTCCCGCTAGGACGGCAGATCCGAGAGGTATCAGCTCATGGCACATAAAAAAGGACAGGGCTCCAGCCGCAACGGCCGCGACTCGAACCCGCAGCACCTGGGAGTCAAGGCCTTCGGCGGCCAGCAGGTCACCGGCGGCGCGATCATCGTGCGGCAGCGCGGCACCAAGTTCTTCCCCGGCCAGAACGTCGGCCGCGGCAAGGACGACACCCTCTTCGCCAAGCTCGACGGCGTCGTGAAGTTCCAGAACCGGGGCCGGCGCGGGACGTTCGTGCACGTCCAGCAGCCTGCCGCGACCCCCGACGCGGCCGGCTCGGCCGAGTAAACCTTCTTGGAGCCAGGCCGGAGCCGGGCGCGCGTCCGGCTCCGCGGCTTCTCCCCAGACCGACCTTGATCTTCCTCGACGAAGCCAGGATCCACGTCCAGGCCGGGCGTGGCGGCAACGGCTGCATGGCCTTCCGCCGCGAGAAGTACGTCCCCCGGGGCGGTCCCTCGGGCGGCGACGGCGGCGAGGGGGGCTCCTTGTACCTGGTCGGCCGCGCCAACCGGAACACCCTCTATCACCTGCGCTTCGCCTCGCTCTACGCCGCCGACCGCGGCCGCCATGGCGAGGGGTCCAACCGCGCCGGCAAGGACGGCGAGGACTTCGAGGTGGAGGTGCCGCTCGGCACGGTCGTCTACGACGAGGAGACCGGCGGGACGCTGGGCGAGATCCTCCACGACGGCGAGCGCCTGCGCGTGGCGGCCGGCGGACGGGGGGGCCGGGGGAACGCCCGCTTCGCCACCGCCACCAACCAGGCGCCGCGGCGGGCCGATCCCGGCCAGGAGGGGGAGGAGCGCCACCTCCGGCTGGAGCTCAAGCTGCTCGCCGACGTGGGCGTCATCGGCCTCCCCAACGCCGGCAAGTCGACCCTGATCAGCGTCGTCTCGGCGGCGCGGCCGAAGATCGCCGACTACCCGTTCACCACCCTGATCCCGCAGCTCGGCGTGGTGGCCGAAGGGCCGCTCTCCGAGCCCTTCGTGATCGCCGATCTGCCGGGCCTGATCGCCGGCGCGGCGCAGGGGGCCGGCCTTGGCATCCAGTTCCTCCGCCACATCGAGCGCTGCCGGGTGCTGCTCCACCTGGTCGACCTCTCCAACCCGGAGGGGAGCGCCGCCGAGGACCTGGCCACCGTGGAGCGCGAGCTCACCGGATTCAATCCCGAGCTGCTGGAGCGCCCGCGCCTGATCGTGGGGAGCAAGCTCGATTCGGCCGTCCCCGAGCGGCGGGAGGAGCTGCGCCGGGCGGCGGCGGAGCGCGGCCTGCCCTACCGGGAGATCAGCTCGGCCACCAACGAGGGGATCTCCGGCCTGATCTCCGACCTCTCGCGGCGGCTGGCCCCATGAGGATCGGTCTCTTCGGCGGCAGCTTCGATCCCATCCACCGCGGCCACATCGAGCCGGTCCGCGCCGCCCGTGCGGAGCTGGGGCTCGACAAGGTGATCTACCTGCCCACCGCCCTGCCCCCCCACAAGCCGGGGCGGGCCCTGGCGCCGGCCTTCGCCCGCTACGTGATGACGGAGCTGGCGCTGCTGGACGAAGAGGGGCTGGAGGTCTCGCCCCACGAGCTGACCCTCGACCGGCCGGCCTATACCATTGAGACCCTGGAGCACTTCCGGCGCGCGATGCCGGAGGCCGACCTCTACCTGCTCATCGGCGGCGACTCGTTCGCCGACCTCCACCACTGGGTGCGCTTCCGGGAGATCCCCGAGGCCGCCCGGCTGGTGGTCCTGGCCCGTCCGGGGTGGGACTTCGAAACCGCCCCGCTCCACCCGGAGATCGCCGCGCTGGCGGGCGCCGGCCGCGCCCTGCTGCTGCGCCAACCGCCGGTCGACGTCTCCTCGACCCATCTGCGCGAGCTGCTGGCCGCCGGGCTCCCGCTTCCCCCGGGAGCGGTGCCGGAGCTCGTGGTACGATACCTGCACAAATACGACCTGTACCGATGAATCCAGAGCCCATCACCCAATCCCTCGACACCCTGGAAAGAGCCCGTGAAGCGGTCGCCGCCGCCGACGGCCGGAAGGCGATCGATCTCAAGGTCCTGCATCTGGCGAAGGTCACGGACTTCGCCGACTACTTCCTGATCTGCAGCGGCACCAGCGAGCGTCAGGTGCAGGCCATCGCCGACGCCGTGCAGGAGAAGCTCCGCGAGCGCCGCGTGCGTCCCCTCCACGTGGAGGGCTACAATCGGGCGCAGTGGGTGCTGATCGACTACGGCGATCTCGTGGTGCACGTCTTCCAGGAGGAGACCCGGCGCTACTACGCGCTGGAGAAGCTCTGGGGGGACGCGCCGGACGTGACGGCCCAGCTCCGCGCGTGAGCGCGGACGCGGTCTCGCCTCTCTCCCTGTCCCGCCTGCTGCACGACTTCCCCGCGCTGGCCGAGAGCCTGCGCGGGGTCGACCGCGCCGCGCCCACCGAGGCGCCGGTGCTGATCCTCGGCGAGCCCGGGAGCGGCCGCTCCACGCTCGCCCGCGCCCTCCACGGCGCCAGCCTCCGGGCCGCCGGGCCGCTGACCGAGGTGGACCCCGGAGCCATCCCCAGCACCCTCTTCGAGAGCGAATTCTTCGGCTACCGCCCCGGGGCCTTCACCGGCGCCGAGGGGCCGAGCGAAGGGCGGGTGGCGCGCGCCGAGGGCGGGACGCTGGTGCTCGACCACGTCGAGGAGCTGCCGCTCCCGTCGCAGCCCAAGCTCCTGCGCCTGGTGGCGGAGCGGCGCTACGCCCCGCTGGGCGGCGCGGAACGGGTGGCGGACGTCCGCTTCGTGGCCATCGGCTCGGAGGACCTCCCCCGGCGCGTGGCCCGCGAGACGTTCCGCCCCGACCTCTTCTACCGTCTGGAGGTGCTCGCCTTCCGGGTCCCGCCGCTGCGCGAGCGGCGGGCCGACCTGGCCGCCGTCCTCGACCATCTCCTGGCCGATCTGGGCGAGCGTTTCGGGGTCAAGGCGCCGGAGCTCGCCCCCCGCGCCCGCGCCTGGATGCTGGAGCACCCCTGGCCGGGCAACCTCCGTCAAATCCGCAACACCCTGGAGCGCGGCCTGATCCTGGCCGAGGGCGGCCCGGTCGATCCCCCCCGGCCCGAAGGTCTCCTCGAGACCCGCCCCCGCCCCCTGATCGAGGTGGAGAAGGAGCAGATCAAGAACGCCCTCGCCTACACCCGCGGCCACCAGGGCCGGGCCGCCGACCTCCTCGGCATCAGCCGCAAGGCGCTGTGGGAGAAGCGGCGGCGGTATGGCATCCCCTGAGCTTGGGCTTGGGATAGGATGTCCCCTACCGCCCAGCTACCGCCGCCAAAATTGATGCTCCGGAGATCATGAAATCGTGATATCCTACGA
>DASXJP010000275.1:0-32531 GCA_036497345.1 Thermoanaerobaculia bacterium
CGGTCGAGATCGTCGAGAGCCCTCTGGAGCTCGCCCAGCCCGCCGAAGACGTTGGCCCGATTGACCAGTGTCAAGCCTTCGTGGTCGCGCATGCCGAGACGTTGCCAGAGGGCCAGAGACCGGTCGTAGGAGGCGAGCGCCTCCTCGGCCAGCCCCAGGTCCGCCTGCGATCTGCCCAGATTGTTGAGGGCCGTGGCCTCGCCCCGCTGATCGCCCAGAGAACGGTACAGGGCCAGCGCCTCGCGGGCGCAACCTTGAGCCCTGTCGGGGTGGCCCAGAGCGTTGTGGAGCCCGACCAGGCTGCTGAGCAATCGCCCCTGGGCACGGCGGTCTCCCGCGGCGCGGGCCTCGGGCAGGGCTTTCTCGAAGGCCACCAGGGCCGCCTCCGATTCCCCCAGAGAGCCCAGCGCCCGGCCGAGCGAGTACAGCGCATCGCCGGCCCGCCCATGCTCGCCGAGGTCCAGGAACCGCGCCGCGGCCTCCTCCGTCCCTTTCGCCGCTGCCTTCAAGGCGGCGCCGTCGCCCAGGCGGCGCAGTCGCTCCGCGGTGGCGAAGCCCCGCTCCGCGGCCACATGCGCGCGATCCCGGTCCGTCGCCGCCCGGACGGCGCCCACGCGCACGGCGTAGTGTCCGGAGGCGGCCCTGGGGTCTGCCGGGCAGATCTCCAGGTGCAGCGGTCCCGGCGCGCCGAGGAGGGGGAGCGGCTCCGGCCCGAGCTCGCCGTTGGGGCTGTCCACCTCGGGAAACTGGCGGCCGGCCGGCCCGGAGAGCCGCAGCACCACGTCGATTCCCCGTTGCTCCACCACCAGATCGGCGAAGCGGCCTGGAGACAGGTCGATGCGGTAGAGGTGGCGCTCGCCGCCCTTCAAGGCAGCTTCCACCAGGGTGTTGGGAGTGAGGGCCAACACGCGCTCCGGCGCGGGGGGAGGCGCCGGAGCCGCCGGAGCGGACGCCGGCGCGCGGCAACCCGCGGCCAGGAGGCCGATCAGGAGAGCACAGGCGCCAAGGCGCTGCTTCTCAGGACGATGGAGGTCGCGGCACGTAGGGAAAGTTGTCGATATGCTGCGTTGATTACCGGCAGACTACGCGACTGCCAGGGGCAAGTCAATGAGACGCCACGACCGTGAGCTCATACTCGCCCAGCGGCTCGCGCCCCTGCGGTCCGACTCCCCAGAGGTGGAGCCGGTGCTCCCCTTCGCCCATCAGGGAGCGCGGCAGGACGAGGCTGAAGGAGCCGAGGTCGTTGCGCGTCAGGTCGCCGCGCCAGACCACTCCGCCGCCGGCCCGGGCGACTTCGAGCTCGTAGCGGGGAAACGTCCGCGAGTCCGTGGGATTGAGCACCAGGAGGAAGACGCGGACGTCCGGCGCCAGCGTCAGGGTCTCCACCTTGTCCCTGCCGCCCCGCAGCGGCTCGGGGAAGAGGTCGACGACCGGCGCGTTGGTCTGGGGCCGGTTGAGCTCGCTCACCGTCCGGCGCAGAGAGGCCACGTAGAGAGAGAGCCCCACGACGGCGACCAGGAGCGAGGCCGCGAGGGCCCCGAGCCAGACGGGCGGCGCCGCCCGCCGCCGGGCCGTGGGGAAGGGGAGGGGCGCGGGGACCGGTTGCGCCGGCCGCGGGAGGCGCGCCCGCATCCGCTGCCAGGCGGCCGCCAATTCCGCAGGCGGCACCGGCTCGCCCTCGCCGGCGAGCTCCTCCAGCCCCAGCAGGAGATCCGTGCACTCGCGGCAGGCCAGCAGGTGGGCCTGCGCTCTCGCCTCCCGGTCCGGCGGGAGGCTCCCCGCGCGATAGGCGGCGACGTCGTCCTCGCTCAGGTGCGGGCCGGCGTCTCCGCGGGCCGCCAGCGTTGCCGCCGCGGCCCGCAGCTCCGTCGCCGGGTCACTCATGGCTCCGCGATCCTCTCCAGTGCTTCATGGAAATAGTCTCCCAGCTCCTGCGACAGCCGCCGGCGGGCGGCGAACAGGTGCGCCTTCACGGTCTCGATCGACAGCCGGACGACGACCGCGATCTCCCGGTACTTGAGGTCCTGATCGATGCGCAGCATCAGGCACTTGCGCATCTGATCCGGTAGCCGCTCGATGGCCTCGCGCAGGATCCGCGAACGCTCGCGGTCGATCGCCGCCTGGCCCGGATCCGGGGCGGTCTCCCGCGCCAGCGCCGTCTGGGGCTCGCCGGTGGGCTCCGCGATCTCGTCCAGAGGCACCTCCTCCGCGGTCCGTTTCTCCGCTGACCGCCAGCGGCGGCGTTTGCGCCAGGCGTTATTGGCGATCTTCCACATCCAGGTCTCGAATCCGGCCTCACCCCGGAACGAGCTTATGCCTGTATAGATCCCAAGGAATGTTTCCTGGGTTAGCTCCTCGCAATCTTCGGGCGGAAAGCCGCGCCGGGCGAAGAAGCTGCGCAGCGGCCCATAGTAGATCTCGAACAATCTGCGGAACTGCTCCTCCGGCTGGACGCCCGTCTGGAGCTCCCGGAAGATCGCCTCGACACGCTCGGCGCGGCCGGCCGGCGGCAGGGGGGGCGCTGATTGTAGGCTCAACTTTTCGATGATAGCAGAGCTGTCTCTCCCCGGCGGGCCCTCCGGGAGGGTGGAGATGGTAAAATTCCCCTCCCTACAAAGCATCGAGGTGGAGTGACGAATGGCAATCGAGAAGGTTCGTGAGCTGGGGACCGCGCTGCGGGAGCGGATCGGCCGGGCGATCGTCGGTCAGGACGACGCGATCCACCTGATGATGGTGGCCCTGATCTCGGAGGGGCACATCCTCTTCGAGGGGCCGCCCGGGACCGGCAAGACCCTGCTGGCGCGCGCGTTCGCCTCGTGCGTCAAGCTGGATTTCAAACGCGTGCAGTTCACCCCCGACCTGATGCCGGGCGACCTGATCGGCACGAACCTGTTCAACTTCCAGACCAGCTCGTTCGCGCTCACCAAGGGGCCGCTGTTCACCGAGCTGCTGCTCGCCGACGAGATCAACCGCACGCCGCCGAAGACCCAGGCGGCGCTGCTGGAGGCCATGCAGGAGCGCACGATCACCATCGACGGCACGTCGCACCCGCTGTCGTCCGGCTTCATGGTGGTGGCCACGCAGAACCCGATCGAGCAGGAGGGGACCTATCCGCTCCCCGAGGCGCAGCTCGACCGCTTCCTGTTCAAGGTCCTGATCGGCTATCCCGCCCGCGAGGAGGAGATGGCGATGGTGAGGACCCACGGCCACCAGACGGCGATGCCGCACCTGGACCGGCTGGGGATCACCCCGCTCTGCGACCTGCGTTTCATCACTTGGGTGCGGCAGGTGGTGTCGGGCATCCGCCTAGCCGACGAGACGGTGGCCTACATCGTGGATCTGATCCGCGCCACGCGCAATCATCCGGCCTTGCAGTACGGCGCCAGCCCGCGCGCGGCCAACATGCTGGCCGCCTCCTCCCGCGCCGCCGCCGTGCTCGAGGGGCGGGACTTCGTGATCCCGGACGACATCAAGGGCCTCTTCAAGCCGCTCCTGCGGCACCGCGTGGTCCTCTCGCCCAGCGCCGAGGTGGACGGCCTGGGGGTGGATTCGGTGCTCGAGCAGGTGCTGGGGCAGGTGGCGGCGCCGAGATGAGGCTTTGAGAGGATCAATCATGCGTCCCACCCGTCGCGCCATCCTCCTCGCCGCCCTGGGGCTGCCCATCGCGCTGCTACCGGTGGCGGTGCACGAGCGGCTGTGGCCGTTCTGGCCGATGTATCTGGGATTGCTGGCGCTGGCGATAGGGGTCGACATGCTGTGGGCGCCGCGCCGCAAGGCGGTGGCGGCCGCGGTGGAGATGCCGGCCACGCTCTATATCGGGGAAGAGGAGGAGGCCGTGCTCACCGTGAAGGTGCCCACCGCCCGGCGGGCGCCGGTGGCGGTGGCGGTCGACCTCTCGGACCGGCTGGTGCCGCAGCCGCCGCTGCGGGGGCGGATCTCCGGTGGGAAGGCCGTGCTGCGCTTCCGGCTCGTCCCCACCCGGCGGGGGCGGATCGTGGTCGAGCGCGCCTGGGTGCGCTCGCCCGGGCCGCTCGGGCTGATGGCGACCGTGGCGACGGTGGACCTCAAGCGGCAGGCGCCGGTGGTGCCCAACATCCGTCCGGTCAAGACGGTGGCGATGCGCCTGCTCACCGATCCGGAGCTGCGCAGCGGCCTGAAGATCGAGCGCTACAAGGGGGACGGCTCCGAGCTCGATTCGCTCAAGGAGCACGCGCCGGGGGACGACCACCGCACGGTCGACTGGAAGGCCTCGGCCCGGCACCGCAAGCTGATCTCCCGCCAGTTCCGCGCCGAGCGCAATCATCAGGTGGTGATCGCGATCGACACCGGCCGCCTGATGTGCGAGCCGCTGGCGGGCATTCCCAAGGTGGATCACGCGGTCAACGCGGCGCTGCTCCTCGCCTACGTCTCGCTGCGCGCCGGGGACCGCGTGGGGCTCGCCTCCTTCGACGCCAAACCGGGGCTGTTCGTGGAGCCCAAGGGGGGGCTGCGCGGGTTCGACGTGCTGAGCCAGATGGCCGCCCAGGTGGACTACGCGGAGCGCGAGACCAACTTCACCCTGGGGCTGACCGCGATCGCCCAGAAGCTCTCGCGGCGCTCGCTGATCGTGGTGCTCACCGATTTCGTCGACACCATCGCGGCCGAGCTGATGGTGGAGAATCTCGACCGGCTCTCGCGGCGGCACGTGGTCGTCTTCGTGGCGCTCCAGGACCCCGCGCTCGCGGCCACGGCGGACGGCGCCCCCGCGGGGCTGCTCGAGCTCAACCGGGCCGTCGTCGCCGGCGGGATCCTGCGCGACCGCGAGGTGGTGCTGCGCCGCCTGCGCCGGCTGGGGATCTATCCCATCGACGCCTCCCCGGCGCAGGTGACGCCGCGGCTGATCGACGCCTATCTGGACATCAAACGGCGAGAGAGGATCTGATCGATCATGCCCGAATTCGATCTCAAATCCGCCCAGTTCCGCCGCGAGCGGGAGGCCGCCTGGCGGGAGCTCGAGGAATTGCTCGCGCGGCTGGAGAAGAGGGGGCTGGAGAGCCTGACGGCGGACGAGCTCCACCGTCTGCCGGTGCTCTACCGGAGCGCCGTCAGCTCGCTCTCGGTGGCCACGGCGATCAGCCTGGACAAGAACCTGCTCGACTACCTGACCGCCCTGGTGGGCCGCGCCTACATCGCCGTCTACGGCACCAAGCGGCGGCTGGGAGAGGCGGTGGCGGACTTCTTCCGTACCAGCTTCCCCGGGGCGGTACGCCGCTACCCCCTGTTCGTGCTCGCCGCGTACGTCCTGCTGGGGCTCGGCGTCCTCGCCGGCTACCGGATGGTGCTGGCCGATCCGGAGAGCTACTACAGCCTGGTGGACGCAGGGATAGCCGAGGGGCGCAATCCGGCCTCCTCCACCCAGGAGCTGCGGGACATCCTCTATGGCAGCAGCGGGCAGTTGGGGTTCTTCGCCAGCGCCCTCTTCATCCACAACTCCTCGGTGGGGCTGGGCTGCTTCGCGCTCGGCTTCGTGGCCGGCGTGCCGGTGATCTACCTGCTGTTCCAGAACGGTCTGCTGCTGGGGGCCCTGGCGGGGTTGTACCAGACGCGGGGGCTGGGGGCCGAGTTCTGGGCCTGGGTGCTCCCGCACGGGGTCACCGAGCTGAGCGCGGTCTGCCTGTGCGGCGCGGCCGGCATGGCGATCGGCTCCGCGCTGGTCTTCCCCGGCCGGCACACCCGGATGCAGAACCTGGCCCTCCAGGGGCGGGAGGTCGCGCTGCTCGCCGTGGGCTCGGTCGCCATGTTCCTGGTCGCGGGGCTGATCGAGGGGATCTTCCGCCAGGTCGTCCACGACGTCGCCGTGCGCTGGAGCCTGGCGACTCTGACGCTCGCCTTCTGGTGCTGGTATTTCCTCGCCGCCGGCCGCGCCGCCGAGAGGCCGAGGCGATGAGCGCCGTCGCCCTGGAGAAAGCGCGCGTTCACCGGGTGCTCACGCCGGAAGGGCTCTCGCTCCCCTTCGTGGTGGGGCCGGCGGGAGACCGCATCGTCGCGTTCCTGCTGGACTGCCTGCTCATCCTTGGGGCCGGGATCGGAGTCTTCCTTTTCGCCGTCGTATGCCAGGCCTTGGGGATGAAGATCCTGGTGGGCGTGCTCGTGATCCTGCTCGTGGCGCTCATCTTGTTCTGGAACGTCTACTTCCTCTATTTCGAGGCGAAGCAGGGAGGAGTGACCCTCGGCAAGCGCTGGGTGGGGCTGCGGGTGATCTCGCGCAACGGCGGGCCTCTCACGCCGGAGGCGGTGTTCGCCCGGAATCTGATGCGCAACCTGGAGGTCATGGTGCCGTTCCTGGCGCTCATCGCGCCGGACGCGGTGCTCCCCGAGGCTCCCGGCTGGGGGCAGCTGATCGCCACCGTCTGGCTCCTGGTGTTCGCCCTGATGCCCCTGTTCAACAAGGACCGCCTGCGCTGCGGCGATCTGGTGGCGGGGACGATCGTGGTCAAGGCGCCGACGGCGGTCCTGCTCGGGGACCTCACGGAGCGCGGCGTGGGCCGTCCAGCGGAGCGCCGCGAGCGCCCGGCCGCCCGCTGGTCGCCGCCGCCGTCCACGCCTACCTTCGCTCCGGAGCCCGTGGCGGAGGAGTTTCCGTTCACCCGCCAGCAGCTCGACATCTACGGCATCCACGAGCTCCAGGTGCTGGAGGATCTCCTGCGGCGCGACGATCAGGGGGTGCTCGACGGGCGCATCCTGGAGGAGGTCTGCGACAAGATCAAGACCAAGATCGGCTGGCCCCGCGAGCGCTGGGACGTCCAGCCGCGGCGCTTCTTGGATGCCTTCTACCGCTCGCAGCGGGGGCGGCTGGAGCAGAAGATGCTGTTCGGGCAGCGGCAGGAGCGGAAGAAGGGGTAGCTACCCCCGCTTCACCACCACCACCGTCACGTCGTCCGGAGCCTGCTCCGCGCCGAGGTGGCGGCGGCAGTCGTTGAGCAGGGCGTCGACGATCTCCACGGCGGGGCGGTGCCCCATGGCCCGCACCACCTCGCGGGCGCGCTCGAAGCCGTAGGCGTTGCCGTTGCGGTCCAGCGCCTCGAACAGGCCGTCGGAGCAGAGGACGAGGGTGCCCCCGCGCGGCAGCCGGAAATCGCGGTCGGCGTAGGCCTGCGTGGGGCCACGGCCGAGCGGCAGGCCAGGGAGATCGATCTCGACCACCCGGCCGGGCTCCATGACCAGCGGGTAGGGGTGGCCGGCGTTGGCGAGCCGGGCGTCGCCGGTCTGCGGGTCGAGCCGGATCAGGGCGAGGCTGGTGAAGCTGTGGTCCGTGCTGACGCCGCGCAGCACCTGGTCGAGCCGCCGCAGCACGCTGGAAGGGGTCTCGCCCGTCTCGACGAGGCTCAGCAATCCCGCCTTGATCATCGCCTGGGCCACCGCGCACGAGTAGCCGTGGCCGGCCACGTCGCCGGCGGCGATCCAGAGGCCTCCGGCGTCGTCGCGCAGGAAATCGTAGAGATCGCCGCCGGCCTCGCCGGCGAGCACCGAGCGGGCGGCGATCTGATAGCCCTCCAGCCGGGGCATCTCCTGGGGCAGCAGACCTTCCTGCATGCGCGCCAACAGGTCCACCTCGTGGCGGATGCGCCGCTCTTCGACCAGACGGCGCATGAAGGGCGGCGGCGGCTCGGCGGAGCTCTCCGCCTGCTCGGGGCGCGAGATCCCCACGGCGCCCAGGACCAGGAAGCCGGCCGCGAGGGCCGCCGTCAGGGCGAAGGAGCCCTGCAGCCAGCCAGCATGCAGCCCGGAGAGCGCCGCGGCCGGAAGCAGGAACGAGACCACGGCGGCGGACAGCAGCACCGTCAGGCCCAGCCGCCGGCAGGTCCAGACCAGCGCTCCGATCCAGAGGGCGCTCACGGCCCACTCGACCGGGAAGGGGAGGAGGCGGAACGGGGAGAGGACGAAGCCGCCGAGGAGAGCCGCCGCGGGCAGGGACCAGCGGCCCGGCAGGAAGCGTACGGCCAGCGCGGTGAGCAGCGTCACGCCGGCGGCGATCCAGAGGCCGTCGAGGATGGGGCTCCCATCGGCCCGGAAGGCCGGCAGCGGCACGCTGGGGCCCGCCGGCGAGACCCCGGGCAGGAGGACCGCCAGGGCATAGAGGGCGAGGCGGGCGCCCGCCAGCCCGCTCCCCAGGGCGAAGCCGGTGAGCAGCCCGCGGCCGCCGCGAGGCCCGAGACGCCCACGGCGCAGGGTGTCCAGGCTGGTGGTGAATTGGGGATCGGTCGCCCGCAGCAGCGATTCACCCGCTGACCAGACGAAGAAGATCCACAGGGCCTTGCCGGCGGCGCCGAAGAGCAGGTTGGGAATGAGCCAGAAGATCGGTTGCTGGAGCCCTCTCACCCAGGCCGGGCTCACCGAAACCAGAGCGAGCGCGGCGAGCAGGGCGCCGTTGACGAGATCGATCCGGGACCGCATCAACAGGGCCAGGAAGACCACCGCCGCGGCGAGCGCCAGGGGGACGAAAAGAAAAAAGGTGGTGAGGATCTGGTAGGGGTTGACGAGGACATAGCCTCTGCCGGCCACGGCGGGCTCCCGGCTGGCGGACACCTGGAGGGGAGGCGCGAGGAGGACGGACACTTGCTGCCGCGGCGAGCTCCCGGCAAGGTCGCGGGTGCGCCAGTACTGCGGCCCCACAAGAAGACGCCCTTCCCGCTTGGGCCCCAGCGACTCGCCCGGCGCCGTCAACTGCCTTTCCAGGAGATCGGCCATGCCCTCATACCGCTGGACGTCCATGCGGCCGAAAGGGGACGCGTCGGGCTCGGTCCATTCGGCGCTGAACGGCCGGCCGTCCAGGGAGAAGCCCACGACAAGGGTCTGGTCCAGGGGATCGCCCGGCTGGTGGACGGTCTGCGCGGCCTCGGCGAGGAGCCCGGTGCGCGTCCTGGCGAGCCAGGAGGAGGCCTGCTCTCCCTGATCGGCGTAGATCTCTTGCAGGGAGCGGTTGCCGCGGGAGGCCAGGGAGACCTCCGGCTCGCCGGCCGGCTGGAAGCCCGTCCGCCGGGCCATCTCCTGAAATCGCGCTCGAAAGAAGCCACGGGGTGGCAGCGGGCCGGTCCGCCACTCGGGAAGGGCGCTCAGGGCCAGCGCGACACCCAGGGCGAAGACGAGAAGGCCCGCGCCGGCCGCGAGGAGCGAACCCGGCCGAGAGCTGCCGCCGGCGCGGCCGGCCGGCATCAGCCTTCTCCCTCCCGCCGCCGGAGCACCAGCACCGTGGTGTCGTCGAGCGACCGCGCCGCGCGCAGGTGCCGCCGCCAGTCGGCCAGCAGGATCTCCAGGATCTTCGCGGCTGGCTGGGAGCCGGGTCCGCGCAGCAGCTCGTGCAGACGGTCGAAGCCGTAGATCCTGCCGCCGCCGTCCGACGCCTCGAACAGACCGTCGGAGCAGAAGACGATGGCGCTGCCGGGAGGCAGATGGAAGGCGCGGTCCTCGTAGCGCCGGGGAGGGCCCAGGCCCAGGGGCAGCGAAGGCAGCTCCACCTCGGAGACCTCCCCGTCCGTGAGGATGAGGGGGTAGGGATGGCCGGCGTTGCTCATCAGGGCCTCGCCGGTCTCGGGGCGGAGACGGAGCAGGGCGAGGCTGGTGAAGTTGCGCCGGGCTCCGGCCGCCCGCAACACGTGGTCGGCGCGCTGCAGGACCTCCGCGGGTGTCCGCCGCCGGCCGACGAGGCTGGCGAGCGCCGCCTTGGTCATCGCCTGGGCGATGGCGCAGGAGTAGCCGTGGCCGGCGACGTCCCCGGCCGCGATCCAGACGTAGCCGTCCTCGTCGCTCAGCACGTCGTAGAGATCGCCTCCCGCCTCGTTGGCGATCACCGATTGGGCGGCGAGCTCGTAGCCTTCGACGCGGGGTAGGGTCCGCGGCAGCAGGGCCCGCTGCATCTTGGCCAGGAGATCCATCTCGTTGCGGAAGCGCCTCTCCTCCTCCAGGCGCCGCACGAAAACCGGCGGCGACAGCCGTTGCACCTCGGCGGTGGCGGAGCGCGCAAGGCCCAGCCAGCCGAGCAAGGGTGCCGCCGCGGCGAGACCGGCCGCCAGGGCGAAGCTCCCCGGCATCCAGCTCAGATAGCGGAACGCGAGAGCGGCCGCGGGGAGCAGCATGGCGAGCAGGGAGGCCGCGAGCAGGGCGGTCAGCCCGTGGCGGCGGCCGATCCAGACCAGCAGGCCCGTGAAGAGCAGGTTGGCGGCCAGACCGGCCGTCAGGCTGGGCTCCATCGGAACGGGCCTGAGGAGGAGGCCCGCAGCCAAAGCCGCGGCCGCGGGCGCCCAGCGTACCGGCAGCACGCGCACGGCGAGAGCGAGGGCGAGGGCCACGCCTCCCGCCAGGCCGATGCCCTGGGTGACCGGGTTGCCGAAGGGCTGAAAGAGCGGTAGAGCAACGCTGGGCCGCGCGGGCCAGACGCCGGGGAGGAGCTCGGCCAGTGAGAGCAGCCCCAGCCGGAGGCCGCCCAAGGCCGCGCCGAAACCGAAGCCGACGAGCAGGGCCCGGCCGCCGCGCGGGCCCAGCCGGCCGGCCCGCAACGCGTCCAGGCTGGTGGTGAAGTCCGGCGAGGTGGAGCGCAGCAGCGACTCCGCGCAGGCCCAGAGGAGGAAGATCTCGATCCCGGAGACCACGAGGAAAGGGAGCCCGGCCGACCACAAGGAGGCCGCCGGCAGCCCCGGGAGCATCGAGGCCAGGGCGGCGCAGGAGAGGACGGCGGCGTTGACGACGCCGATCCGGGCCCGCAGGGCGAGGGCCGTGAACAGAGTCACCAGGCCGAGGAGCGTCAGGAGGCCGCGAAAGAACAGGCCGGCCATCTGGAGAGTCGCTCCCTCGGCGTTCGCCAGACGCGCCGGCGTCAGGGCTCCCGGCATGCGCTCGAGGATCCCTTGCTGCGGAGCGGCGGTGCCGAACAGGAACTGCGGGCGCTGGCCGCCGCGGAGCGCATAAGCCACGCGCGGCATATTGGAGATCCGGTCACTCTGCTTGGCGCCGAGGCTCTCCCCGGGAGCCAGGAGCTGAGGCGCCAGCGCGTCGGCCAGAGGGGACTCGGGGGCGAAGAAGCTCGCCGGCGAGTAGAGCTGTAGAGGGTCGCGCGCCCACCAGGTGACGAATTCGGGCTGGCCGTTCAAGGCGAAGATCCCCGTCAGGCCCAGCGGAGCGGCCCCCGGGGCTTCCTGCCCGCCGTGGACCGCCTGGACACAGATCGCGCTGCGGGTGGCGAGGAGCCACGCCGAGCCGCCGTCGCCGAGCGGCCGGTACGGCTCGACCTGCAGAACGTTGCGGGTAGTGAGGAAGAGGCTGGGCTCTCCAGGCTCCAGGACGATGCCCGCCCGCGCGGCGATCTCCCGGTACCGGTTCCGATAGACCGACTCGGCCAACGGCTCCCCCATCCGCCACTCGGGCAGATACCTCTCCGCCAGGGCGATCCCCGCCGCCAGGGCGAGGAGCCCCAGCACGGCCCCGAGCAGCAGATTCCGGCGGGTATGGAGGCTGGGGCTCATCTCTTTCTTGTGAATACGCGCTTCAGCCGGCCGGGTTCTGGGAGCGGGCTCCCGCGCATCTTACCGCCTTTTCTTCGCCCGTGTTCGAGCTGCCGCCGGCGGCCTTGTCGAAGAAGTCCATGGCCGAGATCACCGCGTCCACCTGCGGGACCAGGTCCTTCTGCTCCAGCTTGAACATGTCCATGGCCATGCGGCAGGCGTAGAGCTCGGCGCCGCTGTCGTGGAGGATCTCGAGCATCTCCCGCACGCTGGGGATGTCCAGCTCCTCCATCTGCTTTTTCATCATGCCGGTGGCCAGCGTCTCCATGCCGGGCAGGCCGCCGACCATCGTGGGAATCGGCATCGCGGGGTTGCCCACCGTGGCCACGTGCAGGTGATCGACCTTCTTTTCGGTGATGACGTCGAGCCCCCAGAAGGTGAAGAACAGGGTGGCGTCGATGCCGCTCATGCGGGCGGCGTTGGCGAGGATCAGGCCGGGGTAGGCCATGTCCAGGCTCCCCTTGGAGCAGATGATCGCCAGCTTGGTGATCGGTTGGGGAGCCGCGGCGGCGGTTTCGATTTTCTTTTCAGGATAGGTCTCGGTGATCATGATCGTATCTCCAGTCGATCGAGCTAAACGCAGCTCGTGGGTTTCGGCAGCCCGGACATGCGGGTGGAGACCGGCAACGGCCGGCCGGGGAGCAGGGCGTTCCAGTAGATCGGCCGGAAGGCCAGCTTCCCCCAGTGATTGAAGCGGCTCTCGCCGAGCAGCGTCAGCGGGCCGATCCCCGGGATGGGGAAGCGCCCCGGCAGCGGCTCGACGTCGTAGTTGAAATCGATCAGCAGCGCCCTGCCGAAGCCGCTCTCGATGAAGCAGTTGGCGTGGCCGTCGAACCCCTCCTCCAGCGACTCGCCGCGGATCGCGCGCAGCAGGTTCGCCACCAGCACCTCGCTCTGGAAGTGGGCGACCGAGCCGGCCTTCGAGCTCGGCAGATCGGTGGCGTCGCCGAGCACGAACACGTCCTCGTGCTTCTTCGCCCGCAGCGTGTGGCGCTCGGTGGGCACGAAGTCGAGCTCGTTGCCGAGCTCCGAGGCGCCGAGGAACGCGGCCCCCTTGTGGGTGGGGATGGAGATCAGCAGGTCGTAGGGGATCTCGCGGTCGTCCCACGAGCGGAGCACCCGCGTCCCGCCGTCCACGGCGGCGGCGTTGAACAGGGTCTCCAGCCGGATCTGCTTGCGCTCCAGCAGGTAGGAGAGCTGCCGCGAGCAGGTGGGCTTGGTGAAGGCGCCGTCGAGCGGGGTCGCGTAGACCAGCTCGACGTCCTTGCGGAGCCCCCGGCGGAGGAAGTACTCGTCGGCCAGGAAGAGGAATTCCATCGGCGCCACCGGGCATTTGATCGGCATTTCGACGATATTGACCACCAGCCGGCCGCCGCGGAAATTCTCCAGGGCCGAGCGCAGGCGGAGCGCCCCTTCGAGGGTGTAGAAGTCGTGGATCGTCTCGCCCCACCAGGGCCCCGCCATCCCCTCGGTCTCCTCGGGGTGGATGTGCGAGCCGGTGGCGATCACCAACAGGTCATATTGGAGCGGGGAGCCGCTCGCGAGGTCGATCCGCCGCGCGGTGCCGGCGCCCAGAATGATCAGGTTTTTCATCGCTTTCACCTCCAAGGAGGGCCCCGGGCCCCGAAGAGTGCGGGGCGTGCGGGCTCCATGGCCGCAGAATGCGCGCGGGCGGAAAGCTCCACAACACGGCTCCGGGTGGGTGGCAGGGAGAACACGGACTTTCACGGACTGGCACCGACTCTCCACGGACGAGAAAACCGTGATTCGTCCGTGCTGGTTCGTGTTTGTCCGTGAGAGTCCGTGTTCTTCAGAGCAGTGGCGACATCCACCGCGCCACCCGGTCCCGGAGCTTCTCCGCCCACGGGCGCCGGCGCCACTCCTCCGGGCGGATCTCGGCGGAGCTCCCCAGGTCGGCCAGGAAGGCCTTTTCCATCACCGCGGCGGTGGGCTCGTCCAGCATCAGCAGGTCGCACTCGGCGTTGAAGACGAAGGAGCGGAAATCGAGGTTGGTCGATCCCACCATCGAGACCAGGCCGTCCGCCACCAGGGTCTTGGCGTGCAGGATGGCGGGCTGGTACTCGAAGACCCTCACCCCCTGCGCGAGCAGCGCCCCGAAGTAGCCGTGACCGGCGTGGCGGGCGATCGGCACGTCCGACCGGCCCGGCAGCAGGAGGCGGACGTCCACCCCCCGCGCCGCCGCCTCGCCCAGGATCTCGACCGCCCGGCGGCCGGGGGCGAAGTAGGCGTTGGTGATCCAGAGCGAGCGCCGCGCCGCCGCGGCGACGGCGGCCATCACCGCCGCGGACTCCGCCTGCCCGCGCTGGGGCCGCGAGTCGAGGACGAGCACGCGCGCCCCGGGGGCCTCCACCGCCTCGCCCGGCAGCGGATCGATCGCGAAGCGCGAGCCCCCGGCGTGGATCCACCCTTCGGAGAAGACCACCGCCATCTCCCAGGCCGCCGGCCCGTGGACCCGCACGTGGGTATCCCGCCAGGTGTCCCCCGGCTTGGCGCGGCGGCGCCGCCAGGAGCCGTACTCCTCGCCGATGTTCATGCCGCCGGTGAAGGCCACCTCGCGGTCCACCACCAGGATCTTGCGGTGGTCCCGGAACGGCTGGTACCAGAGGCGCTCGAACAGGGGGTGGAAGAGGAAGAATTCGATGCCGCCGGCCGCCATCTCCTGCCAGAATTCGGCGCTCGTCTCGTAGGACCCCAGGGCGTCGGCGAGCACCCGCACCTTGACCCCCCGCTTCGCCGCCGCCAGGGTCTCGGTGAGGAAGCCGCGGCCCGTGGAGTCGTCCTTGAAGATGTAGGACTCCAGGAGGATCTCCTCGCGGGCGCAGCGCACCGCGTCCCGCATGGCGCCGAAGGCGGCGCGGCCGTCGAAGAAGACCTCCACCTCGTTGCCGCCGAGGAACGGCGCGCCGTCGATGCGCCGCAACAGGATCTCGAAGCCGGGATCGGCGATCCCCTCCGGCAGCTCCCCGGCGAGCCGCTCCACGCTGCCGATCCGGAGCTCGGGTGGCAGAACCCGGCCGGGCGCGGGATGCAGAACGGGCTTGAAGCGCCGGAAACGGTGGGGGCGGCGTCGTTTCATGGGGGAGGAGTATAGGATTCCTCTCATGAAATACGTCCTCGCCCTGCTGCTGCTCCTGCTCCCCTGCGCCGCCTCCGCCCAACAACCCTCTCTCACAGCTCCCCCGGCCGCCAAGGACCCCGCCGCCGCGGCGACCGAGCTGATCGACCGTCTCGCCAAAGGGGATTTCCAGGCGGCGGCGAGCAACTTCGCCGGAGTCATGCGGACCATGGCTCCGCCGGAGAAGCTCTCTGAGATCTGGACGTCGCTCCAGGCGCAGATGGGACCCTACGAGCGGCGGACCGGCGCGCGGACCCAGGAACAGGGGCCCTACCAGATGGTCCTGGTGACCACCGAATTCCAGCGCAGCACGGTCGACTTCAAGATCATGGTCGACGCCGAGGGGAAGATCGCGGGGTTCTTCATCGCGGGCTCGAAGCCGAAACCGGGCACCGGGCCCGAGTACACGCCGCCCGCCTATGTGCACAAGGACGCCTTCCAGGAGCGCGAGGTGACCGTGGGCACCGGAGAGTGGGCGCTGCCCGGGACCCTCTCGGTGCCGGTGGGAGCCGGCCCCTTCCCGGCCCTGGTGCTGGTCCACGGCTCGGGCCCGAACGACCGCGACGAGACGGTGGGCAAGGAGATGCCCTTCCGCGATCTCGCCTGGGGGCTGGCCTCGCGCGGCATCGCCGTGCTCCGCTACGAGAAGCGGACGCGGGAGCACGGCTCCAAGCTCGTCGGGGTGAAGGACCTCACCGTCCAGCAGGAGACGGTGGACGACGCCCTCGCCGCCGCGGAGCTGCTACGCCATACCCAGGGGATCGATCCCAGGCGCGTCTTCGTCCTCGGGCACAGCCTGGGCGGCATGCTGATCCCCCGCATCGGCCAGCAGGACCCGAAGCTGGCCGGACTGATCGTGATGGCGGGTGCCGCCAAGCCGCTGGAGGACATCATCCTCGAGCAGGTCTCCTACCTCGCCGCCGCGGACGGCCAGGTCACGGACGAGGAGAAATCGCAGATCGAGTCGCTGCGCGCCGAGGTGGCCCGCGTCAAGGCGCTGAAGCCGGGCGACACCGGCGCCGCCCTCGGCGCTCCCGACTCCTACTGGCTCGACCTCCGCGGCTACGACCCGCCCGAGGCCGCGAAGGCGCTCAAGACGCCGCTGCTGATCCTCCAGGGGGAGCGGGACTACCAGGTGACGATGGACAATTTCGAGGCCTGGAAGAAGGCCCTCACCGGCCGGCCCGGCGTGACCTTCAAGAGCTACCCCAAGCTCAACCACCTCTTCATCGAAGGAGAGGGGAAGAGCATCCCGGCGGAATACGAAAAGCCGGGCCACGTCGCCGAGGCGGTGATCGCGGACATCGCGGGGTGGGTCAAAAAATAACTCACCCCTGGGGGTGGGAATGAAAACCACCCCCCCGCACGTGGCGCTCCTCCGGCCATGCTCCCAGAATGAGTCATTGGAAGGAGGGTTTCCCATGGACACGGTCGTTGATGAGAGATGGAACGATGCCGAGGGGAACGACGTCTTCCGTCTGCCGGACGACGACGCGTTCATCTTCTGTCCGGAGTGCGGCGCGCTGGCGGAGAGCTTCGACCTGATCGATCACAAGGACTGGTGCTTCTATGGCGAGCAGAGAGCCATCTGCCCGGGGAGCTTCTGAGCGATGTCCGATCCCTCCGATCTGGATCTGGACAAAGCCCAGCGGGCCACCCTGTCCGCCCTGCTGAAAGGGGAGGAGCCCATCCAGCCGCCGGAATGGCTGACCCTGGAGGCCGCGATCAACGACGAGATCGAACGGGCGCGGGCGGCGGACGATCCGGAAGAGTTCTGGGCCGAGAAGGCCGGCGACGTCGAATGGATGGAGCCGTGGCGAGAGGTGATGGTCTTCGATCCTCCCCGGCACGAATGGTTCGTGGGCGGCCGGCTCAACGCCACCGTGAGCACCCTCGACCGCCACGTCTACGGCGACCGGCGCAACAAGGTGGCCCTCATCTGGGTGGGGGAGGACGGCGACGAGCAGACCTACACCTACAACCGCCTCTACCGCGAGGTGAACCGCTTCGCCAACGCCCTCAAGCGGCTGGGCGTCGGCAAGGGGGACCGCGTGGTCCTCTACATGCCGCTGGTCCCCGAGGGAATCATCACCATGCTGGCCTGCGCCCGCATCGGCGCCATCCATTCGGTGGTCTACGCCGGCATGGGCACCCAGGCGCTCAAGACGCGGATCGAGGACGCCGGCGCCAAGGTGGTGGTCTGCTCCGACCTCACCTTCCGGCGGGGCAAGAAGGTACCGCTCAAACCGACCGTCGACGAGGCCGTGCGCGATCTGCCGCAAGTCGATCACGTCGTCGTCCACCGCCGCGGATCGCGCCCGGGGGACGCCTCCTGGCAATTCGACAGCGAGCGCGAGCACGACTTCTACGACATCCAGGAGCCGCGCGACGTCCACTGCCCGCCGGAGCCCGTGGACGCCGAGCATCCGCTGTTCATCCTCTACACCTCGGGGACGACCGGCCGGCCCAAGGGGGTCGTGCACGCCACCGGCGGCTATCTCGTGGGGGTCACCTACCTCGCCCGCGCCTTCTACCAGATCCAGGAGCGGGACATCTACTGGAGCACCTCCGACATCGGCTGGATCGTGGGGCACTCGTTCATCGTCTACGGCCCGCTGTCGATCGGCGCCACCGTGCTCTGCCGCGAGGGGGCGCCGGACTATCCGTCGCCGGACGTCACCTGGGAGCTGTGCGAGCGGTTCGGAGTGAACATCCTGTTCACGGCGCCCACGGCGCTGCGCATGTGGATGAGCCACGGCGGCGAGGTGCCGGCCCGCTACGACCTTTCGCGGCTGCGCCTGCTCGCCTGCGCCGGCGAGCCGCTCAACCCCGAGGCCCACCGCTAGGCGCAGAAGTACCTGGTCTCCCAGGGCAAGGGATTCGTGGTGGACAACTGGTGGCAGACCGAGATCGCCGGGCCCGTGCTGGGCACGCTCCCCACCTTCGAGGCGCGGCCGGGCAAGGTGGGCAAGCCCCTGCCGGGCGTGGTGGCCGAGGTGGTGGACCGCCAGGGGAACCCCGTGCCGGACGGCCAGGGCGGGCTGCTCGTGCTCCGCAAGCCGCTCCCCTACATGCTGCGCACGGTCTGGCGCAATCCCATACGCTACGCCGACTACTGGAGCGAGATCCCGGGCTGCTACGCGGCCGGGGATGTCGCCATGCGCGATGCGGACGGCTGGTTCGCCGTCCTCGGCCGGGCGGACGACGTGATGAACGTGGCCGGCCACCGCATCGGCACGGCGGACGTCGAAGGCTCGCTGCTGCGCCATCCGGCGGTGGCCGAGAGCGCGGTGGTCGGCCTGCCGGACCCGCTCAAGGGGGAGCGCATCGCGGCCTACGTGGTGCTCAAGGCCGGCTTCACGGACACCCCCGGCATGCGCGCCAGCCTCAAGGACCACGTCCGCGAGGACCTCGGCCCCATCGCCCAGCCGAGCGAGATCGAGATCCGATCGTCCCTGCCCAAGACCCGCTCGGGCAAGATCGTCCGCCGCTACCTCAAGGCCCAGGCCATGGGAGAGGACCCGGGGGATCTGTCGACGCTGGCGGATTGATTGATCAGTCCGCTCACCCCGCCAGCCACCGGTAGAGCTCCACGTACTCCTTCCCCTGCACGTCCCACGAGAAATCGCGCGACATGCCGCGCGCCATCAAGTTTTCCCAGGTGGGGTGGTGATGGTACGTGTCGAGGGCGAGGTCGAGCGCCCAGCCCAGCCCCAGAGGCGTGAAGTGATCGAAGACGAAGCCGGTGCCCTGGCCCGTGGCGGGATCGAAGGGCTCGACCGTGTCGGCGAGGCCGCCGGTGCGGTGCACCACCGGCGGCGTGCCGTAGCGCAGGCTGTACATCTGATTGAGACCGCAGGGCTCGAACTTCGAGGGCATGAGGAAGATGTCCGCTCCCGCCTCGATCTGATGGGCGAGCTTCTCGTTGTACCCCCGGTAGAACCAGGCCTTGCCCGGAAAGCGTCGCTCCAGCGACTGGAAGAACTCTTCGTACCGCGGCTCGCCGCTGCCCAGGCCCACCAGCCGCACGTCGCGCTGGGCGAGGACGGCGGGCAGCGACTCGAAGCCGAGATCGAAACCTTTTTGCGGCGTCAGGCGGGAGACGATGCCCACCACCGGCGCGGCCGTGCGCTCGTCGAAGCCGATCTCGCGTAACAGGGCCCGCTTGCAGCTCCGCTTGCCCTGGATGTCCTCGGCCGAATAGTGATAGAAGAGGTTGGGATCGGTCGCCGGATTCCAATCCCCATAATCCATGCCGTTGACGATCCCCGCCAGACGGTCGGCCCGCGCGCGCAGCAGGCCGTCCAGCCCGAACCCCTGCTCCGGCGTCTGGATCTCGCGCGCGTAGGTACGGCTGACGGCGGTGATCGCGTCGGCCCAGAGGATGCCGTGGCGCATGAAATTGAAATGTCCCGGCGAGAGGTCGAGCCGGCGCGCGTGCGGCGCCAATCCCAGATCGGTCAGCCGGCTGACGTCGACGATCCCCTGGAATCCCAGGTTGTGGATCGTCAGCAGCGTCCGCGTGCGCTGGAAGATCTGGTCCCAGTCGAAGAAAACCTTGAGATAGACCGGCGCCAGGGCGGTGTGCCAGTCGTGGCAGTGGACCACGTCGGGGGACCACCCCATCCGCTGCGCGCACTCGAAGGCGGCGACGGTGAGCAGGGCGAAGCGCACGGAGTCGTCGCGGTCGCCGTGATAGATCTTGCCGCGGCCGAAGAGCGGCGGGCAGTCGATGAAATAGACGTTGAGATCGCTGCCGGGCAGCGGCGTCGTGCGCACCGTGTAGGTGAGGTGGTGGGGCCCGAGCCGCACCGGCACGTCGCGGATGAAGTCGACCGGCACGTAGCGCTCTTCCTCCGCGGCGAGGTGCGAATAGTAGGGGAGGAAGATGCGCACGTCGTGGCCTTCGCGGCCGAGGTAGCGGGAGAGCCCGGAGACGACGTCGCCGAGGCCGCCCGTCTTGGCGAACGGCGTGGCCTCGGCGGCGAGCTGGAGGATCCGCAAGGGCGCCACGATTCAGACGATGGTCCCGGGGGGGATCACGGCGTTCTTGTGGACGATGATGATCCCGTCGCGGATCGAATAGCTCTCGTTGTCGAAGTGCTGGACGCCCTCCGCGTTGACCAGTTGGCAGCCGTCGCCGATGTGGGCGTTGAAATCGATGATGGCGTTGCGGATCTTGCAGTCGCGGCCGATGCCGATCGGGATCTGATCACTCCCCTCCGGAAGGATCTCCAGGACGTTGGCCCCCATCACGATCGAGCGCTCGATCACCGAGCCGTGGCGCACCATCGAGCGGATACCGATGATCGAATCGGCGATGTGGCTGCCGGAGAGGATGCTCCCCTCGTTGAGGATCGAATAGCGCACCGAGCAGTCGTTCACCTTGATGCCCGGCAGGAAACGCGGGTGGGTGAAGATGCGCAGCTCGGGATCGTACAGGTTGAGCGGCGGCAGCGGCAGCGTCAGCTCGAGGTTGGCCTGGTGGAAGCTCGGGATGGTGCCGATGTCGGCCCAGTAGCCGTTGTGGGAGAAGGCGAAGACCCGGTAGTCGTGGAGGGCCTGGGGGATCACCTCGCGGCCGAAGTCGACGGTGGAGGTGCCCACCAGCAGCTCGCTCAGCACCTCGGGCCGGAAGATGTAGATGCCCATGCTCGCCAGATAGGAGGCTTCCGAGGCGACTGGCAATCCGAGCGCGGCCCGGGTCTGCTCGTCGAGCGCGATGGCGTCGAGCTGCGCGGCCTCCTTCGGCTTCTCGACGAAGTCGACGATCCGCCCGGTGGAATCGAGGCGCAGGATGCCGAAGGCCGAGGCCTCCTCGCGGGTGACGGGCTTGACGGCGATCGTCAGGTCGGCGCCGCGCTCGCGGTGGGTACGCACGAACTGCGAGATGTCCATCAGATAGAGCTGATCGCCCGAGAGGATGAGGATCTCCGGGGGATTGAATTCGAGCAGCCGGGGGAGGGTCTGGCGCACGGCGTCGGCCGTGCCCTGGAACCAGTCGCGGTTCTCCAGTGTCTGCTCGGCCGCCAGGATGTTGACGAAACCGTTGCTGAAGGCACTGAAGCGGTAGGTCTGGGCGATGTGGCGATGCAGGCTGGCGCTGTTGAACTGGGTGATGACGAAGATGCGGTCGATCCCCGCGTGCAGGCTGTTGCTGATCGGGATGTCGATCAGCCGGAACTTCCCGCCCACCGGCACGGCCGGCTTCGCGCGGTCGCGGGTGAGAGGCCAGAGGCGGGACCCTTGCCCCCCTCCGAGAATGGCTGTGACGATTTTCTCCATGATCCCCCTCCCCGCGAGCGGGGGGTATCTTATCCCAGGAAAAGATCCGCGAGGGTTTGCCGTTCGGAGCGGCCTGCCCTTCGAGGCCTCACCCCCTGGCCCCCTCTCCACTTCGTGGAGAGGGGGAACCTGCCACAAAGGCCTGTGCCATGGGCCCTCCCTCTCCACGAAGTGGAGAGGGACCGAGGGTGAGGCTTCGGAGGGTGGATCGGCCCGAAGGGCACTGTAGAATGAAGCGCATGATGCACCCCCCCCGCCGCCCCCTCCACTGGTCCTGGCTCGGCCGCGTCCCCTACGCGGAGGCGGTGGAGATGCAGCGCGCCGCGCGCGCGGCCCTGAAGGCGGGGGAGGGGCCGGAGCGCTTCCTGCTCCTGGAGCACCCGCACGTCTACACCCTGGGCCGCAACGCCAGCGCGGAGGACGTCCTCGCCGGCCCCGACTGGCTGGCCGCGATGGGGGTCGAGGTGGCGGAGTGCGACCGCGGCGGCCAGGTGACCTACCACGGGCCGGGGCAACTCGTGGGCTACCCGATCGTCAACCTGAGCCCCGACCGCCGGGACATCCGGCGCTACGTGCGCGATCTTCAGGAGGTGCTCATCCGCACCCTCGCCGAGCACGGCGTGGCGGCGTGGCCGGGCGAGGAGCAGGCGTTCATCGGCGTCTGGGCGGGGGAGGCCAAGATCGCCTCCATCGGGGTCCATCTCTCGCGCTGGATCACCACCCACGGCTTCGCCCTCAACGTGTCGACCGACCTCTCCTACTTCACGGGGATCATCCCCTGCGGGCTCCATCAGGTGAGCATGACCTCGATCGAGCGGCTGCTGGGGACGGCGCCGCCGCTCCCCGAGATCGCGGCGGTCTGCGCCCGCCATTTCGGCCAGATCTTCGGCCGCGAGTTGGTGGCGGCCGCAGTGCCTTCCGCCCGGGAGCCGGCCGCGGTGGGAGCCCCTTGAAGGTCAGCCTCGGCCTCAACGCGGTGATCGTGGCGGTCACCGAGGAGGTCCCCCGCATCCTCACCGTCCCCCGCTCCGGCGGCTCCGAGGGCCGCGAGGACGCCCTGCCGTTCGGCCCCCTGGAGCCGGAGACCGACCGCACCCTCGACCTCGGCCTGCGCCGCTGGGTGCGCGAGCAGACGGGCCTGGAGCTCGGCTACGTCGAGCAGCTCTACACCTTCGGCGACCGTTATCGCGATCCGCGCGAGACGAAAGGGGGGCCGCGCGGGGTCTCGGTGGCCTATCTGGCGCTGGTGCACGAAGCCACCGTACACCGGGGGGCCCGCTGGCGGGACTGGTACGAGCTCTTCCCCTGGGAGGACTGGCGCGCCGGCCGCCCCGAGGTGATCGACCGTGTGATCGCGCCCGCCCTCGACGCCTGGGTGGAAGCCGCCGCCGAGCCTCCCCTGCGGCTGGAGCGGCGCCAGCGGGCGGACATCGTCTTCGGCCTCGGCGGCGTCGGCTGGGACGGCGAGCGGGTGCTGGAGCGCTACGAGCTGCTCTACGAGGCCTATCTGGTGCCGGAGGCCTGGCGGGACCGCGCCGAGACGGGGGGCGTCTACGAGGCGCGGCGGCCGGCCCCGCCGGAGGTGCCGGAGCTGCTGGCGGGGCGGCCCATGGCGCTCGACCACCGGCGCATCCTGGCCACCGCCCTGGGCCGGCTGCGGGGGAAGCTCAAATACCGGCCCGTGGTCTTCGAGCTCCTGCCCCCCACCTTCACGCTGCTCCAGCTTCAAAGGGTGGTCGAGGCGCTGGCCGGCGTGCGCCTCCACAAGCAGAACTTCCGGCGCCTGGTGGAGAACACCGGCCTGGTCGAAGGCACCGGCCGCCAGGACGCCCAGACCGGCGGCCGGCCCGCCGAGCTGTTCGTGTTCAGGAGAGAGGTGCTGCGGGAAAGGCCGGCGCCAGGGGTGGGGCTGCCGGGGAAGACCAAAGCAAGGACCTAAAAAAGCGCGTTTTCTGTCCTTTGAGTCCTTTAGGTCCTTTTTTTGCTAGAGTCAACTGCTACAAACCATTATCTACCCGAGAAGGAGTCGCCATGCCCCGCCTCCTCTTTGCCGCCTCCGCGCTGCTCGCGCTCGCCCTGCCCGCCGCCGCGCAGCACGAGATCCAGCAACCCAGGGGGACCTGGCAGACGCCGGGCGAGATCCAGCAGCCCAAGGGGGCGTGGCAGCAGCCGGGCGAGATCCAGGTGCCGAAAGGCATCCAGGCCATCCACGCCCAGGAAGAGACGTGCACCCAGCGCTTCCAGGTGATCTCGGACGCCCTGTTCGACTTCGACAAGGCGACGCTGACCCCGAGCGCCGAGGAGACTCTCGACGCCCTGCTGCCGCTCCTCGCCAAGGCCGGCAAGCGTCCGGCGCGGGTGGAAGGGCACACCGACGCCAAGGGGTCCGACTCCTACAACCAGACCCTGAGCGAGAAGCGGGCCCAGACGGTGAAGGACTGGCTCGTCGCCCACGGCGCGCTCCCCGCCTCGACCCCCACCGCGGGTTGGGGGAAGCGCCACCCGATAGCGCCCAACACCAGGCCCGACGGCGCGGACGACCCGGCGGGCCGCCAGAAGAACCGCCGGGTGGAGGTGGTGTTGGATTCGTGCAAGAAGGGATGAGGGGCGGCCCTACGGCTGCCCCTCGAACAGCGCCTCCGTCGGCAGCGTGCGCGGACCGCTCTCGTCGCAGACCGCGAATTTCGCCGGATACATCGAGACCCCCGCGAATTCGCCGCGCGCATTCAAAACGTAGAAATTGAGCCCGAAGTTGGGCTGGCGGCGATCGTTCAGCAACCTTTTTTCGACCGTGTTGGCGACCACCCGCTTCAGCGCCTCCATGCCGGCGTCCTTGGGGTGGGCGCCGCGGCGCATCGCCTCGACGATGAAGAACGAGGAGAGGTTGTAGAGGTTCGCCTCGCCGCGCCCGGTCGAGCCCGCGGCTCCCACCGTGCCGTCCACGTAGAGCCCGGCGCCGAGGATCGGTGAATCGCCCACGCGGCCGGGAATCTTCCAGGAGAGGCCGCTGGTGGTGGTCACGCCGCAGATCTCCCCCTTGGCGTTGACGCCGTCGCAGTTGATCGTCCCCCACAGATGCTCGGGATCGATCAGCCCCTCGCGGGCCATCTGCATGGCGGCCCGCAGGCCCACCTCGGCACGGTCCTTGGGATCGAGATAGTGGGAGGGATCGGTGCGGCGCTTCCATTCGAGCCAGAGCTGGCGCGAGTGCTCGGTGTTGAGGTCGTCCTCGATCTTGAAGCCCATGCCGCGGGCGAAGTCCTGGGCCCCCTTGCCCACCAGCAGGTGGTGGTCCGTGGTCTCCATCACCGTCCTGGCGACCAGGGACGGCGTGCGCACCCCTTCGAGACACGCCACGCCGCCGGCCCGCTTCCTGGGCCCGTGCATGCAGCAGGAGTCGAGCTGCACCACCCCCTCGGCGTTCGGCAGGCCCCCATAGCCGACGCTGTCGTCCTCCGGGTCGAGCTCCACGATGTTGACCCCGGCGATCAGGGCGTCGAGCACGTCCGACCCCTGGGTGATCATCGTGAACGCCTTCTGGACGCAGGTCACGTCGCCGCCGTTCTTGAAATGATTGCCGTTGGCGGACGAGATCACCACGGGCTTGACCCCCTTCGAGGTCACCACGGCCGGCGCCTCTGCGAACGCCCCCTTGGGCATCGCGGCGGTCAACCCGGCGGCGGCGCCGGCGCGGATGAGGTCACGGCGGCTCAGCTTGTCGTTCATGAGGCTTCCCTCCTGGTCTGAGATCCGGGCGTGAGTGTAACTCCATCCTTGGTGTAAACTGCCCTGCCTTGAGCCTACAGCTGTACTCCTCCCGGTCTTTCTCCCTGGTTATCGTCGCCGACGTCGGTCCGGAGCCGTTCCACGTCGGGGACGAGGCGATGCTCCTGGCGAACGTCGAGGCGCTGCGCCGGCACGATCCCGAGGTCCGCGTGACCGTGGTCGGCCGCGAGGTGAGAGGTGGGGCCGGAGGGCCGAGCGCCGCGGCCGTCCTGGAGGGAGCGGACGGGCTGTTCCTTTCCGGCGGGGGCAATCTCTCGTCGACCTGGCCCGAGCTCCTCCACCAGCGGATCCGGTGGATCGGCGAGGCCCGGCGGCGAGGCCTGCCCGTCGTCACCGGTGGCCAGACGATCGGCCCCGAGCTCAACCCCGTGGATCGCTCCGCGCTGGCGGAGGCCCTGGCCGGCGTGGACCTGCTGGGGGTCCGTGAGCTCCCCTCGGCGGCGCTGGCGCTGGAGATGGGAGTATCGACTGACCGCCTCAGCTATCAGCCCGACGACGCGTTCTTCCTCGCCGGGCGGCCGCCCGCGGATCGCGGCGGTCCGGACGCGCCGTTCCTGCTCGTCACCCTGGACCCCGCCTTCGCCGCGATGGGCTCCCGCTCAGGGCTGTGCAGCGTGGCCCTTCAACTCGCCGCGATCGCGGCCGAGAGCCGGCTGCGCCTCGCCTTCCTGCCTCACGTCGGGCCCCTGGGCAGCCTGGGCGACGAGGACGGCCGGGCGGGAGCCGCGCTCGCCCGGCTCCTGCGGGACGAGCGGGTCGAGTGCGAGCTGCTGCCCGTGATGCCGCCCGCGGAGACCGTCTGGGTGACGCAGCGAGCGGCGGCCGTGGTGTCGTCCAGGTATCATCCCCTGGTATTCGCGACGGCCGCCGGAGTCCCCTGCTTAGGGATCTATCGCGACGATTACACCCGGATCAAGCTCCAGGGCGCCCTCGCCCATCTCGGGATGGAGGCCTGGTGCCAGTCGGCCGCGGACGCCGAGAGATTCGGTCTGATCGGGGCCTTCCGCCGTCTCTGGAGCCGGCGGGAGGAGATCGCCGCGGCGATGATCCGGGTGCGGGAGCCGTTCGCAGACCAGGAGGAGCGCCGCTGGCGGCAACTGCTGGCGCGGCTGGGACGGACGCGAGGCGCCGCCGCGCCGCCGCGCCTCCTCGGCTGGCCGGCCGAACGGGCCGGCCGCCTGGCGGAGGCGGCCCTCTCCGCTCTCGTCCTGGAACGCCAGGCCAGCGAAGCGGAAGCCGGACACTGGCGGGGCGTCGTCAACCGGATGGAGCGGTCGGTCGACCTCGCCGTCCAGGCCGCTCAGGGATGGCAGAGAAGGATCATAGAGGAGACGAGAGTGCTGACAGATCAGCAATGGAACGATTATTCCCGGGACGGCTTCCTGCATCTCGGCAAGGTCGTGGAGCCGGAGGAGCTGGAAGCCCTGCGGCGGCGGGCCGACGATCTCGCTCTGGGCAACGTGAAGAACCCGGACGTGCAGATGCAGCTCGATACCGGCGGTGTCTATGAGGAGCTTCCCCAGGCCGTCCGGGCCTTCGAGCACGGCACCCGGCTCTACCGCAAGATCCAGGGCCTCGAGACCGACGATCTCTTCGTGCGGCTGGTCAAGCACCCGCTCTTCCTGGAGATCTGCGCGCGCCAGTATGGCCCGCACGCTCCGATCTCGATCTTCCGCGCCATGGTGATGAACAAGCCCGCCGGCCAGGGCACGGTCCTGCCGTGGCACCAGGACGGCGGCAACGTCTGGGCTCTCGACCGCGATCCCCTGGTCACCGTCTGGGTCGCCCTCGACCCGGCGACGCGGGCGAACGGCTGCCTGGAGGTGATCCCCGGGACCCACCGCCTGGGTCTGCTGAGCCTTTACGGCAGCACGGTCGCGGAAGAGCACGTGCGGGTCCATTGCCCTCCGGAGCGCGTCCTGCCGCTGGAGGTCGAGGCCGGGCATGCCGTCCTGCTCCACAACTGGCTGATCCATCGCTCCGGAGTGAACCCGACCTCCGTGCCGCGGCGCGCCATGACGATCTGTTACATGGACGGCCGCACGCAGAGCGTCCTGACCGGCAACTTCTTCCCTCTCGTGGCCGGCTCCCTGCCCGTCGAGCCGTATCCATACATCCATCAGCTCCGCTCGGACTGCGCGATGTTGAGAGAGATGGCGACCCGGCAGATGTGGAAAATCGGGCTCCATCGCCTCCGGAGCCTGCTCTACCGCGTCCGCGACCGTGTGGTTCCCGCGAGGAGCTGAAGCCGGCGAGCCCAAGGCCCGCCGGCTGGTTTGAAGCTTGGTTGCGGCTACTGGAAGTAGCCGAAAACGTCGATCGCCAGGCTCACGGTGCCGCCCGCGGTCATCTGGCCCGGGCTGACGGCGAGGTCGTTCGCCAGGGTGGACAGGGGGACGATCGTGCCCATGGAGAGGCCGGGCTCGTTGGCGTCGAATTTGACCGTCGAAATCGCAGGCAGAGAGAGGTTCGAAGGATAGACGGTCAAGTCGCCCGCCGAGGTGGGAGAGGAGACCACCAGACGGACGAGCACCGCCTTGGCGCCGACGGGGACTCCGCAGCTCCCCTGGATCTGGAATGTCCGCACCGTGTCGGTCACCAGGACCGGCCCGCCCAGAGCCGGATCGCTCGTATCGACCGGCCGGCACGGGGTGATGGGGTGGTACTTGAGGGGGGCGTCCGATTTGAAGTAGCCGTTGACGTCGAAGTAGGCGTGCACGGACGCGCCCGTGGTCCCTGAAAACAGGGCGGCGAAATCGGGTGTGGTGGGAGAGAGGCTGACCCGGGCGCCGTTGCGCGGATTCGAGGTCCCGCTCTGGAAGTTGATCGTCGAGACCCCTGGAGCGGCGATATTGCTCGGGAACAGGGTAATGTATCCGCTGTAGGCAGGTCCCGGCACGCCGATGTGCAGCGAGGCCACGGCGGCCCCGGCCGGCATCCCGCAGACTCCCTGTGCCGTGAAGGTCCGCACGGTGCCCGCCACGAGCGGCGAATTCGAGTCCGGGTGTCGGCCATCCGGCAAGGGGAGAGGGTCTGGAAGCCCAGCGGCCCCTGCGCTCCCGCGGCCGCAGTCGTATCGGTGCTGAAGTACCCCTGGACGTCGAGGACGAGATGGACCTGCCCGGGCGAGCCCGACACCGAGGCGTTGATCCCCAGCGTGCCGGTGTTGTCTGTCGCCAGCTCGATGACGGCGCTGTTGGCTCGCGTTGAGCTCACCGGATCGAAGTTGAGGCTGCTCTTGGCTCCTGACCACGAGGCCGTGAGATTGCCCGGGTAGAGGGTGATCTTGCCGCTGCCGGTCGGCGAGACGGCCGTGACGTTGAACGAGACGGCCTTGGCCGAGCTCGGGATTCCGCAGAGCCCGGCGATGTTGACGACCCGCGGCTGATTGTTCGACAGGATCGTGGTGTTGCGGGTATCCAGGATCCGGCAGGGGGCCACGGAGAAGTAATTCGGCGCCGAGACGACCGGATCGTTAGTGACCGAGATCTTCTTGCTCTTGGACGACTGCCGGCCCCATGAATCCGTGATCGTGAGGGTCGCCGTATAGACGTTGGTGCCGCTGACGTTCGGATAATTATGATTGATCGTTCCTCCAGAGCCGGTGCCCGAATCGCCGAAGCTCCAGGCGTAGGAGAGGCCGGTCCCGGTCGAGCTCGTGCCGTTGAACGAGCAGGAAAGACCCGTGCAGGTGAAGGTGAAGTCGGCCACCGGCGCCGGATTGTTGCAGGTCAGCGTTGCAGGGCTCAGGGAAAGATTCGTCGCGGAGCTTTCGAACCGCACGCTCACCTGATGCGAGAGCCCGTTCTGGAAGCTGAGCGGCGTGGGGATCGAGAAGCCGTGCAGGCCGTTGTCCCCCAGGTAGGTGCCCACGTCAGGGCGGGAGAGGTTCGCCAGGACGGTGGTGACCAGGGCTCCGTTGTCATAGACGGACACGTTGATCGGCGTGTTGAGGCGGTTGTCGTCGGCCGCCCAGCCCGTGAGAGTATCGCATCCCGCATGGTCCAGATTCCCCGCGTAGTTGGGCGGTGGAGCGCAGGTCAGCGAAGTCGGGCTGGAAGCGAGCTCCGTGCTGGACCCCTCGAACCGTACGCTGACCAGATGCGAATGCCCGTCCTGGAGGCTGACCGGCGTGGGGATCGAAAAACCGTGCAGCCCATTGTCCCCCAGAGTGGCGCCCACGTCAGGGCGGGAGCCGTTCGCCAGGATGGTGGTGAGCAGGGTCCCGTTGTTATAGATGGATACGTTGATCGAGACGTTGGGGCGGTTGCGATCCGCCGCCCAACCCGACAGCGTGTCGCAGCCGTCATGCTCAAAAGTCCCCGCATAGCTGGGGACGATCGGCGTGCTGGCCACACACCCGCTCACCGCGTTCGACCACTCATATTGGTAGCTATAACCGCCGGTGCCGATGAACGGCTGGGGAATCCAGGCGCACTTGTCGTCGGCCTCTTTGTAAGGGTAGACGTCGTCAAACCAGGCGTCGAGCTGCGGGTCGGTCACTGCCTCGCGCGTCTCGTGAGTGACAAATTGCTCCTGGTTCTGGACCGCCGACCAGCCGGAGACCTGGCAGCCGGTGCAATTCGGATACGGCTGGACGGAGTACTTCACGAAGTTGGCGCCGCTCGTGTAATAACCATGATAAGCGCAGTACGCGAGCGGCGTTCCGCCGCACGACGTGCCCCCGAAGGTTGGCACCGACGAGTACGAGGCGGTCGGGAGGACTACCTCATAGATCGCGTTCGCGTCGAAGCCATGGGTCGACAGATATGTATTGACCTCGCCCTGCGCTATGGCGTCGGTGATTACTGTCGGCGGGGTCGAGGTGTCGAGCCAGTCCGGTGTCCCCGCGGCAAGGTTGGTCAGCGCGATGGTCCCGTTGCTGCCGCTGTATTGTGTGATGGTGTTGTATTCGGGGGTGGTGCCGAATTGGTTCCGGAAGCTTTGCAGAGTCTGGGCGTAGCTGTAATCAGGCGAGGCGACATTGTTGAAGCTCGGTCCTCAAAAGATGAAGACCACATGGGCCGAAGTGATCACCGGTCCGCCGTGGAAGACCAGATTTGGCGTCGATTTGAGAATCAGCGGCGCTCCATGGCGCTTGACGCCGCGTGCCGGGAAGGCATGGATGCCGGATCGCAAAGCCTGTGCGCCGGCAAGCGTGGCGAAAGTGAGGAGCAGCCCGAGCCCAAGGGTCAGGGTACGTCTGAGATAAGCCGAAAGAGTCATTGAAATACCTCTCTGCAAATGCCGGCATACGGTCTCCACCCTGGAGCTGAGCCCGTTGGGCCGGCAGGGTGAACGAGAGCGTCTGCGGAGAGTGTCGAGGCCGCGGAAAACGTTTCGGCGCCCCTCTTGCTCGAAAATCCTACCCGGAGTAGGATTCAGACATGCGCACCGAGAAGGTCTCCCTCACTCTGGACGAAGAGCTTCTCACCGAGGCTCGCGAAGCCGTCGGCACCCGGAAGCTGTCGAGCTACGTCAACCGCGCGCTCCGGAACCAATTGCAGCACGACCGTGTCGCCGGCCTGCTCGCCGAGCTCGAGCAGGAGCACGGACCCATTGAGCCACAGATCCTTGAGGAGGTCCGTCGAGCATGGCCGGGACCCGGAGAACGGGCTACCAGGCGCCGCAGCGCCTGATCCTCGATTCAGGGGCGGTGATCGCTCTGTCCCGAGGAGACCAGCGGGCGCGGGCTTTCCTCTCCCGGGCCCTGGAGCTCGGGGCGTCGATCGAGATTCCGGTGGTGGTCCTGGCCGAGACGGTTCGGGGTGGACCGCGCGACGCTCCCCTCAACCGAATCCTGAAAGCGATCGGGTCGGTGCCTGTGGCCCAGGAGGCTCATGGCCGCACCGCCGGTCAGCTCCTGGGGTCGGCTCGCTCCTCCTCGACCGTGGACGCGCTCGTCGTGGCGCAGGCCGTGGAAGCCGGTGGGGCCCAGATCCTCACCGGGGACCGCGAGGATCTGGAGAGATTGGCGGTGGCGCATCCGGAAGTGTGGATTCAACCTCTCTGATGGGATCTCTCATGAGACGACTCAGCGCCGACGGCAACACCCTGTACTTCGTCGACGGCCTGTTCACCGGCGGGGCCGTCCCCGCCGGCGCGGACCTGGTGATCGCCCGGCGCCGCGGCTCCGGGTTCCAGCGGCTGCCCGACAGCGCGCGGCTGCTGGCCCAGATCAACACCCCGGCGCTGGAATACGCGCCGGCCACCTCGGCGGACGGCCTGGAGCTCTTCTTCACCCGGCTCGATCCCGGCGCTGCCGGCGCCCAGCCCGCGATCTACCGGGCCTACCTACCGCACCTTCCCGCAGGACCCCTTCGGCCCGCCCGAGCGCGTGGACGCCATCCAGGGCTTCGCCGAGGCTCCCGCCCTCTCGCCGGACGGCCGCTCCCTCTACTACCACGCGCTGGAGGATGGACAATTCGTGATCGAGCGCGTGACCCGGTGACCGGCCTGGGCCGGGCGTGTGGTAGAGTTCGTGAAAATTCAGTCGCCTTGAAGGGAGAGTCTCACCGCGTGAGCGCTTCGCCAGACCGCCGTACCCTGCTCCTCCTCGCAACGTTCCTCGTCCTTGCCACCGGAATCCTCTCCTGCGGCGGCGGCGGCGGAGGCACCCCGTCCGAGCCGTCCAATCCGCCCGTGTCCATCCAGGGCGTCTGGGTGGGAACGGCGACGTCGCTCTCGGCGTCGGGCACCTGCCTGGCGGACAATTTCCACCCCCTCACGGTCCCCGCCCGCTGGGAGATCACGCAGAGCGGCTCGAGCTTCGCCGCGCTCCAGACCCTCAACAACGCCGTCACCTGCCCCTTCAGCGGGACCGTCAACGGCTCCATGGTCACCTTCCTGGCCCAGCCGTCGAGCACGACGCCGGCCTGCACGGTCCAGAGCGTGGTCTGCCCCGACAACCCGGGTCGGGTCCTGAATATGGAGCTCCAACTCACCCAGTCCCTCCAGACGGCCACGGTCTCGGGAAACAAGATGTCCCCGACCGGCACCGCGGTGTGGCGGGTCACCGACGCCCAGACGGGGCAACTGATCGGCGAATACAGGGTGCAGGAGACGCAGAGCCTTCAGAAGCAGTAGGTGGCGGATTCCCGTGCGACCGTGCCGCCGGTCGGGCCGGGCGACCAAGAACGCCTGACGAAACCGGCCCAACGGGCCGGGAGATTCCAGCCCAGGGCCGAGGCCGGAGGCCGACGCCCTGGGTCAGCAGTCGGCAGATCTCCCAGCGGCCTGAAAGGCCGCGAGAACCTCAAACTAAATAGAGCGGAACGCCGAGCCGAGCTCTCGCGGCCTTTCAGAGGGTGTCTCGAAAGTCGGCCTCGGGGCGTCGGGAGCCCTCCCGTGCCGCCTGGGGGCCGTTCGGCACTTCGCCATACCCGTTCGTCGCAGCGGGATAATGTTCCGTCGCCGGAGGGGAACCGTTCCCCAAAAAAGGGGAATGTTCCAACCTGTTGGACGAATGTTCCATCAGAAAGTTGGAACATCCCCCAGAACCGACGAATGTTCCAACCTGTTGGACGGAACATTCCCCAGAACCGACGAATGTTCCAACCCGTTGGACGGAACATTCCCCTAAACCGCTGGAACATTCGTCGGCTGGGATGGAACATTCCCCAAACCGCTGGAACATTCGTCCACTGGGACGGAACATTCCCCCGAGGTCTGGAACGTCCTCCCCGGTCCGGGAGCGGCTCCCCGGAAAAGGGGAGGCCTCGCCCTTTTTCGCCGGAGCTATCGTTCCCGGCGGGGAGAGCTTCCCCAGGGCGGACGGAACATTCCCCCAC
>DASXJP010000276.1:0-11767 GCA_036497345.1 Thermoanaerobaculia bacterium
TACCGGCAGGCAGAAGAATTAGCACCTGCCGATGCTAATATTCACATCAACTGGGGGGCAGCCTTCGTGAATCAAGGCAAGCCTGCCGAGGCCATCGAGCAGCACCGCCGTGCCACAGAGCTCGATCCGAAGTCCGCTCAGGCCCACCACAACTGGGGCGTCGCTCTCGCCAACCAGCAGAAATACGGCGAGGCCATCGAGAAGTATAGGCAGGCAGCGGAGCTAGATCCTGCAAGCGCTGAGATCCACAAGAACTGGGGGGCGACCCTAGCGGCACAAGGCAAGTCTGACGAAGCCGTTGAACAGTACCGCCGAGCAACGGAGATCGACCCGAGGCACGCTCAGGCTCTTCACGGCTGGGGCGTCGCTCTCGCCAACCAGCAGAAATACGGCGAGGCCATCGAGAAGTACCGGCAGGCAGAAGAATTAGCACCTACCGATGCTAATATTCACATCAACTGGGGGGCGGCCCTCGAGAATCAAGGCAAGCCTACCGAGGCCATCGAGCAGCACCGCCGTGCCACAGAGCTCGATCCGAAGTCCGCTCAGGCCTACCACAACTGGGGACTCGTTCTCGACAAGCAGGGCCACTTTCGTGAGGCCATCGAGAAGACCCGTCACGCCATGCGGGTTAATCCTGATTTCGCATACGCGTACCACAACGTCGCGTACTATTTGTGGAAGCAGGGCGACTACAAGGCTGGGCGCCGGGCCTGGAAGGATGCGCTACAGGTATACGGTCGGAGGAGAATATCAGCGCGCGATGAGAAGAACGCCGATTTCTTCTTCTATTACGGCGGTGTCCTATACGATATAGAGGGAGACTTCAACGCAGCAGAGGACGTCTTCCTGGAAGGTTTAAGTGTCAATCCAGACCACCCAGGCCTCCTTATGAGTCTCGGCGACCTCTATACTGAGCGCTGCCAGCAGAATTTCCACTCCCATCACATCAAGGAAAAGCTCACCCGGCACTGGGAACAGACTTTCCACGCCCACCCCATCGAAGACAAGCTCGCTGAGCTCTGGAAGGCCCGCGAGCACTTCGAACGAAGCGAGCTGATCCTGCGGCAGCGACTGGAGCAATCCGAGAGTCTTGAGTCCCGCAAGCAACTCGGTAAGCTGTACCTCAAAATCGAAAAATATCATGAAGCTTGCGAGCATCTGGAAATGACTCACAGACGCTATCCCGAAGATCCTGAGATTTGCGGCAGCCTCGGCGTCGCCTACAGTCGCATCGAGGACTACTTTCGAGCGGCGGACTACTTCGAAAAGGCTCACAAGGTCAGTCCTGCTGACCTCACAATCTGGAGTAATTTGGCGGAGACATATCTAAAAATTAAGAAGGTCGATCTTTCTGAAAAAGAATATCGGAGGATTCTGCAAATCACCGAGGAGCACATCGATTCGCAAGTTGGCCTTGGAGAAGTCTATACCGCAATGGCCGACGCGGGAGAGACAGATCTTTATTACGTAGCACGCAAACACTACGGCCGTGCCATCCAACTAGCAGAATCGCGCCAAGGATCGAAGCGCGTCACACCCAAAGAATTGGCGGCCATGTTCTATGCAAGGGGCTACGCGGCGGTCAAAGCCTACGAGGCGTTGGGTCCACTCGGCGACGAGTCTCTACTCAGCGCGTCCCACGAGGATTTCGAGCAGTGCTGCAGGCACGATCCCGAGCACTACAAGGGAGAACGCGCCAGGGATAAGATTACTAAGCGGCGAGGTGTCTTCACGCCGGATTGGGTTACGCGCAAGCTCGCGCCTTGGTTGATTTTGGCGCCATCGTTTTTTATCCTCATTGCCGCTCAGATCGGATTCTGGTTCTATAAAACTGATAAATTTGACATAGGACAATACGCGAAGTTGACGTTTGGTGCACTCGTGTTCCTGATCGTCGGCCTTGTTCTTCCACAGATTTCGAAGCTCAAGGGGCCGGGTATCGAGTTGGAGAAGAGTCCCGTCAACCAAATCACTGCTTCTGGAAGCCTGGGAATCAACAAATAGCAAAATCGCTGAAGTCGGGGCACCCACCGCGGCTCATGCCGCCCCTGCGGGGCTGGTCTTCAAATCTCGTCCTTGGGTAAAGCTCCGAGAGCCCAAACGTTTATAAGAAATTGAGAGCGGGGGAAACATTTTCCCCGACTCATCCAATCTCCCCAAAGCTGCCGTAGACAGGATGAATCCCTGGCTCGGCGGGCCGGTTTCCGGGGCGGACGAGGAGGCCGGTGCGGTAGCCGGCTTGGGACGCGGCGTCGAGCTCGGGGGTGACGTCGGAGAGGAAGAGGATCTCGCCCGGGGGCAGGGCGAAGGCGGCGGCGATGGCGGTGTAGGCGGCGGGGTCTTGCTTGGGGCCGGTCCGGGTGTCGTGGAAACCTTCGAAATAGGAGGTGAGGTCGCCATGATCGGTGTGCCCGAAGAGGAGCTTCTGCGCGTGTACGCTGCCGGAGGAGAAGACGCGCAGCCTGCGGCCCTGCTCATGCCAGGCCTTCAGCGCGGGCGGTACGTCCGGGTAGACGTGGCCGCGGATCTCGCCTTGCGCGTACCCCTCGTCCCAGATCAGCCCTTGAAGAAGCTTGAGCCCGGTCGACTTACGGTCCCGCTCCATCAACCAGCGGGCGTACGGGGCGCCGAATGGCGGCGGGTCGGCGGCGGCCTCCTGGGCGTGCTCGGCGCGCAATTGGGCGAGCGCCTCCCGGAGCTCGGGCCCGGGGTCGGGCTGGCCGCAGATCCGCTCCAGGCGGGCCGCGGCGTAGGGGAAGAGGACGTCGTAGACGAAAGCGATCGAGGTGGTGGTCCCCTCGATGTCGGTCAGCACGGCGGACAGGGGAGAGATGGGGGGCGACATGGCGGCTCCGTTTTCCATAAATGGTTGTATCACGCCCTGGCGGCGGGCATCCGGGAACGGCCTATTGAAACTTCGATTGAAAGTCTTGAAAACGTAGGAATATGCGGTATTTGCATCTTTGTCCCTCTCCCCAGGGCTAGAGGCACTAGACGTTGTGTAACGCCCCTGCAAGGGGGAAGTACAGCCCCGAGCTCGGACGTCGTCCAGCCTTGGAGTATCGCCGCATAAAGAGACGGTAGATCAGCGCGCCTCGCGAGCCGCGGGGCCGGAGGTAGTGTTTTGGAAGCGGATTCTCTTCTGGAGGCGGGGAGCGTCCCGGGGACGACTCTGGTCGAGGTGCTGCGCCGCCGGGCCGAGCGCCAGGGGGACGGCCTCGCCTATACGTTCCTGCTCGACGGCGAGACGGCCGAGGCCCATCTCACCTACGCCGGGCTCGACCGGCGGGCGCGCGGGCTCGCCGCGACGCTGGCCCGCGAAGGGATCGGCGCCGGCGACCGGGTGCTCCTCCTCTATCCTCCGGGGCTTGACTACATCGCGGCTTTCTTCGGCTGCCTCTATGCCGGAGCGGTGGCGGTCCCCGCCTATCCGCCGCGGTCGCGCCGCCCTTCGGCGCGTCTGCAATCGATCCAGGAGAGCGCCGGGGCCAAGGCTGTGCTGTCCACCGGGGCCGTGCTCTCCGGCCTCGACCGGCAGCTCCCGCGCCGGCCGGGCGTGCTCTGGCAGGCGGCCGAAGGGGCCGAGATGGAGGCGGGAGCGGAGGAGTGGCGGGACCCCCGCGTGGGGGCGGAGGCGCTCGCCTTTCTCCAGTACACCTCCGGCTCCACGGCGGCGCCCAAGGGGGTGATGCTCCGCCACGCCAATCTGCTCGGCAATCTGGCGCAGATCCGCAGCGCCTTCGCGCAGACGCCGGCGGAGCGGACGGTGATCTGGCTCCCTCCCTACCACGACATGGGGCTGGTCGGCGGCATCCTGACGCCACTCTACGTGGGCAATCCGGCGGTCCTGCTGTCGCCGGTCGCGTTCCTCCAGCGCCCCCTGCGCTGGCTGCAGGCGATCTCCCGCTACCGCGGCACCACCAGCGGCGGCCCCAACTTCGCCTACGACCTGTGCGCCGAGCGGATCGGCCCGGAGGAGCGGGAGACGCTCGATTTGTCGAGTTGGACTTTGGCTTTCAACGGCGCCGAGCCGGTGCGCGCCGCCACGCTGCAACGGTTCGCGGCGGCCTTCACGCCGTGCGGCTTCCGCCCGGAGGCGTTCCTCCCCTGCTACGGCTTGGCCGAGGGGACGCTGCTGGCGGCGTGCGTGCGGCGGGGGAGCGGCGCTCAGGCCACGGCCTTCGCGGCGGCCGAGCTCGAGCGTCATCGCGCCGTGGCCGCTTCGCCGGAGGAGCCGGGGGCCCGCGTTCTGATCGGCTGCGGCGTGGCTCCGGAAGGGGCGCGGCTCGAGGTGGTGGAGCCGGTCGATCCCGAAGCGGGCGCTCCCTGCGCGCCGGGCGCGGTGGGGGAGATCTGGATCGCCGGTCCGGCCGTGGCCGCCGGCTACTGGGGATTGCCGGAGGCCACGGCGGCCAGCTTCGGCGCGCGCGCGGCGGACGGCGACGGCCCCTGGCTGCGCACGGGGGATCTCGGATTTTTAGGGGATGGCGGCGAGCTGTTCGTCACCGGGCGGATCAAGGATCTGATCATCCTGCGCGGGCGGAACCACTATCCGCAGGACGTCGAGCTGACGGTCGAGCGCTCGCATCCGGCCCTGCGCCCGGGGTGCGGCGCCGCCTTCGCCGTGGAGGTGGACGGCGAGGAGCGGCTGGTGGTGGCACAGGAGATGCGGCGCGAGCACCGGGAGGAGGAGCCGGCCGAGGTCGTGGCCGCCATCCGCCGGGCGGTGGCGGACGAGCACGAGGCGCAGGTCCACGCGGTGGTCCTGTTGCGGCCGGCGACGATCCCCAAGACCACCAGCGGCAAGATCCAGCGCTCGGCCTGCCGCGCGCGCTTCCTCGACGGCACTCTTGAAGCTCTGAGCGCCTGGGAGGCGCCGGCGAACGTGGCTGCGAACGGATCGGCGGCGCCGGTGGAGCCCGTCGATCTCGATCATCCGGAGGGGGTCCGCCGCTGGCTGGCCGCCGAGGTGGCGGCGCGGGCGGGGGTGACGGTCGAGGAGATCGATCTCGATCAACCGCTCGATCATTACCCGCTCGATTCGCTGGCCGTGATGGAGCTGATGCACGCTGTGGAGTCGCGGCTCGGGGCGGTGCTGTCCATGGAAAGCTTTTTCGCGGGCGGCAGCCTGGCCGAGCTGGCGGACGCCATCCTGGAGCGCGCCAGGGGAGCGGCGCCGGCCGCCGTCCAGCCCGGGCAGGAGATCGGGGACCATCCGCTGTCGCGGGGCCAGCAGTCGCTCTGGCTCCTGCACGCGCTGGATCCCCAGAGCGCGGCGTACAACGTGGCGAGCGCGGTGCGCGTCCGCGGCGAGCTCGACGTGGCGGCGCTGCGGGCGGCGATCGCCGCCCAGATCGCGCGCCATCCGGTGCTGCGCACCACCTTCCCGGCATTGCGGGGGGAGCCGGTGCAGAGAGTCCATCCGTCTTCAGGGGGTCAATTCGAGCCGGCGTTCGCGGAGCTGGACGCCCAGGGGTGGAGCGATCACCGGCTGGCCGAGGCTCTGGAGGCCGAGGCGCGCCGGCCGTTCGATCTGGAGACCGGGCCGCTGATGCGGGTGGCGCTGCTCCGGCGCGGGGCCCTGGAGCACGTCCTGCTGCTGGCGATGCACCACATCGTCACCGACTTCTGGTCGCTGGGCCTGCTGCTGGACGATCTCGCGATCCTGTATCCGGCGCTCAAGGCGGGGGAGCGGCTGGAGCTGCCGGCGCCGGGGCTGCTCTTCACCGACGCCGTGCGCTGGCAGGAGGAGATGCTCGCGGGCCCCGAGGGGGAGCGGCTGTGGGATTACTGGCGTTCGCGGCTGGGCGGCGAGCTGCCGGTGCTCGACCTGCACACCGACCGCCCCCGGCCGCGGGTGCAGACCTACGAGGGGGCGGCGCGGCAGATCCGGCTCTCGCCGCACCTCTCGGCGCGGCTGAAGGAGCTGGGGCGCGCGCACGGGGCCACCCCGTTCGTCACCCTGCTGGCGGCGTTCGAGACGCTGCTCCACCGCTACACCGGCCAGGAGGACCTTTTGGTGGGCACGGTGACGGCGGCCCGCACCCGCGCCGGCTTCGCGCGCACGCTGGGCTATTTCGTCAATCCCTTAGTGCTGCGCGCCGATTTCCGCACCGAGGCGGGCGCCGAGGCGGACGGCCGGGAGCCCGGCTTCACCGATCTCCTGGCCCGCACCCGCGCGGACGCCCTGGGTGCCTTCGAGCATCAGGATTTCCCATTCCCGCTGCTGGTCGAGCGGCTGGCGCCGCGGCGCGATCCCGGCCGCTCGCCGCTGTTCCAGGCCATGTTCGTGCTGCAGAAGGCGCAGCTCGCGGACGGCCAGGAGCTGACCGCCTGCGCCCTGGGCGAGCCGGGGGCCTATGCCGACGTGGGCGGGCTGCGTCTGGAGATCGTGCCCCTGGAGCAGCGGATCGCCCAGTTCGACCTCACCCTCACCGTGGGGGAGGTGGACGAGGCCTTCATCGCCTCTTTCGACTACAACGTCCAGCTCTTCGACGCGGCCACGGCCGAGCGCTGGGGGCGCCATTTCGAGCGGCTGCTGACCGGCATCGCCGCCGATCCGGCCGCGCCCCTCTCGGAGCTGCCGCTGATCACACCGGAGGAGGAGCGCCAGCTCATCTCGGTGTGGAACGACACCGCGGCCGAGCACCGGCACGAGGCCACGCTGCCCGAGCTCCTGGCCGAGCAGGCGCTGCGCAGCCCGGACGCCGTGGCGGTGATCTCGGGCGGCCACGCCCTCACCTACTGCGAGCTCGACCGCCGGTCCAACCGCCTGGCGCGGCGCCTGCGGGAGGCGGGGGTAGGCCCGGAGTCGCGGGTGGCGGTCTGCCTGGAGCGCTCGCCGGAGCTGATGGTGGCGCTGATCGGCGTGCTGAAGGCGGGCGGCGCCTACCTGCCGGTCGATCCCGAGACGCCGCGCGGCCGGGTGGACGCCATGCTCGCGAGCGCCGGCATCGGGCTGGTGGTCACCGAGAGCCGGCTCTGGCGGCGAGAGGAGCCGGGGCCGGCCGTGCTGGCCCTCGACGCGGCGGCGGCGGAGATCGCGCGTGAGGACGGCTCGCCGGTGCCGTCGCCGGTCACGGCGGCGAATCTCGCCTGCGTGATCTACACGTCGGGCTCGACCGGGGTGCCCAAGGGGGTGCTGCTCACCCACCGCAACGTGGTCAACCTGGTGGCCTCGTTCCTCGCCAGCTACCGGCCGCAGCCGGCGGACCGCATCCTGCCGCTCACGGCGATCGGCTTCGCCAGCTTCGTGGGGGAGATCTTCCCGCTGCTCTGCGCCGGGGGCGCGCTGGTGCTGCCCGAGCGGGCCGAGCTGCTGGACGTCACCGCCCTCACGCCCCTGATCGAGCGCCACGGCATCTCCATCGTCTCCACCGTCCCTTCCATGATGGCGGGCCTCAACGCCCTGCACGAGCGGCTGCCCCGGCTGCGGCTGCTCCTGGTGGGCGGCGAGGCGCTGTCGGCCGGCGACGTGGACAAGCTGATCGGCCGCGTGCGCATCGTCAACGGCTACGGCCTCACCGAGACGAGCGTCTGCTCGACCTGCCATGAGCTGGTGGCGGCCGACCTCGCGCCGGGGTCGATCCCGCCGATCGGCCGGCCGCTGATGAATCACCGGGTCTACCTGCTCGACCGCCATCTCCAGCCGCTGCCGGCCAGCTGCCCGGGGGAGATCTTCGTGGCCGGCGATGGGCTCGCCCGCGGCTATCTGGGGGAGCCCGGCGCCACCGCCGGCCGCTTCCTGCCCGACCCCTGGGCCACCGGCGGGAGGATGTACCGCACCGGCGACCTGGGGCTGATCCGCTCGGACGGCGAGCTGGTCTACCTCGGCCGCGTCGACCAGCAGGTCAAGCTGCGCGGCTACCGCATCGAGCTGGCCGAGATCGAGTCGGCGCTGGCCCTGCACCCGCGGGTGCGGGAGAGCGCCGTCACGGTGCGCGCGGACGGCGGCGAGCCGCGGCTCGTGGCCTACCTGGTGCCGGAGGAGGGGGCGGCGCCGACGGTCGGTGAGCTCCTCGTCTATCTGCGCGAGCGGCTGCCCGACTACATGGTGCCCGCGGCGCTGGTGACCCTGCCGGCCCTGCCGCTCACCGCCAACGGCAAGGTCGACCTCGCGGCCCTGCCGGCGCCGGACCGCGCCCGGCCGGAGCTGGCGAGCGCCTACAGCGCGCCGCGGAGCGAGCTGGAGCGCGCCATCACCGCGCTCTGGCAGGAGGAGCTCAAGGTCGAGACGGTGGGGATCGACGACAGCTTCTTCGACCTGGGCGGCCACTCGCTGCGCATGGCGCGGGTGCACGCGCGGCTCAAGGAGACCCTGAACCGGGAGATCTCGCTGATCGAGCTGTTCCAGTATCCGACCGTCTCCTCGCTGGCTCGCCACCTCTCTTCGGGCGCGGCGGTAGAGGCCGAGGCGCCGGCCGCCGCCCCCCGCCGCGGCCGCCGGGGCGGCAGCCAGGACGTGGCCATCGTGGGCATGGCCGGCCGCTTCCCGGGCGCGAAGTCGATCGACGAGCTGTGGCGCAACCTGGCGGGCGGGCGCGAGGGGATCACCTTCTTCACCGCCGAGGAGCTGCTGGCGGCGGGGGTCGATCCGGCCACGGTCGAGAACCCCAACTACGTGCGGGCCAAGGGGATCCTGGGCGACGTCGACCTCTTCGACGCCGCCTTCTTCGGCCTCAACCCGCGCGAGGTCGAGCTGATGGACCCGCAGCACCGGCTCTTCCTCGAATGCTCGTGGCAGGCCCTGGAGCACGCCGGCTGGGACTCCGACCGCTTCCCCGGCCTGGTGGGGGTGTACGCGGGCCTGAGCATGAATACCTACATGATCATGAACCTGCTCCCCCACATGGAGCTGGTCGCCTCCGTGGACACCCTCCAGGCGTCGCTAGGGAATGACAAAGATCCGATGACCTCGCGGGTCTCCTACAAGCTCAACCTGAAGGGCCCGAGCGTCACCGTGCAGACCGCTTCCTCGACTTCCTTGGCGGCGGTGCACCAGGCCCGCGTGGCCCTGCTCCAGCACGACTGCGACATGGCGCTGGCGGGGGGCGTGTCGATCCACCTGCCGGAGACCTCGGGCTACCTCTTCCAGGAGGGGGGGACCACGGCGCGCGACGGCCACTGCCGCGCCTTCGACGCGTCCGCCACCGGCTTCGTCTCCGGCCACGGCGCCGGGGTGGTGGTGCTCAAGCGCCTGGAGGACGCGCTGGCCGAGGGGGACACCATCTACGCGGTGATCAAGGGGTCGGCCTGCAACAACGACGGCTCGCTGAAGGTGAGCTTCATGGCGCCGTCGGTCGAGGGGCAGGTGGACGTCTACCGGCAGGCCTATGAGAACGCCGGGGTCGATCCCCGCACGGTCTCCTACATCGAGTGCCACGGCACCGGCACGGCGCTGGGCGATCCGATCGAGATCGCGGCCCTGTCGAAGGTGTTCGCGGACCCCGAGCGGCGGAGCTACTGCGCCATCGGCTCGCTGAAGACCAACATCGGCCACCTGGACACGGCGGCCGGGGTCTGCGGCCTGATCAAGGCCGCGCTGGCCCTCCACCACGGCGCCATTCCGCCCAGCCTGCACTTCGAGAAGCCCAACCCGCGGATCGATTTCGCCGGCAGCCCGTTCTTCGTCAACACGGAGCTGCGCCCCTGGCCGGAAGGGAAGCTCCGCCGGGCCGGTGTGACCTCGCTGGGCATGGGGGGGACCAACGTGCACCTGGTGCTGGAGGAGGCGCCCGCGGCGGTCCCCACCACCGCATCGCGCTCCCGGCAGCTCGTGCTCCTCTCGGCCAAGAGCGCCGCCGCCCTGGAGCGGTCCACGGCCCGCCTGGCCGACCATCTGCGGGACAACCCTGACCTCGACTTGGCGGAGGTGGCCTTCACCCTCTCCCACGGGCGTAAGGCCTTCCAGCACCGCCGGGCCCTGCTGGCGAACGATCTCTTGGATGCCGCCACGGCCCTGGAGACGCTCGACCCCGAGCGGCTGCTGACCACCGCGCCCGAGGCCGGCGACCATCCGGTGGCCTTCCTCTTCCCGGGGCAGGGGTCGCAGTACCCCGGCATGGCGCGCGGCCTCTACGACGCCGAGCCCGCGTTCCGCGCCGACGTCGACCTCTGCTGCCGGCTGCTCCAGCCCCATCTGGGATTCGACCTGCGCCAGGCGCTGCTCGTGGACGGCGATGACGATCCGGAGCGGCTGCGGAGCACGCGGCTCGCCCAGCCGGCCCTGTTCGTCGTCTCCTGGGCCCTGGCGCGGCTGTGGATGAGCTGGGGGGTGCGGCCGGAGGCGATGCTGGGCCATTCGATCGGCGAGTACGTGGCGGCCTGCCTGGCCGGCGTCTTCGCGCTGGAGGACGCCCTGGCCCTGGTGGCGGTGCGCGGCCGGCTGATGGGGCGGATGCCGCCGGGCGCCATGCTGGGCGTGCCGCTCCCCGAGGCCGAGGTGCTCCCCCTGCTGGGCGAGGAGCTGTCGCTGGCGGCGGTCAACCGGCCGGCCGTCGCGGTGGTCTCGGGGCCGGTGGCGGCCGTCGAGGAGCTGGCGGAGCGGCTGGGTGGCCAGGGGCTCGCCTGCCGGCGCCTGCACACCTCGCACGCCTTCCACTCGCGGATGATGGAGCCCATCCTCCAGCCCTTCCTGGAGCAGGTCCGGCGGGTGCGCCTGGAGCCGCCGCGGCTGCCGTTCGTCTCCAACGTCACCGGCGCCTGGATCCGCCCCGAGGAGGCCACCGATCCCGCCTACTGGGTGCGCCAGCTCCGCCAGGCCGTGCGCTTCGCCGACGGCGCCGCCCTGCTGCTGGCCGAGCCGCGCCGCATCCTGCTGGAGGTGGGCCCGGGCAACACCCTGTCGACGCTGGCTCGCCAGCATCCGGCGGCGGCCTCGAGCCACACCATGATCGCCACCGTCCGCCATCCCAAGCAGGCCGAGGACGACGCGACCGTGCTGCTCCAGGCGCTGGCCCGCTTCTGGCTGGCCGGCGGCGAGGTCGACTGGGCGGCCTTCTGGGCGGGGGAGCGGCGGCGCCGGGTGGCGCTCCCCACCTATCCGTTCGAGCGCCAGCGCTACTGGGTCGATCCGCTCCCCAGGAGCGCCTCGCCCCGCCGCCCGGCCGGCCGGCGCGGCGATCCCGCCGACTGGCTCTACGTGCCGGTCTGGAAGCAGGCCCGGCTGCCCCTCGCGGCCGAGATGCTCTCCGAAATGCTGGCGGCGGGGGAGAGCTGGCTGGTCTTCCTCGACCGCCACGGCCTGGGCGAGGCCCTGGCGCGGCGGCTGGAGGGGAGCGGCCGGGTCGTCGTCCGGGTCTCGGAGGGAGATTCCTACGCCCACGGGCCCGCGGGCTTCACCATCGCGCCGGGCCGGCGGGCGGATTACGACTCCCTGCTCGACGCGCTGGGCCGCACGCCGACCCACGTCCTGCACCTCTGGAACGTCACGGCGGAGCCTTTGGAGACCGATGAGGCGCTCGACCGCGCCTTCTACAGCCCGGTCTACCTGGCCCAGGCGCTGGGACGGCAGAGCGTCACCGATCCCACCGCCGTCACCGTGGTGTCGAACGGCCTCTGCGACGTCACCGGCGAGGAGCCGCTGGAGCCCTTGAAGGCGGCGCTGGTGGGGCCGGTGGCGGTGATCCCGCGCGAGTATCCGAGCCTCTCCTGCCGCGGCGTCGACGTGACGCTGGGCGGGCCTCTGGAGCGCACCGCCCGGCAGATCCTGACCGAGATCGGGCGTCCGGCCGGGCCGTCCCTCGTCGCCTTCCGCGGCAACCTG
>DASXJP010000277.1:0-9974 GCA_036497345.1 Thermoanaerobaculia bacterium
CAACTTCGGATCACCAGGTAATGGGGTCCGTTCAGGCGGAGGGGGCGGCGCCGAGCGGCTCGAGCACGCTCAGACGGTCGGCGGCCGGGCCGCCCCTCAGGATCTGGGCGAGCTCGCGGCCGGGCAGGGGGCGCTGGAAGAAGTAGCCCTGCGCGTAATCGATGCCCAGCAGGCGCAGGACCTCGGCGTCCTCGGCCGTCTCGACGGCCTCCATGACGGTCGCCGTACCGGCCCGCGCGGCCATCTCCGCCGTGCTCTGGACGATGATCTGCTTGAACGGATCGTGGGCCAGGCCGCGGCAGAAGGTGCCGGAGATCTTCAGGAAGTCCGGGTGGAGGTCCTGGAAGAGGTTGAGGTTCGAGGAGCCCTCGCCGAAATCGTCGAGCGCGATGCGGAAGCCCCGCTCGCGCAGCCGCTGCAGGGTGGCCGCGAAGGCGCTCGGGTTCACGATGGTCTGCTGCTCCGTGAGCTCCAGGGCGATGTCTTTTTCCTGGAGGCCCGCCGCCCGCACCGCGTCGCAGAGCCGCGAGGCGAAGTCGGGGTTGGTGAGCGACCGCGGCTGGACGTTCAGGAAGGTGGTCACGGTGTTGCCGAGGTGGATCACCTCGTTGAACGCGGCGCGGATGCAGATCATGTCCGCCTCGAAGAGGAGCTCCTTCTGGGCCGCGTAGGCGAGGAAGACCGCGGGGCTGCCCAGCACCGAGTGGCCCGGGCCCCGGGCCAGGCTCTCGACGCCGAACACCTCGAAGCGGGGCGCGCCGTCCTGCAGCTTGACCACCGGCTGGAGCACGGCGCGGATCGGGTTGGCCGCCATGAAATCCTCGAGCAGCTCGACCTGCTGGACCTCCCCCTCGCCTTCGAGCGGAGCCCCGGGAGAGAGCCGCGCCGCGCGGCGGTCGAGCAGATAGCCGCGCAGCCGCGTCAGCCCCTCCGACTTCTCCAGCACCGCGGTCACCCCCAGGACGGAGCACAGGTCGCGCACCGCCTGGTCGACGTAGCCGCTCAGCACGTAGACCGCCGTGTCGGGGAAGTTGGCGGTGACGAAGCGCACCAGCCGCATGCCGTCGAGACCGCCGAGCTGCGACACCGAGAGGTCGGTGATCACCACGTCGAAGCGGAAGCAGCGCAGGAGCGCCTCCGCCGCCTCGATCTCCATGCAGGTGGTCAGCTCGATGCCGGGCAGCCGCAGGCAGGCCGCCAGCGTGTCGACCACGATCGACTCATCGTCGAGAATCAGAACCCGAAGCACGGCGTCAGTCTTGTCCCGTCCGGCGGCGGGGCTCCGCGCCACACGCCCCCGCATTGAAAAGCACCCACTGTAGCCAAAGACAGATTGGTCTGCCCGGAGGGTACCCCGCGCCTCCCCGGAAAGTCAACCGCCACCCCGCTCGAAGAGCATGCCCCCGTCCTCCTCGCGGGTGAGCGTGTAGCTCCTGCGCAAGCGCGCGCCCAGCGGGTGGCTCAGCGGCATCCGCCAGACGTAGACGGCGTCCACGCGGCGCACGTTCGGCCGGACGCGGTAGGAGCCCGGGGCCCATGGCACGTCCGCCAGGTTGGGGAAATCCACCGAGTCGCGGAACCGCACCGGGAAGAAGGCGGTCTTGGCCTCGTAGTTGTCCCAGTCCACCGCCCCCTTCTCCAGCGCCACGTAGTCGATGGCGTGGGAGAGGAAGTCGGTCGGCCCGGTGCGCTCGAAGAGCAGCGGCAGGACGCGGCTGTTCGGCGCCAGAGGGGCGATCCCGGCGAGGAACGTCTCCTCCTTCACTCCGAGCTCCCGGTAGCCCTGCACCAGATAGCCGAGGTAGAGCAGGGCGGCCAGGGCCAGCCCCACGGCGGCGGCCACCTCCGCCCGGCCGCTCAGCCGCGGGGAGAGCCAGGGGAGCAGGACGAGAAAGGGGTAGAGGCTGAGCCGCTGCTTCAGCAGGAAGCCCCCCGCCATCCCCTCGGGGCTGATGAAGTAGAAAAGGGTGAGGAGCGCGGCGAGGACCAGGAAGGCGTGCTCCTCGCGCCGGCCGCGCCCGCGCCAGAGGGAGACGGCGAGCAGCAGCAGGAAGAGGCCGGCGAGGGCCGTCCCGATCCAGAGCTGGGCCTCTCCCAGCGTGTAGAGCACCTCCAGGCGGCCGAGGTAGCCCGCGAGATGGGCGAACGACCAGGTCGCCGGCATCTCCTGTCTCCCCTGATCCGCCAGGAACCAGATCGGCAGGACGATCTGGGGGAGCAGGATCGGGACGTGCGGCAGGCGCCGGCGCCAGCTCTCGCGGCGCAGCGTGGCGAGCCAGAGCACCGCGATCCCCGCCAGCGCGAGCGCGAGGGAGAGGATGTGCGAGAAGTAGCAGAGCCAGAGCAGCAGGTTGATCTCCACCGCGAAACGGAGGCCGGGGCGCTCGCGGTGCCGCCACCAGAAGCCGAGGGCGATCTGGAAGAGGGCGACGCTGATCGCGAAGTTGTAGAAGCCGAACTGGAAGAGCTGGTGCCAGGCGAACGGGAAGGCCAGCAAGGCGAGCCACCGCTCCCCCGGCCGCACCGCGCCGGCGAGATACCAGGCGCTGCCGAGGAAGAGCAGCACGTAGCCGCTCACCAGCAGCTTCTCGGCGATCCGGGGTGGGACGGCGACCATGAGGAGCGCCATCGCCCCCTGGCTGATCCAGTTCGGATAGGGCCTGGCGTTGATCTCGTAGTACTGCTGGAACAGGGGGTAGCGCTCCACGTTGCCGTACTGGCGGAGGATCCAGGCGTTGTAGGTGTGGCACGGGCCGTCCACCGTGGGGATGTAGCGCACCGCCCAGAAGGGGAGCACGTAGAGCAGGGCGAGCGCGCAGAAAAGCCCGCGCAGCCGGCGGTCCACCCCCTCTCCCGTCACCACGGCAGCCGCTTCCAGAGCACGCCGCCGTTCGCCTCGGCGACCGGCTGGTAGAGCCGCTCCAGCCGGCCCTTGAACGGATGCTGGGGGCGCATCCGCCAGGTATAGACGTAGTCGGCGCGGCGGGCCCACTGCCGCACGTGGATGCGGCCCGGCCGCCCCTCGATGTCGGCGATCGGCGGCCACGGCACGGACTCGGCGAACCGCACCGGGAAAAGGGGCGAGGCCGCCTCGTAGTTGTCCCAGTCGATCAGACCCTTCTCCAGCGCCGCGTAGCTCATGGCGTGGCCAAGGATATCCAATCTGGAGCCCTGAGGCCGGTGGGCGAAGCTCACCGGCAGGACGCGGGAGCCCGGCTCGACCGTGGCGAGCCCGGCGAGATACCCCTCCATCTCGCCGCTCAGCCGCCCGTACCAGTGGATCACGAAGGCGAGGTTGAGCAACGCCACCAGGGCCAGCGCGGCGGCGGCGAGCCGCCGGGCCCGCGGCCCCAACCCCGGCGCCAGCCAGGGGATCAGGAGCAGCCAGGGGTAGAGGCTGAGCCGGTTCTTGAGCATCGACCCTCCGGCCATCGCCTCCGGGCTGACGAAATAGAGGAGGACGAAGAAGGCGGCGAGCAGCGGGAAAGCGCGCTCCTGCCGCCAGGGCCGGAGCCCCTCCCGCCAGAGCGTGAGGAGGAGGAGGGCCAGGAAGGTCAGCGCCAGGAGGACGGCCAGCCAGTCCTGGTGCCCGCCGAACGGGGAGAGCACCCGCAGGGAGAGGAGATAGCTCACGAGACGCGAGAGGGGCCAGTACGAGGCGACGGCGTTGCCCCCCTCGCGGGTGAGATACCAGATCGGCAGAAACGCCTGGGGGGCGAGGACCGCCACGTGCAGCAGGTGCCGCCGCCAGGAATCGCGCCGCAGCGTGGCGAGCCAGAGGAAGGCGATCGCCAGCAGCGCCAGCCCGAAGGAGAGGATGTGCGAGAAGTAGCACAGCGTGAGGAGCAGGTTGATCCCCACCCCGTAGACGGGGGAGCCGGGCCGATCGCGGTGCCGCCACCAGAAGCCCACGACGAAGAGGAACAGCCCCAGGCTGAGCGAGAAGTTGTAGAACCCGAGCTGGAACAGGGAGTTGAAGACGAAAGGGAGGGCCAGGAGGGCGAGCCAGCGGTCATCCGGCCGCACCGACCCCGCGAGATACCAGGCCCCGGCGAGGAGCGTCAGGGCATAGACGCTCACCAGGATCTTCTCCGCCACCAGCGGCGGCACGGCGAGCATCAGCAGGGCCAGGATCCCGTGGCCGGTCCAGTTCGGATAGGGCTCGGCCTTGACCTCGTAGTACTGGCCGAAGAGGGGGTACCGCGGATCGTCGTGGTGCACGAGGACCCACGCGTTGTACGTGTGGCAGGGCCCGTCCACAGTGGGGAGGTAGTGGACGGTCCAGAAGGGGACCAGCGAGAGGAGGGCGAGGGTGGCATACAAGGCGAGCAGCCAGCGCTCTTTCCTCTGAGGCGCAATCTCCGGCATGCGGCGGAAGGATATCTAAGATCCGTCCTTCCGGAAGCGCTCTCCAATCCGGCGATAGGCCTCACGGAAGGGGATGCCCTCCGCCAGCACCAGGGCGTAGGCCTCCTCGGCGGCGCGGAGGCCCGGATCGAGGCGGATGCGCTCGGGGTGGAACCGCACGCCGGGGAGGGCCGCGGCCAGGATGGCGAGCGTCTCCCGCGCCAGGTCGATCCCCCGGAAGAGCGGCGCCTTGAGGAGCTGGAGGTCGCGGTGGTAGCCGGAGGTCAGCTTGGCGGGGATCGCCAGCGCCTCGACGAGGCACCCCTGCGCCGTGGCGGCCCGGCCGCGCACCAGCTCGAAGACGTCCGGGTTGCGCTTCTGCGGCATGATCGAGGAGCCGGTGGTCATCGCGGAGGGGAGGCTCACGAAGCCGAATTCCGCGGCGGCGAAGAGGACGAGGTCGGCCGCCAGCCGCCCCAGGTCCTGCATCAGCAGGGTGATCTCGAAGAGGACCTGCGCCTCCGCCTTGCCGCGCGAGAGCTGGACGGCCGTCACCGGCTCCTGGGTCACCGCGAAGCCCAGGGCCCGGCGGGTCGATTCCCGGTCGATGGGGAGCAGGGGGACGCCGTAGCCCGCCGCCGACCCATAAGGGTTCTTCTCGATCCGGCGCGCGCAGGCCTCGATCCCCTCCGCGTCGTCGCGCAGCTCGGTCGCGAAACCTCCGGCCCAGAGGGGGACGGAGCTCGGCATCGCCTGCTGAAGATGGGTGTAGCCGGGCAGGGCGGTCGCCGCCTCGCGCGCTCCCAGCTCATCCAGGGCATCCGCCACCTCGCGGGCCCCGGCGGCCAGGGCGGCGACGGCGTCCCGCAGGTAGAGGCGGAGGGCGGCGAGCACCTGATCGTTGCGCGAGCGGCCCAGGTGGAGGCGGGCCCCGGCCTCATCCGTCCGCTCCGTCAGCCTGGATTCGAGCGCGGTGTGGACGTCCTCGTCCGCGAGGGAGATCTCCCACTCCCCCGCCGCGTGCTCGCGCGCCAGCGCCTCCAGCCCCTCGCGGATGGCCGTGAAATCCCCTTCCGACAGGAGCCCCACCTCCCGCAGCATGGCCGCGTGGGCGATCGAGGCCCGGGCGTCGTAGGGGACGAGCCGCGCGTCCAGCCGGTGGTCCTCGCCGGCCGTGTAGCGCAGCACCCGCTCGTCGAGCGGCTCCCCCTTGTCCCACAACCGGGTCGACCGACTCACGCGGCGCTCTCCACCAGCCGCTCGGCCCAGGCCCGCACCAGCCGCGTGTAGAAGCGGGCGCCGTCCAGGATCTCGCCCTCCAGCACGAATTCGTCCGCCGTGTGGGAGCGCTCGGTCCGCCCCGGGCCGCACTTCACGGCGGGGATCCCCGCCATGAAGACGAGGTCCGAGAGGGTCGAGGAGCCGAAGAGCCGCGCCTTGGGCCGGGCCTCGCGGGCGGCGTCCACCAGCGGCGAGGCCTCGGGGGTCTCCCGCGGCTGCAGCCGCTCCGAGAGCACCCGCACCTCGCCGGTGACGGCGGCCGCCAGCCGCTCCACCAGCCCGCGGCCGTGGAGCCCCGGCGTGGTGCGCACGTCGAGCAGGGCCGTGGCCTCCCCCGGCACCACGTTGCGCGCCGTGCCGGCCCGGAGCTGCGTCGGCTCCAGGGTGACGGGCCCCAGCCGCGGGTGCGGAGGGCCGAAATCCACCGCCTCCAGCGCCACCAGGTCGCGCGCCAGCCGGCGGGCGGCGTTGGCCGCCCCCAGGGCCGCCGCGTTGGCGGCGTGGCAGGCCTCCCCCCGGGCCACCAATTCGAGGACCATCAGCCCCTTCTGGGCGATGGCGACGTCGAGCCCCGTGGGCTCCCCCACCACCGCCGCCTCGGGGGGCGTCCCCCGCCGCGCCAGCTCGGCCAGCACGGCCTCGGTGCCGGTGCCCCGCGTCTCCTCCCCCTCGACCAGGGCCAGGGCGAGGGTGAACGGCAGGTCGGCCTCGCGGAAGGCGAGGAAGGCCGCCGTCATGGCCGCCACCGAGGCCTTGGCGTCGTTCGCGCCCAGGCCGTAGACCCGCCCATCCTCCACCCGCGCGTCCCAGGGATCGCGCGTCCAGCCGGGCGCCGGGGGGACGGTGTCGAGATGGGTGTCGAAGAGCAGCACCGGCCCCTCCCCCACCGTGGCGAGCAGGCTGTTGCCCAGCCGCGCCACCGCCATCCGGTTGCGCCGCAGCAGGTCCCCCAGGAAGTCGGCCAGCGCGGCCTCCTCCCCCGACACCGAGCGGATGGCGGTGATCGACCGGTGGAGCGCCAGGATCTCCCGCTCGGGCAGCATCAGAGCGCTCCCGCCAGGGCAGGAGCCGGATTGACCGGATTGAGATGCCCCGCCGCGGCCTCGGCCGGGCTCAGGCCCCGCACGTCCTCCACCACCAGCGTCCCCACCCCCTCGTTGGTGAACACCTCGGCCAGCAGGCTGTCCGGCAGGTCGTGCGAGAGGATGTGCACCCGCCGCACGCCCCCCTGGATGGCCGTTTCGATGGCCGACGTCTTGGGGAGCATCCCCTTCACCAGCCCCCCCTCGTCGCGCAGCCGGCGCAGCCCCGCGAGGTCCGTATAGGAGACCAGCGAGCCGGGGTCGTCCGGCCGCTCGAGGATCCCCGGCGCGCCGGTGAGGAAAAGGAGCTTCTCGGCGCCCAGGGCCACGGCCAGGGCCGAGGCGATGGTGTCGGCGTTGATGTTGAGCACCGTGCCGTCGTCCGCGGCCGAGAGCGGGCTCACCACCGGCACGTACCCCGCGTCCATCAGGTCGGTCAGCACCTTGGGATTGACGGCGACCACGTCCCCCACCAGCCCGTAGTCGACCAGCTCGTCCCCCACGCGCACGGGCGGACGCTTGCGGGCCTGGATCAGGCCGGCGTCGACCCCCGAGACCCCCACCGCCGGCAGCCCCACGGCGCGGCAGATCGCCAGCAGCCGGGTGTTTACGGAGCCGTTGAGCACCATGGCGGCGACCTCCAGGGACTTGGCGTCGGTCACCCGCCGCCCCTCGACGAAGCGGGCCTCGCCGCCCAGCGCGCGCACCAGCTCGGTCGACTGGGCGCCGCCGCCGTGCACCAGCACCACGCGGATGCCCACCTGGTGGAGCACCTCGATCTGCTCGATCAGGGCGCGGGCGGTCGCCTCGCGCTCCAGGGCCCCGCCCCCCGCCTTGAGGACGAAGGTCTTCCCCTTGAAGATCCGGATGTAGGGGACCGCGTGCTTGAGCGCGGTCGCCTCGGCGGTCCGCTGGCCGACGTCTTTCATCTCTGTTCTCCTCTTCCTAGCCCTTCAGCAGACGGTGGAGCACCGCCATCTGCGCCCACATGCGGTTGCGCGCCTCGTGGACCACGACGCTGCGCGGCCCATCCAGCACCGAGTCCTTCACCACCACGTTGCGCCGCACCGGCAGGCAGTGCATGAAGCGGCAGTCCGGCGCGGCGGTCGCGAACCAGTCGTCTCCCACGCACCAATCCCTCAGCCCGGCGCGGAATTCGGCCTCGGCTTCGGGGTTTCCGTAATGCCGGGGGGAGGTCCACGACTTGGCGTAGAGCACGTGGGCCCCCTCCAGGGCCTCCGCCCGGTCGGCCGTCTCACGAAGCGATCCGCCCGCGAGCTCCGCCGCGGTCCGGGCCTTCGCCATCACCGGCTCCGGCAGCCCGAGCCCCTCGGGGCGCAGCACGGTCACGTCCATCCCCCGCAGGGCCGCCATGTGGACGGCCGCCGCCGGCACCGCCAGCGGCAGCGGCTTGGGGTGCCAGGCCCAGGAGAGGACGAATTTCCCTCTCTTGGAGATCCCGAGGTCGTCCATGGTCTTCCAGTCCGCCAGCGCCTGGCAGGGGTGGTCGATGGCCGACTCCAGGTTGATCATCGGCACCGGGCAGACCTCCGCCATGGAATGGAACGTGGCGTCCGCCAGGTCCGCTTCGAGATCGGTCCCCCCGGCGAAGGAGCGGACTCCCAGCGCGTCGCCGTAGCTCGCCAGCACCGGGATGGCCTCCTTGACGTGCTCGGCCGCGGCGCCGTCCATCACCACCCCGTCGCGGGTCTCCAGCAGCCAGGTTCCCTGCCCGGGCGAGATCACGAACGCGCTACCGCCCAGCCGGGCCATCCCCGCCTGGAAGGAGGCGAGGGTGCGCAGGGAGGGGTTGAAGAAGAGGAGCGCCAGGATCTTCCCCTTCAACGCCTCCGGCTCCGGGCTCCGCTCCAGCCGCGCGGCCAGAGCCAGCAGCTCCGCCACCGCCTCCGGAGCGAGGTCCGACAGGTGGAGGAAATCCCTCAAGGCGCGATCTCCGCCAGGGCTTTCGCCAGCGTCTCGACGTGGGACTCCTCCAGGATCAGCGGCGGCAGCAGGCGGACGACGTCCGGATCGCCGCTGGTGCCGGCCAGGATCCCCTTTTCCAGCAGCTCCTTGACGATCTCCTTCGCCGGCCGCGAGGTGCGCAGCCCCAGCAGGAAGCCGTCCCCCTGGATCGACCGCACCGGCCCCACCTGGCAGGTGTCGCGGATCAGGGCCGAGAGCGAGCGCACCCGTGGCAGCAACCCCTCCGACTCGATGGTCTCGATCACCGCCTCGATCAGGGCGCAGGCCATGGGACCGCCGCCAAAGGTGCTCCCCAGGTCCCCGTACTTGAGGCCCGCCGCCGCCGCGCCGCTCGCCAGCACCGCCCCGGCCGGAAAGCCGCCGGCGAGCCCCTTGGCCGTGGTCAGGAGGTCCGGGGTGACGCCGTACGCCTGCGCCGCGAACGGGTGGCCGGTGCGCCCCATGCCGCACTGCACCTCGTCGAAGATCAGCAGCGCGCCGGCCTTGCGGGTCAGCTCGCGGGCCGCCGCGAGCCAAGGCGCCCCGAGGGCCACAGCCCCGGCCTGCCCCTGGACCGGCTCCACGATCAGCGCCGCCACGTCCGGCCCCAGGGCGGCCTCCAGGGCTCCCAGGTCCCCCCGCGGCACGAAGGTGACGTCGAACGGCGGACGCGGGAAGCCATACCAGCGCTCCGCCTTCCAGGTGATGGCCGCCGCCGCCGCGGTACGGCCGTGGAACGCCCCCTCCAGGGCCAAGATCCGCGTTCTCTTCGTATGGCGGAAGGCGAGGCGGAGGGCGTTCTCGTTCGCTTCGGCGCCGCTGTTGACCAGGAAGGCCCTAGTGAGCCCCTCGGGTCCGAAGCGCACCAGCCGCTCGGCGGCCCGGGCGCGCAGGGAGAGCGCCACCGAGTTGCTCTGGAAGAACAGCTCCTTCGCCTGATTCGCCAGCGCCGCCACCAGGCGCGGGTGGTCGTACCCCAGCAGGGCGACCGCGTGGCCGCCGTAGAAGTCGATCAGCGCGCGGCCGTCCCGCGTGTAGACGATCGCCCCTTCCCCCCGCACCGGCTCGACCGGCGTGTGAGGGGAGTAGACGGGGAGAAGCCAGCGGGATTCCTCCTGCTCGGCCGAACCCTCACCCCTGGCCCCTCTCCCGTCCCCTCCCCCCTCCCTCGCCGGGAGAGGGGAACCGAGAAGGCGGTTTTTCTCATCCGACCGATCCGACGGATCCGTCGGATCGGACCGATAACGCCCACCAGGGGATCAAACCGAGGGCCTACGCCGCCGCCCCGTTCCCCGAGGT
>DASXJP010000278.1:0-5479 GCA_036497345.1 Thermoanaerobaculia bacterium
CAGAGCAACTGGAGCCCGCTGGGGCGCCTCTGGACATCCATCGCCGAGAACAGCCCGACCGGTCAGCGCGACGACCTCAGCTATGCAGAATCGATCTATACGACCTACGGTTCGGATCTTGTCTATGTGCTCGGCGGCCCGAATGAGGAAGACGACCTTTACCCGCAAAATCTGGGTGCCACACTGCCGGATTCTGCACTCGTACAGGGGCAGCTTTACACCTGGGCGCACTCGCAAGGCCGCAATGTCAAGGTGAACCAGATGGACTTCGGCGCCGGCTGGACAGCCGACAACAATTGGCAGGGCGACTACAACCCAGGCAACACCGGCATCCATCAGAACTACACGCCCGGCGGCGCCGATATCGGTAGTGCGCACACGTATATCAGCAACGGCAGCCAGACGGAATTGACCGTTCTTAACATCATGCGAGCTAACGCTCTGTTAACCACGCCCGGCAAACCCGTCGCCCATACCGAAGCAGGTATCTATAAGAATACCGGTCAAGGTATCACCTACTCACCCGCAGTAGCCGGCGCCATGACGGTGGTCGGCGCGTTCGATAGCGCGGCCGCCGGCGATGTCGGCTACTTCGTATATGGCCTGCAGGATGATGTCACCTATGGCTTCTATGACAGCACCGACACCGATCCTAATCCGATGGCGACGTACTATCACAACATGACGACGATCCTGGCGTCTACCAGCGGCGCTTACGGCCCTGGCCAGCCGCCGACCTTCACGCCCGGCTCGCTCAACGTGACGTACTCCAATACGACCACAGCCGCGCACCTGCTGATGCAGAAGCCAACCGGCGAGTATGTGATCGCCGACTGGCACGAAGTGCTGATGGACGGCACGCAGACGAGCCAGACGAGAGTGACCGACACGATTACGTTTGGCCAAACCTTTGCGACCGTAAAGGTCTACGATGTCGAGATCGGCACCACGCCGATTGCGACACTGAGCAATGTATCGTCGTACACGCTCACCCTGAACCCGTGTGACATGTACCTCCTGGTGGGCACGCCGGCCGCCGGGGGCCCGGTGACCGATCTCATCCCAGACGGCACATACACCATAGGCAACCGCAGCAACGGCAACATCGCTAGCATGGCCACCGCCAATATTGGAGCCGGCATCATTCAGGGCCAGCCCGGCAGCCTGGACACGACCTGGACCGTGACCAACCTCGGCAACAACGTGGTGAAGATCACGAATGTCGGCGTAGGCGGCGTGATGGGCTGCTCCTCCGTCGTCGTCAACGGCGGCCTGGTCGACCAGACCGATACCGGCGTGACCTCGCAGCAGTGGACCGTCACTCAGCCTGCCCCAGGCTGGTTCACGCTCACCAGCAGAGCCGGCCCGTTCGTGGCCGATATCTACAGCGGCCTTGGCACACAACTCCTTCTGGAAACTGCCAACGGCGGCACAACTCAGCAGTGGTCCTTCACGCCGGCGAACCTGATCCCAGACGGCACATACATCATAGGCAATCGCAGCAACGGCAACATCGCTTCCATGGCCACCGCCAATATTGGCGCCGGCATTATTCAGGGCCAGCCCGGTAGTCTGGACACGGCCTGGACCGTGACCAACCTCGGCAACAACGTAGTGAAGATCAAGAATGTCGGCGTGAGCGGCGTGATGGGCAGCGACAACGGTGGCGGCCTGGTCGCTCAGGCCGATACCGGCGTGACCTCGCAACAGTGGACCGTTACTCAGCCTACCCCAGGTTGGTTCACGCTCACTAGCAAAGCCGGCCCGTTCGTGGCCGACATCTACAGCGACCTTGGCACACAGCTCCTTCTGGAAACTGCCGACGGCGGCACAACTCAGCAGTGGTCCTTCATGCTGGCGAACCTGATCCCGGACGGTAATTACACGATCACGAATAAGAGCACGGGATTTATTGCCAGCATGGCCACCGCCAATATTGGCGCCGGCATTATTCAGGGCCAGCCTGGCAGCCTGGACACGACCTGGACCGTGGCCAACCTCGGCAACAACGTGGTGAAGATCACGAATGTCGGCGTGGGCGGCGTGATGGGCTGCACCTCCGTAGCCGCCAACGGCGGCCTGGTCGCCCAGTCCGATACAGGCGTGACCTCGCAGCAGTGGACCGTCACTCAGCCTGCCCCAGGTTGGTTCACGCTCAGCAGCAGAGCCGGCGCCTTCGTCGCCGATATCTATAGCGGCCTCGGCACACAGCTCCTCCTGGAGCCCGCCAACGGCGGCGCCACCCAACAGTGGTCCTTCCACTAAGGGTCTCCCTCTTCTCCCGCATCGGGAGAAGAGGGCCGGGGTGATGGGGCTACTGGTGCTCGGGCCGCAGCAAATCGAGCACCGTCTTCACCGGCGCGAAGGTGGCGTCCGGCACCTCGACGAAGACCGTGCTCCAGCCCGCCATGGCGCCGTTCCAGAGGCCAGGGCGCTCCAGGGCTTTGAGGGGACGTCCTTCGTGCGATTTCTCGGCGATGAAGACGGTCGAGGGATCGACGTAACGGTGGAGGTCGTAGCGGTGGCCGAGGCGGTCGCGCAGGCCGCAGACGATGTCCACCGGGTTGAAGTGAGTCGAGGCCTTGAGGATCTCCTGCTGCTCAGGGCTCTTGGGATCGATCTGTGAGGTCTCGACGATCTGCGGCGAGATGCCGCCCGAGGGGGACTCGACCCAGAACGGGCCGCCGCCGGGCTCCCCCTGGTTGCGTACCACTCCACAAACGCGGATGGGGCGGTCGAGGGCGTCCATCAGGAAGCGTTGCCGCTCGTGGGGATCGGCCTGCGCGAATCCCTCCGGCAGGGGCCGGCAGAGCTCTTTTTCCAGGAATTCGCCCGCCTCGCGCAGCACGGCCTCGGCCCGCTTCCCCCGCACGCCGTCCAGCGCCTCCAGACGGTCGAGATGGACGAAGGCCGCCTCCCGCACCGCCAGCAGGCAGCCGCCCAGGAGGCGCTTCCAGAGGTGGACGACAGGCTTGCGGTCGTCGGGGACGACGTTGTCGATGTTCCTCAGCCGGACGATGTCCCAGCCGTCGCGGCCGAGCTCGTTGAGGTTGTCGATCAGCGCGCCGTGGCCGCCGGGACGGAAGAGGAGCGCGCCGTCGTCGGTGCGGAACGGCCGGTTCTGGGGATCGACCGCCAGGGTGTCCGTCGCGTGCCGCTGGGTGGAGAAGGAGACCTCGAAGCGGCAGTCGAACCGCTCCTCCAGGCCTGGGCGCACGCGGTCGAGCAGGCGCTCGAGCTCGTCCTGATGCTCGGGGGAGACGGTGAAGTGGAGGAGGCAGAGGCCGTCCTCATCCCGGTCGATCGCCGCCGCCTCCACCAGATGCTCCTCGAAGGGCGTGCGCGGCCCTTGCCGGTAGCGGTGGAACAGGAGCAACCCCTTGGGGAGGTCGGCGTAGCCGAGGCCCGGTTTTTCCAGGAGATACCGGAGCACGATCCGCCAGTCGCCGAGGCGCACCGCCTCGTCGAGGTCGATGCCGCTGGCGTCCAGGGCCGCGGCCAGGCTCTCGTAGAAGGCGAAGCGGGGGAGGTTGTCGAAGAACGTGCGCACCGGCGCGGAGGGCTCGGTGCCCGGCGGGCTGGCGAGGAAGGCCAGCAGGTCCTTGAACATCCGGGTCGCGGCCCCCGAGGCGGGGACGAATTTGGCCGTCCGTCCCCGGCGGGCCGCCGCGTCAAAATGGCCCAGGAATTCGTCGTGATCGGCCAGAGAGAGCGTGCGGATGCCGTCGCCGGGACGGCAGGGGCGCAGCACGCGGGTGTAGGGGGGCGGATTGCGGAAGATCTCGATCTGGCGGGCCGCCTCCTCGGGCGCGAGCCCCAACCCGGCCATCTGCCGGAGGTCGCGCGCCGAGAAGAGCTCACTCGTCATGGTGGTATCGATCAGCCCGGAGGACATCGAGAGCGAGCGAGAGCCTGTCGTGGATCCCGAGGTGTTTTTCCTCATTGCGGCGCAAGCTTATGCACGATGTCCGCCAGCCTGGGAGCCGCCAGATCCCGAGGGCTCAGCAGCGGCGTCCCGGTCGGCCACGCGATGCCGATCTGGGGATCGTTCCAGAGGAGGGCGATCTCGTCGTCCTTTTCATAGAAGGTCGTGCATTTGTAGAGGACGTGCGCGGACTCGGACATCACGCAGAAGCCGTGAGCAAAACCCGGCGGCACGTAGAGCTGGCGGAAGTTCTCCGCGGAGAGAACCTCGCCCACCCACTTGCCGAAGGTGGGGGACTCCGGCCGGATGTCCACCGCCACGTCGAAGATCTCCCCGACCACGGCGCGGATCAGCTTCCCCTGCGGCCGGCGGACCTGGGCGTGCATTCCCCGCAGAGTCCCGCGGATGGAGAAGGAATGGTTGTCCTGTACGAGCTCTTCGGGGAGCCCGGCCGCGCCGTACTTCTGTTTCTGATAGGTCTCCAGGAAGAAGCCGCGGTCGTCCCGATAGACGTCCGGCTCGACGAGCACCACCTCCGGGATGGCCAATGGAAGGAATTTCATCGCGCCTGTGCCTCGCTTTCCCGTTTCGTCCCCAGGCCGAGCCGTTCGCGGCTGTAGCGGCCCGACTGTACGGCCTCGCACCAGGCGCGATGGCCGAGATACCAGCGCACGGTGGCGCGCAGCCCCTCCTCGAAGCTCCGCCGCGGCGCCCAGCCGAGCTCGCGCCGGATCTTCGCGTCGTCGATGGCGTAGCGGCGGTCGTGGCCCGGACGGTCGGCGACGAAGGTCTTGAGCTCGCGGTAGGAGGCGACGCCGCGGCCGGCGAGGGCGGGGTTGCCGGCCGCCGGCCGTTCGCTCTCCAGCGCGTCGCAGAGGGCGTCGACGATCTGCAGGTTGGTGCGCTCGCTCCGCCCGCCCAGGTTGTAGCGCTCGCCCGGCCGCCCGCGCCGCAGCACCTCCAGCACCCCGCGGCAGTGGTCTTCCACGTGGATCCAGTCGCGGACGTTGCCGCCGTCGCCGTAGATGGGCAGCGGCCGGCCGTCGAGGGCGTTGAGCACCATCAGCGGGATCAGCTTCTCGGGGAACTGGTAGGGGCCGTAGTTGTTGGAGCAGTTGGTGAGCAGGGCCGGCAGGCCGTAGGTCTCGTGATAGGCCCGCACCAGGTGGTCCGCCCCCGCCTTGGAGGCCGAGTAGGGGGAGCTCGGAGCGTACGGGGTGGTCTCGGAGAAGGCGCCGGTGGGGCCCAGGCTGCCGTAGACCTCGTCGGTGGAGACGTGGAGGAAGCGGAAGGCGCGCCGCTCCTCCTCGCCGGTCGACTCGCCGGCCGAGGCGAGGTGGTGGCGGGCCGCCTCCAGCATCTCGAAGGCGCCCACCACGTTGGTCTGGATGAAGGCGCTGGCGTCGTCGATCGAGCGGTCGACGTGGCTCTCGGCGGCGAAGTTGACCACCGCAGAGGGCCGGTGCTCGGCGAACAGGCGGCGCACGGCCTTGCGGTCGGCGATGTCCTCCTGCTCGAAGACGAGGCGCGGATTGCCGAGGAGGTCCGACAGGC
>DASXJP010000279.1:0-7591 GCA_036497345.1 Thermoanaerobaculia bacterium
CCAGGGGAACATCCGCCGCGCCAGGCCGCCCATCTTCTCCCGCCCGCGCAGGTCGTCGAAGAGGGAGTAGAAGACCGGCGTGGCCAGCAGGGTCAGCAGGAGGGAGAGGCTCTGGCCGCCGATGACCACCACCGCGATCGCCCGCCGCTCCTCGGCGCCCGGACCGGTGCCCACGGCGAGGGGAAGCATGCCGGCCACCAGCGCCAGGGTGGTCATCAGGATCGGCCGCAATCGGTCGCGGTTCCCCTGGAGGATCGCCGCCAGACGGTCCATCCCCCGCGCCCGCAGGTTGTTCATGTGATCGATCTGCAGGATGGCGTTCTTTTTCACCACGCCGAACAGCACCAGGATGCCCAGCGCCGAATAAAGATTCAACGTGTTGTGCGTGGCCCACAGCGAGAGCAGGGCGAACGGCACCGCCAGCGGCAGCGAGAGCAGGATGGTCAGCGGATGCACCACGCTCTCGAACTGCGAGGCGAGGATCATGTACATGAAGATGATCGACAGCGTGAGCGCCCAGATGAATTCGCTGAAAGTGCGCGCCAGCTCCTTGCCCCGGCCGCCGACCGCCGTCGTGTAGGTGGGCGGCAGGTTCATCTTCTGCACCGCCTGCTGGAGCGCCTCCAGCCGGTCCGCCAGCGCGTAGCCGGGCGCCACCCCGGCGCGCAGGCTCACCTGGCGCTGGCGGTCGAGGCGGTCGACGCGGGAGGCCGTGGTCTCCTCCTTCAGCGTGACGAAGTTGCCGAGCTGGTAGAGCTTGCCGCCCCGGCCCGGCACGTAGAGGCCCAGGATCGCCTGGGGATCGTTGCGCTGCCCCTCGGCCAGGCGGAGCTGGATGTCGTAGTCGTCGTTGACGTCCGGATCGTGGAAGCGGGAGACCTGCTCGTCGCCTCCCACCATGAGCTGCAGGGCGTCGGCCACGTCCGACATGTCGACCCCCAGGCGGGCGGCGCGGTCGCGGTCGACCTGCACCCGCAGCTCGGGGCGGTCGAGCTTGAGCGTGGTGTCGGCGTCCACGATGCCGCCGAGGTCTTTCGACCGCAGCCGGAGCTGCTCGGCGTAGCTGGCGAGCGCCTGGAGGTCCGGGCCGCGCAGGGCGAAGTCGATCTCGAAGCCGCCGCCGCCGATGTTGAACGACTGGATGTTGCGCACCGCGCAGCGCAGGTCCCGGTACTTCGCCAGGCGCGCGCGCACGGCCGTCATCACCTCCTGCTGGCTGTAGTTGTCGCGGAAGGCGGCGGCCGGATCGAGACGGATCAATCCACTCAAGAAACGGCTGATCGAAAATTTCCGCTCCTCGCTGGGAGTGACGCGCACGAAAACGTTTCCTTGGTTCACCCCGCCCAGGAAGCCGCCGCCCGCCGTGGCCAGCAAGCTGCGGACGCCGTGCACCTGGCGCACGTCCGCCTCGATCGCCCGCATGGCCTCGTCGATGGCGGCGAGGCTCATCCCCTCGGGGCCGCGGACGGAGATCTCGAACTGCGATTCGTCGACGTCGCTCGGGATGTATTCCACCTTCACCAGCTTGTAGAGCGGGATCGAAGCGATCATCACCCCCAGGCAGAGCAGCGCCGCGGCGCGCCGGTGCGCCATGGTGAAGCGCAGCAGCCGCTCGTAGCCGCGATCGAGCCGGGCGTAGAAACCTTGCCGCGATTTGGCTTGGTTTTTCTCGGAAGACTCACCATGGCCGGAGGCGGCGTCCTCGGCGCGCAGCATGCGGGCGCTCATCATCGGCGTCAGGGTGAAGGAGACCAGCAGCGAGACCAGCACCGCCGCCGCCGCCGTGAGGCCGAACTGATAGAGGAAGCGGCCGGAGATGCTCGACATGAAGGAGACGGGGACGAAGATCACCACCAGCGACAGGGTGGTGGCCAGCACCGCCAGGCCGATCTCCTGGGTGGCCTTCTTCGCCGCCTCGAACGGGCCCATCTTCTTCTCTTCGATGAAACGGAAAATGTTTTCCAGCACGACGATGGCGTCGTCGATCACCACGCCCACCATCAGCACCAGGGCCAGCATGGTGACGCTGTTGAGGGTGAAGTCGAGCGCCTTCATCATGCCGAAGGTGGCGATCACCGAGGCCGGGATGGCCACCGCGGCGATCACCGTCGAGCGCCAGCTCCGCATGAAGGCGAGCACCACCAGCGAGGCGAAGATGCTGCCCAGGATCAGATGCAGATTGATCTCGTGCAGGGCGGAATGGATGTATTCCGATTGATCGCGGATGAGCTCGATCTTGAGGTCCGGCGGGAGCTGCGACTGGACGCGCGCCAGCGCCACCTTGACGCCGTCGATCACCGCCACCGTGTTGGCCCCCGACTGGCGGAGGACGTCGAGGCTCACCGTGGGCACGCCGTCCAGCCGGGCGATCGAGCGCTGCTCCTTGGTGCCGTCCTCGGCCGCGCCGAGATCGCGCACGCGCACCGGCTGGCCGTTGAGGGTGGCCACCACGAGGTCGTTGAGCTCTTGCGGGTTCTGGTAGCGGCCCATGGTGCGCAGCGTCTGCTCGCGCCCGCCCGAGGTGACGTTGCCCCCCGGCGCCTCGGCGTTCTGCCGCACCAGCGCCTGGCGCACGGTGGTGATCGGAATGCCGTAGGCCGCCAGCCGGCCCGGATCGATCCAGATGTTGATCGCCCGCTGGAGGCCGCCCACGAGCTGCACCTCGCCGACTCCGGGGGAGCGCTCGAGCTGGATCTTGATCACCTTGTCCGCGTACTCGGTGAGCTCGCGCAGCGACCGGTTGCCCGACAGCGCGATCGACATCACCGGCGAGCTGTCGTTGTTGAACTTCGAGACCACCGGCGGCTGCACGTCGAGCGGCAGCTTGCGGACCACCCCGGCGATGCGGTCGCGGATGTCCTGGGCGGCGCTCTCGATGTCGCGGTTGAGATTGAAGGTGGCGATCACGAACGAGGTGTTGCCCGAGGAGATCGAGCGCAGCTCGTCGATGCCGTCGACCGTGTTGACCGCCTCCTCGATGATCTGCGAGACCTCGGACTCGGTCTCCTCGGTGGAGGAGCCGGGCAGGGTGGTGCGGATGGAGACGGTCGGCAGGTCGACCGAGGGGAAGCGGTCCACGCCCAGCCGGCCGTAGCTCGCCGCGCCCACCACCACCAGGGCGAGGATGATCATGGCCGCGAACACCGGCCGGCGGATACAGACCTCGGCGAGCTTCTGCATTACGACTCTCCAAAAACCCTATTGTAGGGGCGGCCCTGTGTGGCCGCCCTGACCGGCTCCCCAGACCTATAGCGCGAGCCGCACGGGCTCGCCGGTGACGATGTTGCCGGGCTTGACGATCACCGGATCGCCCGCCTTAATGCCGTCCACGATCTCGACCTGGTCCCCGGAGTGGCGGCCGGTGCGCACCCTCTTCTCGACCGCCTTGCCGTCCTTGACGCTGACCACCTTCTCGATGCCGGCGAAGGTGACCACCGAGGAGACGGGGACGAGCACCGCCGGATCGCCGGACTGGATGACGATCTCGGCCCGGGCGAAGGCGCCCGGCCGCAGGCTGTGATCGGTGTTCGGCACCTCGGCCTCGACCATCAGCGTGCGGTTGTCCTCGCTGATCGCCGGGCTGATGCGGGCCACCTGCCCGGTGTGCCTGGTGGAAACCCCCTCGACCGTGAGCCGCACCGGCTGGCCCTTGCGGATGCCGGCCGCCTCGCGCTCCGGCACGGCGAGCTTCAGCCGCAGCGGGTGCATGCGCACCAGCACGGCCACCGGCGCGCCCGCGGCCAGATAGTCGCCGGGGCTGACCAGCCGCTCGCGGATGGCGCCGTCGAAGGGCGCCGTGAGCGTGGAGTCGGCGAGCTGCTGGCGGGCGATCTCCAATTCGGATTTGCGCTGCGAGAGGAGCGCCTGGCGGGTGCGGGCGGTCTCGATCGCCTCCTGATACCGCCCTTCCGCCACGCCGAGGTTGGCCTCGACGGTGTCGAGGTCCGAGCGGGGGATGAGCTGCTCCTCGAACAGCTTGGTCATGCGGTCGCGGGCGAGCTGGGTCTGCTTCAGGGTCGCGGCGGCCTGCTTGACCCCCGCCGTCTGCGCGGGATCGACCACGTCGCTCGCGCCGTCGGCGGGCAGGCCGAGCTGGGTGCGGGCCTGCTGGAGAGAGGTCTCGGCCTGGCGGACCCTGAGCTCGAAATCGGTCGGCGCCAGGCGGGCGACCACCTGCCCCTGGCGCACGGGCGTGCCGATGTCGACCAGCATGCGCTCCAGCCGGCCGGCCACCTTGAAGCCGAGCTGGGCCTGCTCGTCGGCCGCCAGCGTGCCGGAGACCGCCACCGTGCGCGCCAGCCGCCCTTCCTCGGCCCTGGCCACCCGCACCTCGCGGACCGGACCCTTCTCCCCGTTATCCTTCTCGGCCCTCTTCCCCCCCGCGGACGCGGGGTCCCCGCCGCACCCGGCCAGCAGGGCGGACAAGGCAAGAGCCGGCATCGCAATGTTCAAGAGCTTCCTCAACATGATTCTCCCCGGGAGCCCCGCGAGAGCGGGGTGGAACAGATACGTGCTCAACCCCCAGAAGTTATACGCCGCCCCCGGTATTCCCGGAGGGCGGCGGGGGGAGGTGTCACGGAATCGTAAATCGCCGGCGCCTTCAGCGCCTCGCGGCCTGGCCCGCCAGATCCAGATGGGCCCGGCCGTTCCGCGCGGCGGGAGGGTCCTGTTTCACCATGAACCAACTGCCCCTGGCCCCGCCGAACGTGGTCATGTTCCCCGTCACCAGGCTGCTGGCCACGAGGCCGGTGTAGACCGCGGGAGAATCGGCGAAGTTGAGCTGGAGCAGCCCTTCGACCTGCTCCCAACGGCCCTGGAAGCCTTCGCTGGACCGCCAGGAGCCGTCGCTGTGGAAGGTCATGCTCACGGAGCTTGTTGGGACGCCGTGGTCGACCTTGCCGTCCGTCTAGAACAGAATGACCTCGACGCCGATCGAGCCTTTGTTGTCGCTCCACGACCAGGTGTCGTTGAAGGTCAGATAGAGGAAGCCGTCGAGCGGCGAGACGGAGTCGTAATGAGCTCCGATGAGAAGTACGTTGTTGGTGAAGATCGTCGCCGCTTCGGACTGGGACAGCGAGGCGCCCGCGTCGAGAGGAGAGATGGCGCCGATCAGCATGCCGATGGGAGCGTTCGGATATCCGAGCGAGCCGTTCACGTACCATCCAGGCACGCCGGTAGGACCGCACCGGGTTACCCGGTTGTCGGGGGACCAGCCGTTGCTGTCGCAAGTGGAGCTGATATAGGCCTGGACCTGGAATCTCTGCCCGGCTTGTACAGAGAATTGGACATACTCATCCGCGGGGAGGCAGAACGAAGTTGCCGAAGCACTGAGCGTCTTAGGGCTTGTCAACTGCGTTTTACGGCGGGCGAGGGTTGGATCTTCCATGATTTACTCCTTGCAATCTCCGTCAGGGAGATCGTCCGGTTGAGCTTCGCGTTAGTTCGCGTCGCTTTCATCGGAGGCAGGAGCAGGACGGATGCCAGGGCCGGAGGTCCCAGGTGCGATCCTTCTAAGTCGAGAAAAGATAAAGGCTTAGGAAAATTCTTTGCGCCGGGTAGGGCTCTCCGCGGCGGGAAGCCTATCGTTTTAGATCGGCTTTCCGTATCTTTTCAGATAGAGAGCAGGGGCCGGATCAACCGCTGTTCTTGAGATCGAAATTCCGGATCAACCGGTGCAGATACGTGGGATTGAGATCGAGCAGCTCCGCCGCCCGGGTGATGCTGCCGCCGGCCTGATCGATCGCGTCGAGGATCAGCTTCTGTTTGAAGGAGCTCACCGAATCGTGGTATTTGCCGACCGGGCCGTCGTTCCCGCCGTGCCCGGCCGGGGCGGATTCGAGCACCGTCTCCGGCAGGTCCTCGGGGCGAATCAGCTCCCCCTCGCCGAGCACCACCGCGCGCTCGATGGCGTTGGCGAGCTCGCGGACGTTGCCCGGCCAGGCGTAGCGGAGGAGACAGGCGCGGGACTCCGGGGTGAAGCCCAGGACGCGGCGGCCGATCTTGCGGCCGAACAGAGTCGCGAAATGGCTGGCGAGGAGGGGGACGTCCTCCCGCCGTTCGCGCAGCGCCGGCAGCGTCACCGTGATGACGTTCAGGCGATAGAAGAGGTCCTCGCGGAACGTCCCCTCCCGCATCGCCTTTTCCAGGTCGCGGTTGGTGGCGGCGATCAACCGGATGTCCGCCTTGATCGGGCGCGTGGCGCCCACCCGCTCGAATTCGCGCTCCTGGAGCACGCGCAGCAGCCGCGCCTGGAGCGCCGGCGGGATCTCGCCGATCTCGTCGAGGAAGAGCGTCCCTCCCTGGGCGGCCTCGATGCGGCCGATCTTCCGCTCGACGGCTCCCGTGAACGCCCCGCGCTCATGGCCGAACAGCTCGCTCTGGAGGAGCGTCTCGGAGAGGGTGGCGCAGTTGACCGCCACGAACGGCTTGCCGGCCCGCGAGCTGCCGCGATGGAGGGCGCGCGCCGCCACCTCCTTGCCCGTGCCGCTCTCGCCGCGCAGCAGCACGGTCGAATCCGTGGCGGCCACCCGGGCGAGGAGGCGCTGGATCTCGCGCACGCTTGAGCTCTCGCCGACCATGCCGGCGTCCAGGGCCTCCTCGATCCGCTGAGTCTCTGCCTCCAGGGCCTCCAGATGGCGGACGTTGGCGAGCGCCACCACGGCGATCCCGGCCGCGGCGGTCATCAGCTCCAGGTGGCGCTCGTCGAAGTGGACGCCCGGCGCGCGGGTGTCCAGGTAGAGCACGCCGAGGGTCCCCTCGCGGCCGGCCAACGGCGTGGCGAGGAGGGACTGGAGGCGGGCCGCCTGCACGCTCTGGACCCCTTCCCAGCCGCCGGTCTGGAGCACGTCGTTCGAGAGCACGGCCGAGCGCTCGGCCACCACGCGCTCGATCAGGGTGCGGGAGATGGGAAAGGGGTCGGTCGGGCCCTGGCGGTCCAGAGCCGAGGAGGAGACGAACGCGCCGGTGGGGTCGAGCAGGAGGAGGGCGGCGCGCTCGGCGGGGACGGTCTCCAGCGCCAGCTCGAGCAGCCGGCGGGCGAGCGGCGCCGTGGCGCGGATCTCGTGGAGGGCGCCGGCGATCCGCAGCAGGGCCTGAAGGTCGCGGGCGGTGCGCGCGTCCGGAGCCGGGGAGAGCGCCGCCTCGGGACGGAAGGTGTCCACGGCCAGGTGGACGGTGCTCTCGGAGGTCCACACCCGCTCGTCCAGCACGACCGGCTCCCGCGCGGGCTCCGGCTCGTCGGCGCGGGTCTGGAAGAGGAACAGCGAGCCGCCGACGGTGATCAGGTCGCCATGCTCGAGCTCCCGCTCGCGCGCCGGCGCGCCGTTGACGAAGGTGCCATGGCGGCTCTCGAGATCGCGCAGCACGAGCCGGCCGTCCTTCGTCTCGATGGCGCAATGGTGGCGGGAGACGGCGAGATCGCGCAGGTGGACGGCGTTGCCGTGGTCGCGGCCGAGGGTCAGCCCCGGCCCGTCGAGCGGGAAGGTCTGGCCGGCCAGCGGGCCGGAGACGGCGGTCAGGCGTGGGGTCATGGGGCGGCTCTCTCTTGGTCTGGATACAGTCTATCCGATCGGATAGGGGACCCGAAGCTTCC
>DASXJP010000280.1:0-14595 GCA_036497345.1 Thermoanaerobaculia bacterium
GGCTCGATGAGCCGGGCCCGCAGGTGGTCGCGCAGCTCGCCCGCGGTGGGGGGCGGCGCGGCGGCCACGAAGTAGGCGGCGAGGAAACGGTCGTCCGCCGACTCGCCCAGGGCCACCACCACCGCCTCGCGGACGCGGGGGTGGGCCAGCAGGGCGGCCTCGATCTCCCCCAGCTCGATGCGGTATCCCCTCACCTTCACCTGGTGGTCGAGCCGCCCGAGGTACTCGAGGCGGCCGTCGGGGAGGTAGCGGCCGAGGTCGCTGGTGCGGTAGAGGCGCTCGCCGGGTGAGCTCGCCAGGGGGTCGGGAACGTAGCGGTCGGCGGTCAGCTCGGGCCGGCCGAGATACCCCCGGGCCAGCCCGGCGCCGCCGAGGTAGATCTCCCCCAGCACGCCGACCGGCACCGGCCGCAGCTCGCGGTCGAGCAGGCGGGCCCAGCCGCCGGCGACCGGCCGGCCGATCGTCGGCTCGCGGCGGCTCCCCCGCGCGATCACCTCATAGGTCGAGTAGGTGGTGTCCTCCGACGGCCCGTAGAGGTTCCGCACCCGCTCGACGCCGCCGGCATGGAGCGCCTCGGCGAGGGCGCTCTTGACCGGCTCGCCCCCCAGGTTGACCGTCTTCACCCCGGGGGGGAGGGCCCGCGCGTCGGCCATGGCGGCGATCGCCGACGGCACGGCGCAGACCAGGTGGACCTCCCCCGCCGCCGGCAGCTCCGGCAGCTGGAGGACGTTGTCGGCCAGGATCAGCCGGCCCCCGGAGGAGAGGGTGAAGAACAGCTCGGCGACGGAGACGTCGAAGGAGATCGAGGTCGCGGCCAGGACGGCCCCGGTGAGCTCCTCGCGGTCGTAGGTCCCCTGCGCCCAGCGGATCAGGTCGACGGTGCTGTGGTGCTCGATCGCCACCGCCTTGGGGCGGCCGGTCGAGCCCGAGGTGTAGATCAGGTAGGCGAGGTTGCCCGGCAGGGCCCGCCGGGGCTCGGCCTCAGCCATCCCCTCCAGATCCTCGTCGATCACCACCACCCGCGCCGAAGAAGCGGGCAGACGGGGGACGAGCGCCCGCTCGGTGACGATCACCGGGGCGCCGGCGTCCTCCAGCATGAAGCCCAACCGCTCCCGCGGATAGCCGGGGTCGAGGGGCACGTAGGCGCCGCCGGCGCCGAGGATGCCCAGCAGGGTGGTCACCAGGACGGGCGCGCGGGAGAGGTAGACCCCCACCCGCGTCTCCGGCCCCACGCCGAGGGCGGCCAGCCGCCGGGACAGCCGGCCGGCGCGCTCCCCCAGCTCCCGGTAGGTGATCCGCTCGCGGCCGTACACCAGCGCCACCGCCTCCGGCGCGCGCGCGATCTGCGCCGCCACCAGCTCGTGCACAACCGCGCCGGTGGGGGCCCACCAGCGGGGCTCGTGCCATTCGCCGAGGATCTGCCAGCGCTCCGTCTCCCCCAGCAGCGGCAGCGCGGAGACCCGCGCCGCCGTCCCCGTCTCCAGCAGCCCGGAGAGCAGGCGGCAGAACGCGCGGCCCAGCCGCGCCACGGTGGCGGGGTCGAAGAGGTCGGTCGCGTGCTCCAGCACGAGCTTGAGCCCGCCCGCCTCCTCCTGGAGGAAGAGGGTGAGATCGAACTTGGCGGTCGCGGTGTCGACCCGCAGCATCTCGCAGCGCAAGCCGGGGGTGAGCTCGCCCCCCCGCGCCGGGTCGAGGGCGAGCACCACCTGGAAGACGGGGCTCCGCGACAGGTCGCGCTCCGGGTGCAGCTCCTCCACCAGGCGCTCGAAGGGGAGGTCCTGGTGGGCGTAGGCGGCGAGCGCCGACTCGCGCACCCGCCCCAGCAGGGCGCGGAAGGACGGATCGCCCGTGAGATCGGCGCGCAGGGCCAGGGCGTTGACGAAGAAGCCGAGCAGGCCCTCGATCCCCCCCTCGGTGCGGCCGGCGACCGGCGAGCCCACCACCAGGTCGGTCTGGCCGGTGAGCCGGCAGAGCAGCGCCGAGAAGACCGCCAGGGAGGTCATGAACAGGGTCGAGCCCTCGTCGCGGGCGAGGCCGCGCAGCCCCGCCGCCAGCGCCGGCGGGAAGGGCAGCGCCCGGCTGGCGCCGCGGAAGCTCTGCGCCGGCGGGCGCGGCCGGTCGGCCGGCAGCTCCAGGAGGGCGGGCGCGCCCGCCAGCCGCTGCCGCCAGTAGGCGAGCTGCGCCGCCACCACCTCGCCGGAGAGCCAGCGCCGCTGCCAGACGGCGAAGTCGGCGTACTGGACCTCCGGCTCCGGCAGCGGCGAGGGACGGCCGGCGGCGAAGGCGCCGTAGAGGGCCCCCAGCTCGCGCTGGAGCACGACCACCGACCAGCCGTCGAAGGCGACGTGGTGGCAGACGAAGAGCAGGTGGTGCTCCGCGTCGCCCGGCCGCAACAGGAGGGCCCGCGCCACCGGGCCGCGGGCGAGGTCGAACGGCCGCCGCGCCGCCCGCGCCGCCTGTCTCTCCGCCTCCTTCCGGGCCACGCCGGCCGGCAGGGCCGTCAGATCGACCCGGGGGAGCCCGGGGGGGTGGAACGGCGCCACGATCTGGCGCGGCTCCCCGTCCGGCCCCTCGGCGAAGGTGGTGCGCAGGGCCTCGTGGCGCCGGAAGACCTCGTCCAGGGCGCGCTCCAGGGCTTCGGGGTCGAGACGGCCGAGCAGCCGCCACCCCACCGGCAGGTTGTAGACCGGCGAGCCCGGCTGCAGGCGGTCGAGGAACCAGAGCCGCTGCTGGGCGAAGGAGAGCGGCGGCGGCTCCGCGCGGGAGATCCGGACGAGGGGTGGCCGGGGCGGCAGCTCCGCGGGCCCCCGCCGCGCCTCCTCGATCCGCCGCGCCAGCGCTCCCAGGGTACGGGCCTCGAAGGCGACGCGCTGGGGCAGGTCCACCCCGAAGACGGCGCGCACCCGGACCAGCACCTGGCCGAGCAGCAGCGAGTGGCCGCCGAGGTCGAAGAAGTCGTCGGTGACGCCCGCCTCGACCCCGCCCAGCACCTCCCGCCAGATCCCGGCCAGCAGCTCCTCGGCCGGATCGCGGGGGGCCGCCGCCGGCGCGGGGGCGGCCTCCTCCCGCGGCAGCTCGCGCAGGGTCAGGGCCTTGCGGTCCACCTTGCCGTTGGGGGTGAGCGGCAGCTCCGGCAGCGCGGCGAAATACGACGGCACCATCGCCTCGGGCAGACGCGCGCGGAGATGCGCGCGCAGCGCGGCCACGGAGGGGGCCTCCGCCGCCGCCACGAAGCAGGCCACCAGCCGCTTGTCTCCCGGGCCGGCCTCCTTCACCACCACCACCGCGTCGCGCACGCCGGGGCAGGCCTCCAGCGTCGCCTCGATCTCGCCGAGCTCGATGCGCACCCCGCGGATCTTCACCTGGTGGTCGATCCGGCCCAGGTACTCGACGCTGCCGTCCGGCCGGTGGCGGGCGAGGTCGCCGGTCTTGTAGAGGCGGCCGCCGGGCTCCGCCGCGCCGGGGTCGGGCACGAACCGCTCCGCCGTCAGCTCGGGCCGGCGCCAGTAGCCGCGGGCGAGCTGGATACCTCCGATATGGAGCTCGCCGGGGTCGCCGGCCGGCGCCGGCCGGAGGTCCGCGTCCAGGAGGTGGATACGGGTGTTCGCCACCGGCCAGCCGATCGGCACCACGGGCGGCCCGCCGTCGCGCCGGCAGGCCCAGTACGTGACGTCCACCGCCGCCTCCGTGGGGCCGTACAGGTTGTGCAGCTCGCAGGGGAGCCGGCTGAAGAAGCGCTGCTGCAGCTCGTGGGAGAGGGCCTCGCCGCTGCACACCACGCGCCGCAGCGAGGCGCAGCGCCCCGCCTCCGGCGCCTCCAGGAACAGACTCAGCATGGAGGGGACGAAGTGGGCCGTGGTCACCCCCTCCTCCTGGATCACCCGCGCCAGGTAGGCGGGGTCGCGATGGCCGCCCGGCCGGGCCATCACCAGCCGCGCCCCGGTCAGCAGCGGCCAGAAGAATTCCCACACCGAGACGTCGAAGCTGGCCGGCGTCTTCTGCAGCACCACGTCGGAGGCGTCCAGACGGTAGGTCTCCTGCATCCACAGGAGCCGGTTGAAGATGCCGCGGTGGGAATTCATCACCCCCTTGGGCCGGCCCGTGGAGCCCGAGGTATAGATCAAGTAGGCGATCTGGTCGGGATCGACCCGGAGCCTTGGACGGGTCTCCGGCTCCTCCACCGTCTCGTCCAGCAAAACGATCCGCGCGCCGGTGGCGGGCAGGGCGGGCAGCAGCCTTCCTTGCGTGAGCAGCAGCGGCGCGGCGAGCCCGGCCAGGGCGTCGTCCACCATGTAGGCCAGCCGGTCCCTGGGATACTCCGGGTCGAGCGGCACGTAGGCGCCCCCCGCCTTGAGGATGGCCAGCAGGCCGACCATCAGCTCCAGCGACCGCTCGGCGCAGATCCCCACCGGCGAATCGGGCTGCATGCCGAGCCGCAGGAGCCGGTGGGCCAGACGGCTCGCCCGGCGGTCGAGCTCGGCGTAGGTGAGCGAGCTCCCCTCGCAGACCACGGCCACGGCCTCGGGGGCGCGATCCACCTGTGCCTCGATGAGCTGGTGGAGGCACACCGGCGCGCCGTAGTCGGTGCGGGTGTCGTTCCACTCCCGCAGGAGCTGCCGGCCCGCCGGCGCGAGGAAGGCGAGATCGTCGGCGGTCTGCAGGGATTCGGGCACGCTAGGCAACGCTCTCCTCCCGTTCGTCGTCCTCCGCGAGCGCCAGCTCGCGCTCGATCTGCTCCAGCAGCAGCTCCTCCACGGTCAGGGCGAGGCCGGCGACGGTGGTCTCCTCCGCCAGGCTGCGCAACGGGACCTCCACCTGGAAGTCGCGCCGCAGCCGGTGCATCACCTGGGGGAGGAGCAGGGAGTGCCCGCCGAGATCGTAGAAGTCGTCGCGCACGCCCACCCGCGCGAGCCCCAGCACCTCGCGCCAGATCGCCGCCACCGCCTCCTCGGCGGGGGTGGAGGGGGCCACGTACTCGGCGGCGAGGTCGGGGCGGGAGGCGTCCGGGGCCGGGAGAGCCCGGCGGTCGACCTTGCCGCTGGAATTGAGCGGCAGGGCGCTCAAGGGCACGAAGGCCGCGGGCACCATGTGCTCGGGGAGGCGCTCCTTGAGGAAGGCGCGCAGCTCGCCGGTCTCGACCTCCCGGCCGGGGTGGGACGCCACGTAGGCGACCAGCCGCCGGTCGCCGGGCTGGTCCTCCCGCGCCAGCACGGCCGCCTCGCGCACGCCGGGGTGCTCGGCCAGGGCCGCCTCGATCTCCCCCAGCTCCACGCGGAAGCCGCGCACCTTCACCTGCCGGTCGATGCGGCCCAGGAATTCCAGATCGCCCGCGGGGAGCCAGCGCACCAGGTCGCCGGTGCGGTAGAGCCGGGCGCCCGGGGCGCCCGCGAAGGGGTCGGGCCGGAAGGCGGCGGCGGTGAGCTCGGGGCGGTCGAGATAGCCGCGCGCCACCCCGGCGCCGCCCAGGCAGAGCTCGCCGGGCACGCCCACCGGCACCGGCTCCAGCCGGGCGTCGAGCACCCAGGCGCGAGCGCCGGCGAGCGGCCGTCCCATGGGCGCCTCGCGGAGGCCGTCCAGGCCGCCCGGCAGGGACGCGAGATCGGCCAGGGCGGCCACGACGGTCCCCTCGGTCGGACCGTAGGTGTTCCACAGCCGCACGCCCGGGCCGATCCGCCGCCCCCAGGCCGCCACCCGCTCCGGCAGGACCCGCTCGCCGCCCAGGATCACCCCCTTGATGGTGGACGGCCACTCCCCCGCCACCCCCGCGGCGAGATCGGCCGCCAGCCCGTGCCAGTAGGCGGTGGGCAGGTCGAGCAGGGTGATCCCCCGCTGGCGGCAGGCCGCCAGGAAGTCGGCGCTCGACCGCAGCATGCCGGGGGTGCGCAGCACCAGGGTGCCGCCGGCGGTCAGGCAGGGGTAGATCTCCTCGACGCTGGTATCGAAGCTGATCGAGGCGAGCTGGAGCACGCGGCTGCCGGGCCCGAGCGCATACTCCGCGCGCGCCGCCGCGGCGAAGCTCGCCAGCGACCCGTGCGACACCATCACCCCCTTGGGCCGGCCGGTCGAGCCCGAGGTGTAGATCACGTAGGCGAGGGACTCCGGGGTGGCGGGGAAAGATCCGACCGATCCGTCGGATCCGTCGGATCTCTCCTCGTCGAGGCAGACAGCGTGAACGCGGGCGAGGGCCTCCGCGCCGAACCCGGCCAGCAGGCGCCGCTCGGTGACCAGGACCCGCGCGCCGGTGTCGTCCAGGAGATAGTCCAGCCGCTCGCGGGGGTAGGCGGGATCGAGGGGCACGTAGGCGCCCCCCACCTTGAGCACCGCGAAGAGGCTGGCGATCAGGGCGGGAGAGCGCTCCAGGCAGAGGGCCACCCGCGCCTCGGGCCCCACCCCCAGGCCGCGCAGGTGGCGGGCCAGGCGGTCGGCTCGGGCGTCGAGCTCGGCGTAGGTCATCGCGACCTCCCCCTCCTCGCCCGCGATTTCTCCCGCAATAATGGCGATGGCATCGGGGGTCTCGCGGGCCTGCCGCTCGAAGGCGTGGTGCACCGGGGGCTGGAACGGCACGGCGGGCGCCCTCCCCCAGGCGAGGACCTCCGCCCGCTCCGCCGCGGAAGCGAGCGGCAGCTCGTCGAGGCCGGCCTCCGGCGCGGCGACCGCCCCGGCGAGCAGGGCCTCCAACTGCTCGACCAGGCGCTCGATCGTCCCCTTCTCGAAGAGACAGGAGTTGTAGATCACCAACGCGTCGATCCCCGCCTCCCCCGGCTCCAGGACCAGGCTGAGATCGAAGATCTCGGTCGCGAGCCGGCTCTGGATGTCGTCGCGCGAGGCCTGGAGGGTGAGCCCGGCGAATTCCAGCCGCGGCTCGGGCAGGTTCTGGACCTGGAACATCACCGAGAACGGCGCCTGGTTGGCCGTCCGGTCGTGCTGCATGGCCTGGAGCACCATCTCCAGCGGCAGCTCCTGGTGGGCGTAGGCGCCGCTCGCCGTCTCCCGCACGCGGGTCAGGAGGTCGCGGAAGGCGAGGCCGCCGGCGAGCCGCGCGCGCATCACCAGGGTGTTGAGGAAGAAGCCGATCAGCCCCTCGATCTCGCGGTGCGTGCGGTTGGCGATGGGGACGCCCACCAGGACGTCCTCCTCCCCCGTGTAGCGGTACAGGAGGGTCGCGTAGGCCGCGAAGAGGAGCATGAAGGGGGTCACCCCCTCGCGGTCGGCCAGCGCCTTGAGGCCGGCGGCGAGCGCGGCGGGCAGGCGGCGCGTGACGATGCCGGCGAGGAACCCCTGGCCCGTGCCGCGCGGCCGGTCGGTGGGCAGGCGGAGCGGCGGCGGGGCGCCGGCGAGCTGGCTTCGCCAGTAGTCGAGCTCGCTCTCCAGCACCGCGCCCTGGAGCCGCTCGCGCTGCCAGGCCGCGAAGTCGGCGTACTGGATCGGCGGCTCCGGCAGCGACGGCGGCCGGCCCTCCACCAGCGCGGTGTAGAGGGCGGCGATCTCGCTCACCAGCACCACCCACGACCAGCCGTCGCCGGTGATGTGGTGCATGGTGAGGAGCGCGGCGTGCTCGGCGGGCCCCAGGATCAGCAGGGTGGCCCGGAAGACCGGGCCGCGCGCGAGGTCGACGGAACGGCGGTTGTCCGCCGCCTCCAGGCGCCGCAGCTCCACCCGCCGCGCCGCCGCGGGCAGGCCCGACAGGTCGACCGCCGGGAGGTGGAAGGGGGCCGGCGGCGGGATGATCTGCGCCGGCCGCCCGCCCTCCATGGCGAAGACGGTGCGCAGCGCCTCGTGGCGGCGGACCAGCTCGTCGAAGCAGCGGCGGAGGACCGGCACCGACAGCGGCCCCGCCACCTCGACGAGGTTGAACAGGTTGTAGATCGGCGTCCCGGGATCGAGCTGGTCGAGGAACCACATCCGCTCCTGGGAGAAGGAGAGCGGCGCGCGGTCCCCGGCGTCGCTCCGCCGCGGGATGCGCGGGGCGGGAGGTATCGCGCCGGCGGCGCCGGCGGACGGCGGCTCGGCGCCGCCGGCGGCCTCGCGCAGGATGGCCGCCGTGGCCGCCACCGTGGCCGCCCCCAGCAGCGGCTGGAGGGGCAGCTCGGCCCGGAAGGCGTCGCGCAGCCGCGAGGCCACCTGGGTGGCCAGCAGCGAGTGGCCGCCCAGCTCGTAGAAGTTGTCGGCGGCGCCCACCTGGGCCACGCCGAGCACCTCCTGCCAGACGTGGGCGACCTCGCGCTCGTAGAGGTCGCGGGGGGCCACGAAGTGGGTGCGCAGGGCCGGCCGCTCCTTGCGCGCCGGGGCCGAGGCCGGCGCGACGGCTTCGACGGCCGCCGGCGCCGAGGAGACGGCGGCGGCGGCGGCCGGCGCGGCCGCGGCCTCGATCCAGTGGCGGCGGCGCTCGAAGGGGTAGGTCGGCAGCGGCACCCGGCGGCGCCCCTGGCCGGCGTAGAGGCCCTGCCAGTCGATGCGCGCGCCGGCGACCCAGAGCCGGCCCACGGCGCCGAGCAGCGCCGCGAGGTCGGAGCTGGCGTCCTTGGGCTGGCGCATGGCGGCGATCACCGGCCGCTCGTCCGGGGAGGAGAGATGCCAGCGGATCAGCGGCGCCAGGCCCGCTCCGGGGCCGACCTCCAGGAGGGCCAGGCCCCGCTCGCCCGCGCGCAGCGTCTCGACGCCATCGGAGAACCGCACCGGCTGGCGCAGGTGGCGCGCCCAGTAGCCGGGATCGGCCGCCTCCGCGGCGCCGATCCAGGTCCCCGAGCTGCTCGACACGAAGGGGACCGTGGGCTCTTGAGGGCCCACCGCCGCCACGCGCGCCTGGAAAGGGGCGAGGACCGGCTCGGTCTTCGGCGAATGGCCGGCGAAGGCGACCTGGAGCGGCAGCGCCACCACCCCCTCGGCGGCCAGCCGGGAGGTGAGCTCCGCCACCGCGGCGGCCGGGCCGGCCACGCTCACCAGGGAGGGCGCGTTCAAGGCCGCCAGATGGACCTCGCCGGTACCGCCGGCAAGGAAGGGGGCGATCTCCGACTCGGAGAGCGGCACCGCCAGCATGGCCCCGGCGTCACCAGTGCCGACCTGCTCGATCAGGCGCCCGCGCTCGGCCACCAATCCGAGAGCGGCCTCGAAGGTGAAGACCCCCGCCACCACGGCCGCCGCGTACTCGCCGAGGCTGTGGCCCAGCATCGCGACAGGGCGCAACCCCCAGGCGCCGAGCAGCCGGGCGAGGGCGACCTCGACGGCCAGCAGGGCCGGCTGGGCCACGGCGGTGCGGGCGAGCTGGCGCGCCGCCTCGGCCTCGCCGCCCGCCGCCGGATAGAGGACCTGGCGCAGGTCGAGCCCCAGGCGCGGCAGGAGGTGGGTGGCGGCGCGGTCGATCTCCTGGCGGAACAGGGGCTCGGACTCGTAGAGGTCGCGCCCCATGCCCACGTGCTGCGACCCTTGCCCCGGGAAGACGAAGGCCACCGGCCGGCCGGCCTCCGGCCAGCCCCCGGTCTCCTCTTTGCCGGTGAGCAGGCGCACCGGATCGCCCGCCGCCAGGCAGGCCGCGGCGTCCTCGCCGTCGCGGCAGACCAGGGCCTGCCGGAAGCCGAAGGCCCGGCGGCCGGCGGCCAGGGTGTAGGCGGCGTCCGCGAGGTCGAGCCCGGGGGTCTCCGCCAGGTACGCCGCCAGCCGCTCGCCCGCCACCGCCAAGGCCTCCGGGGCGCGCGCCGAGAGGGTGAGGAGCTGCCAGGGGCGGGTGTCGATGGCCGGCGCCGGCGCCGGCGCCTCCTCCAGCACCACGTGGGCGTTGGTGCCGCCGAGACCGAAGGAATTCACGCCCGCCCGCCGCGGCCCGTCTCCTCCATCCGGACTCTCCGGCCAGGGGGAGAGGGAGGTGTTGACGTAGACCGGCGACGACGCGAAGTCGATGCGCGGGCTGGGCGTCTCGAAGTGGAGCGTGGGCGGGATCTCACCGTGCTCCAGGGCCAGCACGGTCTTGATCAGCCCGGTCACCCCGGCGGCCACGTCCAAATGACCCAGATTGCTCTTCACCGAGCCGATGGCGCAGAACCCCTTGCGCCGCGTGTACTCGCGGAAGGCGCGGGTCACCGCCTGGATCTCGATCGGATCGCCCAGCGCCGTGCCGGTGCCGTGGGCCTCCAGGTAGCCGAGGGTCTCGGGATCGACCCCGGCGACCGCCAGGGCCTCGCTGATCGCCGCCGACTGCCCCTCCACCCCGGGGGCCGTGAAGCCCACCTTCAGGCTGCCGTCGTTGGTGACCGCCGAGCCGAGGATGACGGCGCGGACGGTGTCGCGGTCGGCCAGCGCGTCCTCCAGGCGCTTGAGGACCACCAGCCCCGCCCCGGAGCCGAAGATGCTCCCCTGGGCCGCGGCGTCGAAGGCCCGGCAGTGGCCGTCCGGCGACACCACCGACCCCGGCACGTAGCGGTAGCCCAGCCCGGCATCGGCCTGGATCGACACGCCGCCGGCCAGCGCCAGGTCGCACTCCTCGTTGAGCAGGGCCTGGGCCGCCAGGTGGACGGCCACCAGCGAGGTCGAGCAGGCGCACTGCACGCTGTGGCTGGGCCCCCGCAGGTTGAGCTTGTAGGAGATGCGGGTGGCCAGCGCGTCCGAGGCGTTGCCCAGCACCACCTGGAGCGGATCGGCGCCGGCCGCCAGCGGATTGCCTATCAGATGGAAGAGCAGGTAGGTCGAGAGGGTGGCGCCGGCGTAGACGCCCACCCGGCCGCCGAGCCCCTGCGGATCGTAGCCGGCGCTCTCCAGGGCCTCCCAGGCGCATTCGAGGAGCACCCGGTGCTGCGGGTCCATGAGCTCGGCCTCGCGCGGGTTGATGCCGAAGAAGAGCTCGTCGAAGCAGTCGTGGCCGTCCATCTGGGAGACCGCCTTGACCCAGTCGGGAGCGGCCAGCCGGGCGGCGTCGAGCCCGCGCGCGGCCAGCTCCGCGGCGTCGGGGAAGCGCACCGCCTCGACGCCGCCGCGGAGGTTGCGCCACAGCTCCCTCACGTCGCGGGCCCCGGGGAAGCGCCCGGCCATCCCCACGATGGCGATCTCGGTGCCGGTCGGCTCTCGGCGCGCAACGGTCATCTCTCGGCTCCTAGAAGAGGAAGACGATCTTGGTCAGGAGCTGGCGCCCCGGCGTGCCGAACACCGGCTGCCGGGGGTCGAAGAAGTCGACGTAGCTGCGGATGTCCTGGTAGACCACGAACAGCCGCGAGCCCGGCCGCAGCTCCCAGTCGACGTCGAGCTTCTCCCGCAGGTTGGAGTCGCGGGCCCACTGCACCCACACCCGGGTGGACAGCCGGGGGTTGAAGGCGTAGGCGACCTGGCCCAGGACGATGTTGTTGGTGAAGCTCCCCTCCTTGAGGTCGACCGCGATGTGCTGGACGGTGATCTCCGTCAGCACGCCGGCCCAGGGGCGGTAGTTGGCGTAGCCGAGGGCCTGGAGGTAGTGGCCGTCGTAGTACTGGCCCCAGGCGAGCTGCCCGGCCCCACCAACCGCCTTCGTGTAGTCGGTCTGGAAGCCGAAGAAATAGTTGATGAACTCGTAAGAGCCGGCGGGGATGAACAGCCCGTGCTTGATCTCCAGAGGGGTGGTGAGCACCTCCAGGTCGTCGTAGGCCTTGAAGGAGACCCCCGCCGCGTTGTGGAAGAAGGCGTTGGCCTGGACGTTGTTGATCCGGGTCTGCACCTGGCCGGTGGCGCGGTCGGTGATGTAGTCGAGGTTGTAGGTGAGCCAGGCCTGCCGGAAGGGCCCCCGCTGCGGCCAGAGGACGAGGTTGTTGTCGGCGCGGTACTGGCGCACGCCGATGCGGTTGATGAAGCCCAGCTCGTCGTTGAAATTCTCGCCGACCTCGGTGTAGACGTAGTGGAACCGCAGGTTGCGGCTGTCCCAGTAGAAGTCGGTGGAGCCCGTCCAGTCCTTGCCCGAGAGGTCGGGGGTCGAGCTCTTGGCGAGGTAGCCGCCGTTGCGCAGGCTGGGCCCCAGGGCGACGTCCCAGTCGAAGCCGCCGACCCGGTTCTGATCGCCGCTGGCGTCCTTGGAGATCCCCAGGATGCCGAACGAGGAGCTGTCGCCGACCAGCCGCTTCACCCGCAGGACGCTGTAGGTGGTGCGCGGCTCGTCGACCTGGCCGCCGTAGCCGTCCGGCTTGTGGACCTCCTCGGTCTGGAGGCTCAGGGCCCCCACGTCGTAGGGTCCCTGGTGGCCGGTCAGCTTGACGCCGCCCAGGAGGGGGATCTCCGCCCGGCCGTCGGGGGTGAGGCCGATCTGCCGGCTGAAGAAGAGGAAGTTGCCGTCGTTCGGGTGGTGGGGCTCCGCCCGGTCGCCGAAGTAGAAGAGGCTCGCCCCCTCCAGGAAGAAGGCCCGCTTCTCCGGGAACTGCAGCGGGTTGCGGGTCAGGTTGACGTTCGCCTCGTCCGCCTCGGTCTCGGAGAAGTCGGTGCGGTAGGTGAGGTCGGCCACCAGGTCGGTGGTGACGTTCGCCTTGAGATCGCCGCCCAGGCGGCCGGTCGCCGAGGTCTCGTCGTCGCTCGCCCGCCGCTGGCCGCTGGCGAGCAGGTAGGGGGAGAAATGGAACCGGCTCCCCTGACGGACCCCCTCCAGGCCGGTCAGCTCGCCGAACTGGGAGATCTTGTAGGAGGCGTAGAAGCCGTAGGCGAGCCGCATCGGCTTCCAGAAGCTCCGCTCCTGCTTGCGCGAGACGAAGCGCTCGACGTTGAACCCCCAGTCCTGCTCCGGCGCTTTGGGAAAACGCAGCGTCCGCCAGGGGATCGCCATCTCCGTCGACCAGCCGCTGGAGTCGCGCGTGCTGCGCACCGTCCAGATGCCGTCCCAGTTGTAGTTGACCTCCTCCCCCTCGTTGCGGACCAGGCCGTCGACCTCCACTCCCGCCGAGTTGGTGGTGAACAGGAAGCCGTTCCTGCCGTCGCGGTAGGTGTCGAAGATCACCTGCAGGGTGTCGTCGTAGATGATCTCGGAGTCGCGCGCCAGGGCGGTGGCGAACACCTTCTCCGGCTGCGAGTCGTAGCAGCGGGCCCCAATATAAAGGTTTTCATCGTCGTAGCCCAGGAAGACCTCGGTCGGCTCGGTGGCCGGCTGCCCTTCGTCCGGAACGAGCTGCTTGAAGCCGTCCAGCTTGGCCGCCGTCCGCCAGACCGCGTCGTCGAGCTTGCCGTCGATCACCGGCGGGGAGGCGAAGCGGACCGGCGAGACCACGTAGCGCCCGGGCACCGGCGGCTCGGCCGAGAGAGCCGTGGCCGGCGGGGTGCTGCTCTGCGCGCCCGCGGCGGAGGAGAGGAGCAGCGCGGCCAGGCCGCAGAGCACGACGATCCGCTTCATCCGGCGAGTCCCCTTCTGCCGAGGAGCCGCGCCTTCCGGCGCTCGCCCCGTTGACGGCTCTCCTGCTCCACCGGCGCCGCGCCGGCCGCAGCCTCCGCCGCCCCTCCGCCCGTCTGGGCGGCGATCGCGCGGGCCAGCGCGCCCACCGTGGGCGCCTCGTACAGGCTCACCTCCGAGAGGCCGGCCCCCAGCCGCTCGCGCAGCCGCTGCACCAGCCGCAGGCCGGCGAGCGAGTTGCCGCCCAGCTCGAAGAAGTTGTCGTGCAGGCCGATCGGATCGACCCCCAGGATCTCCTGCCAGACGGCGGCGACGCCGCGCTCCAGCTCGCTCTGCGGCTGCACGAAGGCGGTGGCGAGCGCCGGCCGGGCGTGCGCCGCCGCCGGCGCCGCCTCCAGGAGGGCGGCCAGCGGCACCCCCTGGGCGCTCTCGGCCAGCCGCCGCTCGAGGTCGAGGGTGGAGACCACCACCTGCGGCAGCCCTGACGTCACGATGCGCCGGAAGGCCTCGATCCCCTCGCGCGACGCCAGCCCCTGGGCCAGGCTCTCCTGGCGCCGGGCCTGCCACTCCTCGGGCACCTCGGTGGCGAGGGCCATGCCGACTTCCCGCCAGGCGTCCCAGTTGATCGACACCGCCGGCTCCCCCGTCCGCGCCCGCGCGGCGGCGAAGGCGTCGAGGAAGGCGTTGGCGGCCACGTAGTCGGTCTGCCCGATCTCCGGCAGCAGGACGGTGATCGTGGAGGTGAGCGCGAAGAGGTCGAGCTCAGCTCCCGCGAAGATTTCGGCCAGCACCTGGGCGCCGCGCATCTTGGGGGCGAGGACCGGCTCGGCTGTCTCGCGGCTCTTCCCCTGGAGCAGCCCGCCGCCCGGCACGCCGGCGGCGTGGATCACGCCATGGATGGCGCCGAAGCGGCGCCCGGCCGCGGCCACCACCTCGCGCATCGCGGCCGCATCGGCCACGTCGGCCGACAGGGCCAGCACCTCGCCCCCCAGCTCCTCGATGGCCAGCAGGCGCTCGATCTTGCGGCGGATGGGGTCGCTCTCGTCGTGGAGGGCCAGCCAGTCGGCCCAGCGCTCGCGCTCCGGGAAGGCGGAGCGGCCCACCAGCACCAGCTTCGCCCCGGACTCCCGCGCCAGGTGCTCGGCCAGCTCCAGCCCGATGCCCCCCATGCCGCCGGTGATCAGGCAGACGCCGCCCTGGCGCAGCCGCGGCGGCGTCCCCTCCGGCACGGCCGGCAGGGGGGACGGCTCGTATCCGCGCTCCCAGCGCAGGTT
>DASXJP010000281.1:0-8335 GCA_036497345.1 Thermoanaerobaculia bacterium
AAGCCCCCGTCGCGTCATGCGCATCCGAGCTCATGCGCCGCGAAGGGCGGGGAATGAGCCATTCCCCGCTCTTCTCATCGCATTCCCTCGGGAGAATGCCCCGCGAGCTCGGGGGAACGAGACTCGAAGCCCCCGTCGAACGCCTCGAGATCCCCTTCGCGCCACCTGAAGAGCGCCCGAGATCCCGTTCTGGAGGGGGTTGACAGCTCGATCTCCAGCGGCTATTCCTTGTACATTACAGCCGTTTGTCCAGAGGCTTGCTCGCGAGGCTGGAAGTTTTCAAAACTATTAAGATCCAATTTTTGGCTACAGCAGTTATAGAAATTCAGCCTCTCAATACGAGAAGTGGTGGAGTAGGAATATTTTGTCGCTTGACGGAAAAGGGGAAGTCAATCCTGATCCAAGAACGTACGATTAAGAGTGGCGAGGGTTTAGTATAGTAAGCATCTCTCGGTTTCGGAGCTCTCCCCGAAACATTGAACCAAACCCCGTCGTAGCGGCTCCCAAGGAGACCCCATGCCCCCCATCACCGACGACCTCATGCGCTCCACGCTGGCCACGACCAAACCCTATTGCGTCGTGATCCTGAAGGCCGGGCCCAACCGGCAGACGCCCGGTGTGGAGAAGATTGTCTGGGAGCACGGACGGCGCAATTTCCAGCTCCGGGCCGACGGCCCGCTCGCCATCGTCTGCCCCGTCATGGACGGCAGCGAGGTCTCCGGGATCGGCATCTTCAACGCCGGCGTCGAGGAGACGCGGGCGCTCATGGAGGAGGATCCGGGGGTGCGGGCCGGGGTGTTCGTCTACGAGGTGCACCCCTGCCGGAGCTTCCCGGGCGACAGTCTGCCGGGGTGATACGCTACCCGGCCATGGAGCACGCCCTGCTTTTCTCCGCCTGGGAGAGCTTCTACGTCATCGTCGGCTCCTCGGCCGCCGCGCTCACCGGTCTGCAGTTCGTGGTGATCGTCCTGGGCGCCGAGAGCAACGTGGGGAGCACCGACTCGGTGACCCGCGCGTTCGGCACGCCGACCATCGTGCACTTCTGTGCCGTCCTGCTCCTGGCGGCGGTCCTGAGCGCGCCGTGGCCCGGAGTGGCGAGCGCGGGGACGGCCCTCGCCGCCTTGGGAGTCCTGGGGTTTATCTACGGGCTGATCGTCATCCGGCACGCGATGCACCAGACGGACTACCAGATGGTGCTCGAGGACTGGATCTGGCACTGCTCGCTGCCGCCCATCGGCTACGCGATGCTCTTCGGGGCCGCGATCACCCTCCAGCGGCACGTGGCGGAGTCCCTGTTCGTGATCGCCGGCACCTCGCTCCTCCTGCTCTTCGTGGGCATCCACAACGCCTGGGACGCGGTCACCTACATCGCGATCAGCGGGCGGCGGCGGCGGGAGGGACGGGAGCGGCGGGAGGAGCCCACGGAGAAGGCCCGGCACCCCGCCAAGCCGCGCCGCTGACGTTTTCTCTACTCTCCCCGCCCGAAGCTCTGGACCCAGACCACCCGGTAACCGCCGCGCGCGGCGTCGTAGCCGCCGCCGAGGGCGAGCCCCAGGCCCACTTCGCGGATGCCGGGATCGAGGATGTTCCGGCGGTGGGGCGGGCTGCCCAGCCAGGCGTCCAGGGCCTCCTGCACGGAGTAGCGCTGCTCGACGAGGTTCTCGCCGATGCCGGGGAGATAGCCGTCCTCCCGCGCCCGCTCGGAGGGGCCGAGGCCCTCGACAGTGCCTCACGTCAAAAAGAAAGTGGGCACGATGGTACTCCAAAAGAGGCTGGGCGTGAGTAGGGGCGGCCCCCCCGCCCGGCGATAAATCGCCGGGCTACGAACAGCGCCCCCAGTAGGAAGGTGTTATGAGCTCGGCAGGATCTTGAAGACAGGTTCCCCCTCTCCACGAAGTGGAGAGGGGGCCAGGGGGTGAGGCTTCGGAGGGCAGGACGCCCCAGAGGGCAAGATGTTCTAGAGCACCCGCGCCACCCCGGGAATCCGCCGCAGAGCGGCAGTCGCCCCCCAGCTCAGCGCCACCGTGCCCAGGAAGGCCAGGGTGCCTTTCACCGGCGCCGAGAGCGGCGCGCTCACCAGCGACAGTTGCAGCCAGCTCGCGAAGGCGTAGTGGATGAGGTACATGCCGTAGGCGTTGTCGCGCAGGCTGTCGAAGATCGGCACGCGCTTCCTCGCGAACCGGGCGAAGAGCGAGAGGAAGCAGAAGGAGGACGTGGCGCAGCACAGCGTGAAGAGGAGATCCCCGCCGATCTCCCACCCTTTCTTACCTGGGGCCGAGATGGCGACGATGACCACGGTCAGGGTCAGGAAGAAGACGACCGGGCACGCCGTCTGCCAGGCGACCCACCGCCGCGCCAGCCGGCCGTCCGGAGCCAGCAGGCCCTTCTCGAGCCCGTAGGCGCCGACGCCGATGCCGGCCAGGAAGTAGACGGCGTAGAAGAGCAGGCGGCTGGTCTGGAAGGTGAACGGGCCGAACGTCGACCACCGGAAGGAGGTGAAGACGAGCTCCATCGGCAGATAGACGGCCGCGGAGACGGCCACCAGCAGGGCGAAGAAGGCGGTCGGACGGTTCTTCGCGCCCGACGCCAGCCGGGCGAGGCCGCCGGTCCAGCGGGGGGACAACAGGAAGAGCCCGGCGGCCACGGCGTCGAACGCCAGGAGGACCCAGACGAACCAGGCCGGTCCGGCGGGCCAGTGGCCCAGGGACGTCCACTGGCGCCAGAAATCCCCGAAGGTCGGATGGGGCGTGGCCTGCAGGTAGGCCGGATAGTAGGCGAGCGGCGCGACCAGCCCCGCGGCCACCACGAAGGGGACCCCGAGCCGGAGCGCCCGGCTGCGCAGGAAGGCGCCGCTCCCCTTGCGCTGGAGGCTGGAGCTCACGAACAGCCCCGAGAGGAAGAACATCAGCGCCATGAAGAACATGTCGTTGAAGGCGTTGAGCAGGCCGAAACCCGCCCACCGCTGGCTGTCGAGCACGGGAAACGCCTGCCACCACTGCGGCTGGGTGGTGAGAGAGGCCGCCGGCTTCTGGATCGGCAAGAAGGGGTTGTACGCGATGATGGCGTGGTGCCCCAGCACCATCACCGTGATGAAGGCCCGCAGGTAGCCGACGGACAGGCTGTCGGCCCGGGGGAGACCCGCCGGCTCCGCGGCGGGAACGGAAAGGGGAGAGCCGGCGACCGCGGGAACGGGCACCGGCGTCAAGATCGTCGTCTGTTCCAATTTCATGATCGGTTCCTCGGGGACCCGGTTGTGTGTGAATTTGGTCCTGATCCGAGCATGAGGCCGGCGCGACCGCCGCCCAAGCGGAATTTGACGAACCGGCCCGACGGGTTGACGAACGGGCGGTCAGAAGGGATTGTTGGCGAGCGCCTTCAGCTTCTCGTGGTAGGTGCGGCCGGAGCGCACGCGGATGCCGTGCGGCAGACTGACCACGTATTCGCCGTGCGCCACCGGCTCCAGCTCCTGGATGCGCCCGACGTTGACGATGATCGAGCGGTGGATGCGCAGGAAGGTCTCGGGATCGAGCGACTTTTCCAGCGTATTCATCGCCACGTGGACGAGGTGGGAGGCCCGGCCGGAGTGCAGCTTGACGTAGTTCTCCGCCGCCTCGATCCAGTCGACGTCCGCGATGTCCACGAAAGTGGTCTTGCCCGCCGAGCGCACGGCCAGCCGCTTGAGGGCGCGGCTCGGCAGCCCGATGGTTTCGAGCAGAGAGAGGATCTGCCGGCTCGCCTCCGCCGCCGGCTGGGTCCGCAGGCGCGCCTTGGCCCGCGCCAGCGCCTGGGCGAAGCGCTCGCGGGTGACCGGCTTGAGCAGATAGTCGAGCGCGTTCACCTCGAAGGCCTGGATGGCGTACGTATCGTGCGCGGTGACGAAGACGACCGCGGGCATGTTCTCGGGCCCGATCTCCCGGATCACCGCGAGGCCGTCCATCTCCGGCATCTGGACATCGAGGAAGACGAGGTCCGGCCGCGTCTCGCGCAGGGCCGCGACCGCCTCGCGGCCGTCCTTCGCCTCGTGGACCGCGGCCACGTCCGGGTCCCCGGCGAGCAGCAGGCGCAGGCCTTCGCGCGCCAGCGGCTCGTCGTCAACGATCAACAGGGTCCAGGGCATGGATCTCCATCACCTCCGCCGTGACCTCCTCCGGCATGGCGTGATAGGGGAGGGTCAGGGTGGCGACGGCGCCGCCGCGCGGGCCGTTTTCGAGCGTCAGCCCCGCCGCGTCGCCGTAGAGCTGGCGCAGGCGGGCCCGCGTGTTCGCCAGGCCGATCCCCTTCGATCCGGCACCTCCGGGCGGCAGGCCGGGCCCGTCGTCCTCGATCCGGATCTCCAGGAGCTCCCCCACCCGCGCGGCGTGGATCCGCAGCCGGCCCGCCGCCGAGCGGCTCCCGATCCCATGGCGGATGGCGTTCTCCACGATCGGCTGCAATCCCAGATGAGGGACGGCGGCGCCGAGAGCCTCGGGCCCGACGTCGATCTCCACCCGCAGACGGTCCTGGAAGCGGACCTCTTCGATCGCGAGATAGAGCCGCAACGAGACGAGCTCGCGCCGCAGCGACACCTCCTGGGCCTCGACGTCGTCGAGGACGTTGCGCAGGAGGTCGCTGAGGCGGGCGAGCATCTCTTCCGCCTGCGCCCCTCTCCCCTGGCGCACCAGCACCATGATGGCGTTCAGGGTGTTGAACAGGAAATGCGGCTGGAGCTGGCCTTTCAGCGCGGTGAGCTGCGCCTGCACGAGCTGGGACCGGAGCTCCGAGGCCTGGAGCTCCAGCCGCAGCGCCTGCCGTCGCCGCTCCTGATACTGATTGTAATAATGGAACACGTACTGGAGGCACAGCACGGTCCAATAGGCAATCACGTTGGGGTGAAATCCGAGAATCAGGAGGAGGAAAAACGTCGCGGCGAAGCTGGGCTTCATGAGCGCCGAAAAGATCCCCAGCGACGAGAGGATGACGCTGTCCAGCGTGAGGTGCACGAGCGAAAAGACCACGCTGAGCGCCAGATGGGTCAGCGTCCGCCGCAGCCAGACCCGCCGCTCGAAGGGGAACCGGCGGCCGAGCCAGAGGATGGCGGGGGTGAACGCGGCGCTGAGATTGACCCCGACGAGCCAGGAGACGAGCGTGCTCCGCCAGGGGATGGGGGAGTGCCACAAATAGTTTCGCGTGGCGTCCTGGGTGAAATAGAACAGCCCGACCCCCGTCCATGCCAGGAAATAGAGGGCGAGCCTCTTCAGCGCGCGCCGGTCGACGATGCTCATTGACAGTAGAGTACCTCTACTTTGCCAGCTTGGCGTCCTCGGCAGGTTGGCCCTCATCACCCCGGCCCTCTTCTCCCGGCCTCCCCCCGTCCGCCGGGAGAAGAGGGAGAAATACGAGCAAAGATGGGCTTCTTGAGCCCTCTCTCTCCCGTCAGGTCGGGGGGGAGGCCGGGAGAGAGGGTTGGGAGAGTGAGGGCCCGCCCCGAAGGGGCGGCTTTCTCCGCCGGCGCCGCGGCCCTGAAATGCCCGTCCAAGACACCGGTGGTATAGAGGGAGGCCCGTCGCCAAGGGGCGTCCTCTCGGACCGCCCCTTGACTTCCAGACTCACCCGCGCCACCCCGCGCCCGGGTCCGTTATAGAGTCGCCTTCAGCCGCACAGAAGCGGGGAGCCGAATCCGTGGACGACGAGATCTTCGAAGAGACGTTCCAACTCGCCGGATGGCTGCTGGCCCATCAGACCTCCCTCGCCGCGAAGGGCGAGATCCCCCTGCCTCTCCTGAGCTTAACGCGCGACGACGAGGAGGCGGCCCAGTTGGTGGCGCCGCGGACGGATTCGGATTCCTACGAGCGGCAGGTGATCGCGGGGAGGATCGTCCTCGACGAGCGGAAAGCCCAGCTCCGGAGCTGGGCCTTCTCCTACGACGAGGACCTCGGGCTCGCGGGCCGGGCCCTGATCGTGGAGCTGGGCGGGGAGAAATTCAGCCATGCCGTCTCGCTGGCCCAGCGGTACCTGCCCGAGGAGGAGGGGGGCTTCCGGCTGATCGGCGATCTGGAGGTGCTGGGTCTGGAGCTGCTGCCTCCGGCCTTGCAGGAGCAGTTGGAGTCCTGCCGCTGGCGCTATCTGATCACCGAGGGCGCCACCCACCACGAGCCCGCGGGCGAGCAGTGGCCGCTCTGGTACGCGGCCCGGGCTCACCAGCGGCCCCGGCTGGGGGTGGGAAGATTCCTCTTCTACGTTCCCGAAGGCTGGGCCTTCCGCCAGTCCGAGGACGGCAGCGGCTGGGTCGTCCTGCGCCTATTCCCTTGGGAGGAGAGGAGCTTCGAGCCCACGGTCGTGGTCCTGCTCGCCAGCGGGCTCGGGACGACGCTCGAACGCTTCGTGGCGGACAAGAAAGAGGAGATCCAGGAGCTGGCGACCGTCCTGAAGGCGGAGATGTGCGACTCCCCCATCCCCTCGATGCCCGATCCCGTGGCGCGCCTGTCCTGGGAAGGCGAGGCGGAAGGCCGCTGCTACCGCACGGAGTGGGTCTGGATCCCCACCGCCGAGCCGGACGAGTTCCTCGTCGTGAGCGCCACCTCCTTCCGCCCGGAGACCTGGGCCAGCGTGAGCCAGGCCCAGGAGGCCATGCTGGCGTCGATCGAGGAGGAGGAGGGGTGAGAGACGAAAGGCCGAGACGGCGCGAGCCGTCTCGGGCGACCTGCGGGCGAGGGATCTATCGATCGGCTCAGTGCTTCATGGGCTTGCCGGTAATAGCCTCTTTGCTGAACGTGCCGTTGGTCAGAGCACAGTTGAACCCGGTCTCCAGGGGGAACATGACCATGTTCTTGGGCGACGTGAACGTCTTGCTGATCTGGAAGATGATCCGCATCACGCCGATCTTCTGCAGCTCCGGCGGGACGCCGTCGGAGATGAAGGAGTAGGAGCCGGACAGGCCCATGGGATAGAGCTGCGTGTCGACTTTCTGGAAGTTGGCCGAAGCGCTCATGATGCCCGTCTTGGGGTTGATCTTGTAGGTGTCGGTGACAGGGGCGCCCATGAATTCCTTGTATTTCGCCGCACAGGCCTTGTCCTTGCCCGGCGCGGGGGAGCCGTTCTCCTGATAGGCCTTCGCCATCGTCAGCTTCACGGTCACCGTACCCTCTTTGTCCTGCGCGAACACCGCTACCGAAGCAAAAGCGAACAAGACCAGTGAAGAAACGAGCAGCCGGCGGATCTTCATGCACATCCTCCCTTTCGGTTGATCTTATAAATGAACGGACTCTTGAACGATGGGCGCAGCTTACCCTCGCGGACTCCGGGTGTCAATCGGTGCCGCCGATTTTTGAATCGAGGAGAGAATCCAGGTTCCTACAACGGGGTCAGGGGAGAAACGTTCCTGGTTTCCACCCCTCCTCGCCGAGAAGAGGCAGGATCGCCTCCGCGGGGCGGGCGAGGTCGGCGGCTGATCACCGAGGGCGCCACCCACCACGAGCCGGCGGGCGAGCAGTGGCCGCTCTGGTACGCGGCCCGGGCTCACCAGCGGCCCCTGTTGGGGGTGGGAAGATTCCTCTTCTCCGTTCCCGAAAGCTGGACCTTCCGCCAATCCGAGGACGGCACCGGCTGGGTCGTCCTGCATTCTGCGAGCCAATCTCGACAGCCTGCGAGAGAAGGTAGCTGAGGGAATTAATGACCCAGAGGAGCGAGACGAAATCACCAAACGCCTTAATGATCTTGAGCAGTCTTTAGGTAAGCCATCAATGCTGGCCAAGTACAAGAGTTTATGGAAATCGCATCAAGTCATGTAAAAATCCTTGCCCTTTGCTCGAGAGCCTGAAGGCTATTCTCGGCATGTAGAGCAATAGTGCCGACTCCCTAAAGGAGCCGACCCTATAAGGCGCTAGGCGTAGCGATCCATCCATAGATACTGTTTGCCGGGAAGGTAGCCGATCTTTTCAAGGAAGAGGATGACCGGACTATCGAGCAAGGCGTACACGCCTACGAAGGCCACCCGGATCGGGGGGCTGGAGCCGGCAGCGCCCCGGTGGGGCTCGGAGGATGGCCTGGACCGATCGCGACCCAGCCCGTTGGGCTGGGCTAAGCCACCCCAGGCCTTCGGCCCGGAAGTCCGCATGGCTTCCGATCGGACCGCTCCAGCCCTGGCCTCCCGTTTCCGGCGCGAGGCCGGCTTGAGGCCCGAACGGGCCGCCCTCCCTCAGCCCAGGGCATCGCCCTGGGATGGAGACGGAAGATCCATCCCGAGGCGGCCTGAAAGGCCGCGCTAGGAGCCTGGGCGGCAGAAAAAGAAGAACAGGGACGACAGGGACAAGAAAATCCAGAATCGGAGCTCTTTCCGTGTCCCTGTTGTCCCTGTCGT
>DASXJP010000282.1:0-21372 GCA_036497345.1 Thermoanaerobaculia bacterium
TCTTACTGGATAGGTTTGACTCCCAGAGTCGCCCAGATCGCGTTCGGATCGTAGGTCACCCCGTCCTTGACGGTGAGGACGACGCGCCGGACGTCGGAGATCCGGGCCGCCGGATCGCCGTCCACCAGCACCATGTCGGCGAGCTTGCCGGGCGCGATGGAGCCGAGGTCCTGGTCGCGCTTCATCACCCGCGCGGCGCCCAGGGTCGCGATGCGCAACACTTCTGGGGCCGGGATGCCGGAGTCGACGTAGAGCTCGAGCTCGCGGTGGAGGTTGAAGCCCGGCGCGCCATCCGTGCCGGCGACGATGGTGACGCCGGCGTCGTGCATCGCCTTCACCAGGTTTTCCATCGTCCGGTAGGAATCCCGATAGCGCTGCTTCTGGTCGTCCGGCGGATTGAGGCCGCCGCCGTAGAGGCCCCGTTGCACCTGCGGCGGCAGGCGGTCCGCCACCTCGGCCAGAGAGGGGTCGACCTTGCCCGCCTCGCCGATGAACATCCCCTCGAAGGCGCCGAGGGTGGGGTCCGAGACCGTGCCGTGCTGCTTGAGCAGGGCGATGAAGCGCTTCACCCGCGGGGACTCGAGGTCGAGCTCGGCGGCGTGCTTGGCGACCTCGCTGAAGCGGGCCGGGGTGCGGGTGTCGATCTTGGGATCGAGGAAGTTGAGCACCAGGAAGTTGGCGTGCTGGATCTCGTCGAAGCCCGCGCGCACGGCCTGCTCGGCGCTCATCCCATTGGGGATGTGACCGGAGACGCGCAGACCGAGCTCGTGGGCGCGCTTGACGATCGGCGGCACCAGCTTGGGATCGAGCGAGCTGTAGAGCTTGATCTGCACGTAGCCGAGCTTGGCGTAGCGGTCCACCCAGTCCAGGGCCTCTTTCTCGGTCGACACCAGCACCTTGGTGGGGCCGGCGTAGGGGCCGGGGCCGTCGATGAAGCCGGCCATCAGCACGCGCGGGCCGATCCCCTCCCCCGAGTCCCACCGCTTCCGCATATCCAGGAGCTGGTCGACGTCGTTGGCGAGGTCGCGCACGGTGGTGACGCCCGCGGCGAGATTGAACAGCCCGTCCGACTCACCGAGGTGGACGTGCATGTCCCAGAGGCCCGGCAGAAGCGTCTTGCCCTGGGCGTCCACCACCTCCACACCGGAGGGGACCGTCACCTCGCCGTCCTTGCCCACCGCCTGGATGCGGTTGCCGGAGATGATCACGGTCATGTCCGGCCGGACTGTCCGCGTCTCCGGATCGAAGAGGCGGGCGTGGCGGATGGCGAGCCCCCCCTGGGGATGATGGGCGAGCTTCGCGGCGAGGTCGCGATAGTGCGCCTTCTCGGCCGCGTCCTGGGCGTTGAGGAGCTGCGGCATCACGTCCACCCACCCCTCGCGGTAGAGGGCGGACCAGCCGCCAACCGAGGCGAAGAGCTCGCGCTTGTCGTCCAGCCAGAGATAGGCGAGGGTGAAGCCGAGCCCCGAGAGCGCGTAGAGGTGGACGGTCTGGGTGTGGCCGGCGACCTGGACCGGCTGGGTGGTGACCTCCTCGATGCGCGCTTCGCCGGTGGGGAGCAGCGGGAGGCGGTGGTCCGGAGCGGCGAGCAGCGCCCTGGCCAGCAGCATCGCCTCCTGGGGCGGGCCGTTGAGGCTCAGGAAGAACGCGGGCTCGCGGACCTCGCGGTCCTCGTGCTCGGAGGAGCTCTTCCAGGAGGCGCGGCCCTTCTCCCAGGTGAATTTCTCCTCGACCGGGTTCTTCCAGTAGTCGTTGCCGGTCGTCTCGACGAACGTCGGCAGCCCCTTGGCGTCGAGCCGGTAGCGGCTGGTGGTGCTGGAGCCCCGGCCGCGGTCGTTGAATTCGAACGTACAGACCAGGGTGCCGTCCGCCTCGACGCGGGAGGAGGCGGAGCCCGACCGGTTGCCCGAGATCGAGAAACCGTAGTGGATCTCCCGCGGCTCCTCGGCCGATGGGGCCAAGGAGGGGCTCTGCGCGACCGGCTCGGCCGGCTCGTCGGGGAGCATCGTCGCCTTGAGCGGATGGCCCGGCGCGGTCCCCGGCCGCGGCTCCGGAGCCGCCGGCGGCGCCGTGCGGCAGGCGGCGAGAGACAGACAGGCGAGGATCAGAAACGCGACGGTCGGCCGGGTGCTGCGCATGGGGTCTCCTCTTGAGCGAGCGATTATACGCAGGAGAGCGGGTCCAGGTTTTCGGCCGCGGTGGTCTCTGGGGGGGCCTGCCCTCCGAAGCCTCACCCCCTGCCCCCTCTCCACGCAGTGGAGAGGGACCGAGGGTGAGGCTTCGGAGGGCAGGACGCCCAGAAATCAGAGGCGCCCTGGAGACCCTACCGCCCAATCTGCTGGAGTAACCGGTCGACCGGCACCTTCCCCGTCTGCGTCACCGGTACCGTGACCTCGCCCAGCACGGGGACGGCGAAGCGGAGGTCGGCGTCGAGGGCGTATTCGGGGTTCTTCCGGTTCTGGAGGGTGTTGAGCACGCGGTAGAGATCGTCGAAGCGGATGGTCACCGGCAGGTCCACCGTGGTGGGGCCGCCGGCGGCGATCTGGATCTGTTGATCGTAGCGGCCGTCGAGCAGGGGCTGGCCGTTCAGCTTCAGGTGGTAACCGATGCCGTCGAGCACCAGGTTGACGTCGTTGGGATTGTCGACGCGGAACCGCACCAGCACGTCGGCTCCGGCGAGGGTCGTCCCCTTCAGCTTGACGCCGGTGACGTCCACCTTGGGGGACTCCATGTGGGCGAGGGTGTTGACGGCACAGCCGGCGAGCGCGAGGAGGACGAAGGCGAGGAGCGAGCGCTTCATGGGGATACCCTACCACTCCACGCCCAGCTTCAGCTTCACGTCCCGCTTCTTGTCCCGGTAGAGCAGGAACCCTTCCCGCCGGCCGTGGAGATAGAGGTCGCGCAGGATCTCGACGTCCCGCCGGCAATATTGCTCCACGAGGTCGAGCCGCCCCTGGCGCACCCATTCGAGCGACTGGAGGCCGTCCGCGGACTTGCCCACGCCCAGCGTCTCCTGGGCGAGATGCCCCATGCCCACCCGGAAGCCGAGGCGCGACGCCACGTCCTCCAGCAGGTCGAAGGTGGGGAACAGGCGCGCGAAATCCTCCCCCGTGTAGCCGGAGAGGACGTGATAGTCGAAGCGCTTGATGTTGTAGCCGATCACCAGCGAGGCGCCCCGCAGGGCGTCGATCAGGGCCCGCACCTGGCCCTCGGCATACACCTCGAAGCGCCCCTCCTCCAGGAAGCAGAGCACGCCGATGGCGACCCCCATGCGATGGGCCTTGTCCCAGCCGCCCACGTCGGCGGCGGAGCGGAGGGTCTCGAGGTCGAAGAGGATGGTCTTCCTTTCCCCCTCCAGGACCCTCACCCCCTGGCCCCCTCTCCCGTCCCCTCCCGCCCTCCCTCCCCGGGCGAGGGGGAAAGGAGACAGCGTTTGCAGCAAGGGGGATTCGATGCGGAGAGGGCTGGAGGGTGTCTCAGCTCCGGTCCTCAGATGAGCGTGGCGGTGGCCGGGATCTTCGGCTTCCGCCGATACCTCTGGGGCGGGCGGCGGTTCCCCCTCGCCCGGGGAGGGAGGGTGGGAGGGGACGGGAGAGGGGGCCAGGGGGTGAGGGTCCACCAGCGTCACCGTCACCGCCTCCCCCCACTCCACCACCGGCTCCTCCTTCCCCAGCACCAGCCGCAGCGCCCGCGCCGCGCCGGCTTTGTCCAGCGGACGGTTGCCGTTGCCGCACTTGGGGGACTGCACGCACGAGGGGCACCCCGTCTCGCAAGGGCACCCTTCGATCAACAACTGCACTCTCTCCAGCAGGTCCGTCAGATCCGCGAAGCCGCGCGCCGCGATTCCGACGCCTCCAGGATGGCCGTCGTAGATGAAGACGGCGCCGGTGCCCATCTGCGGATGGAGGGGGTAGGAGATGCCGCCGATGTCTCCCCGGTCACAGAGCGCCAGGATCGGAAAGAGCGAGATGCCGGCGTGCTCGGAGGCGTGGAGGGAGCCCAGGAAGTGCTCCCCCCGGCGGCGCAGCGTCTCCTCGAGGGCCCGCGGCGCCGCCCACCAGAGGCCCACCGTCTCGAACTCCACCGGCGGCAGATCGAGCGGCGTCTGATCGATCGTCTCCTGGCCGTGAATGCGCTTGCGCTCGAAGCCCACCACCCGCTCGGTCACCTTGAGCCGGCCGAGCCAGGCCTGGAGAGGACCCACGCTCTTCTCCTCCAGCACCTCCAGGATCTCGGTCTCCTTCTCGGTGAGCGGCGTGGTGAAGTAGTCGAGCTCCGCCGCCTCGGCCAGCACCCTACGCTCCTCGCTCTCCAGCGCCTCCACCAGATATTGCCGCCCGGCGTGGAGATAGACCGCGCCGGGGTGGCATTCGTGGAGGGCCCGCACGCCGTCCACCGTGCCGATCGTCCGGCCGCCGGCCATGATGGCGTAGGTCTCCCCCGATCCTCTCAAGTTGACGTGGCGCTGCGGCCGGCGGCGGAGGGAGAAGATCTCGTCCCCCTCGGCGGCGGCGAGCAGGTGACCCTGGCGCAGCAGCTTCTCCACCCGGGCCTCGTGCGCCGCGAGATAGGCGCGGTCGTCCCCGCAGAGCGGCATCTCGGAGGCGGCGCAGACGAGGTGGGCCCGCGACACCGGATCGTTGGCCGGATCGACGATCAGCCGCTCGCACGGCCGCTCCAGGAACTGCTCGGGATGATCGAGAAAATATTGATCGAGCGCGTCCGGCATCGCCACCATGGCTGTAATGGACTCGCGGCCGGCCCGCCCCACTCGTCCCGAGCGCTGCCAGGTGGCCATCATGCTGCCCGGATACCCCACCAGGATGCAGGCGTCGAGGCCGCCGACGTCGATCCCCATCTCCAGCGCGGAGGTGGAGATCACGCCGTCGAGCCTCCCCTCGAAGAGCGCCCCCTCGATGCGCCGCCGCTCCTCGGCCAGGAAGCCGGCGCGGTAGCTCGCCACCCTGGAGGCGAGCGACGGCTCCTGGCGCCGCAGCCAGGAGTAGAGGAGCTCGGTGATCCGCCGCGCCTTGGTGAAGACGATCGTCTTGAGGCCGGCGTTGACGAAGCGCACGAAGAGCTGGAGCGCGGTCGTATACGGGCTCGCCTCGGGCTGGAAGAGCAGCAGGTGGCGATCCTCCCGCGGCGCGCCGGACTCGGAGATCCAGTGGAACTTGCGGCCGGTGAGGGTCTCGGCGAACTCGCCGGCATTGGCGGCCGTGGCCGAGGAGGCGATCAGCACCGGATCGCTCCCCACCGAGCGGCAGAGGCGCAGGAAGCGCTGCAGCACGTGATGGAAATGGCTGCCGAAAATGCCGCGGTAGGTGTGGAGCTCGTCGAGCACGATCCAGCGCAGATCGGCCAGGAACGGTCCCCAGCCGGTCCAGTGGCCGAGCACGCCCAGATGCAGCATGTCCGGATTGGAGATCACCACCCGGGGAAAGTTCCTGCGGATCGCCGTCCGCTTCGCGGCCGGGGTATCTCCGTCGTAGATTTCGCAGCCGGCGATCTCGGGAGGCAGACCCGCGGCCTCGGCCAGATGGATGAATTTCCCCCGCTGGTCCTGCCCCAGCGCCTTGAGGGGGAACAGGAACAGCCCGTGCCCCGGGCCGCCGCGGATCGCCTCCTCCAGGGGCGGGACCTGGAAGACGAGCGATTTGCCCGACGCCGTGGGGGTGGTGACGAGCACGTTCTCCCCCCGCCGCACGGCCGCGATCCCCTCCGTCTGATGCGTCCACAGGCGCGGCACGCCCCATCGCCCCAGGGCGCGGGCGATGGGCTCCGGCAGCGGCGGATCGAGCTCGCCGTAGCGAGCCTCGCTCCCGGGCAGGTGCGTGGCGTAGCGGAGCTGGCCTCCCAGGCGGACGTCGCGGTGGATCTCCTCGATCAGGGAGCCCAGAGCGGAGCCGGTGGGGAGGACGACGGAGGCGGACGGATTACGGGGCATTACCGCCTGATGGTACCACGCCGCCGTCCCGGGAGGGCCGGGACGGCGGGAGGCGGATGAGCGTCAGTTGATCGTCGAGCAGACGCTGGGACGGTCCGAGCACCAGAGGATGTTGCCGTGGTCATCCTTGCAGCAGTAGTCGCAGCAGACCCACCCCGGATCGCCGGGGTAGCAGACGTTGTACCCGCAAGTGTTGGCCTCGGCGTTGCGGGCTCCCAGCGCCCCGCCCACCGTTCCCAGAGCCAGCAGCAGGAGCAGCAGCTTTCTTCTCATCGTTCGTCTCCTTTGTCCCCTCTACTGGATGGCGCAGGGGCGCTCGGTGCAGATGACCTTGCCACCGGTGCCGACCGGACAGCAGTAGTTGCAACAGGCGGGGTCCGCGCAGAAGCAACTGGAGGCTTCCGCCGGCCGCGGCTGGAGCACGAAGGTCCCCGCAACCGCCAGCAGCGCGAATCCTAGAAGAGCCAACTTCCTTCTCATGACGTTCTCCTTTCGAAATAGGTATCGTTTCCGTCCAGGACTAACAGGGGCGGAGGGAGCAGAAGATCTTGCCGCTGGCGGTCGGGCAGCACCAGTTACAGCACTGCGGGTCCGCGCAGAAGCAACTGGAGGCTTCCGCCGGCCGCGGCTGGAGACAGAAGGTCCCCGTAACCGCCAGCAGCGCGAATCCTAGAAGAGCCAACTTCCTTCTCATGACGTTCCTCCTTTCAGGTCAGCAGGCCGGCGTGGTGCAGTGCCGGATGCCGTTGATGACGCAGCAGGAAAAGCAGCAGTGGTCCGGGCTGCAATACGTGGTGCAGTTGGAGGCCTCGGCCGGCCGGGAGCCCGAGACCAGAGCGGCCGCCGTAAGAGCGAGGCCGAGTCCGAGATAGGTCAGTTTCTTGCGCATGCTGCTCTCCTTTCAAGAACAGGCCGCTTACTGACCGGGGTTGAAGCAGGGATTCTCGGTGCAGATCACCCGGAAGCCGCTCCTGCAGCAGGTGGAGCAGCAATCGGGGCCGTCGCAGGTCGTTGTACAGACCCAGTTGTCGGCCGAGGCGGGCCGGACCGCGATGGCGCCGGCGGTGAGGGCTGTGGCGAGCCCCAGATAGATCAGCTTCTTGCGCATGGATTCTCCTTTCCGGAAAGGTGGCCGGACATCAGCCCCCTACTTTTAAGGGTGCCGGGAAGACGAAGAAGCGCCAAAGGGTCGCGCGGATTGGCGTCCCCAGTTACAGCTCCGCCAGCAGCTCCCGCCGCTTGGCCTCGTACTCGTCGCGGGAGATGAGGCCGTCGTCGAGCAGCGCCTTGAGCTGGCGCATCCGCTCGGCGCCGGAGGGGGCGGCGGGCACGGCGGCCGGGAAGCGGCCGGCGGAGCGATACTGCTCGGCCGCGGCGAGGATGGTGTTCCGGAATTGGAGGGGGTGGGAGATGTTGCGGAACACCGAGATCCCCGCGTCGCTCGCCGTGTCGATCTCCACGGCCCCATAGTTGAGGACGCGGCCCCAGAGGGTCTGCCGGTACTCGACGTTGTTGATCTTGTCGAGCCGCGAGTCGATCGACCGGCGGGAGAGGATCCCCGACTCCTGGATCAGCCGATGGTTGGTCAGCACGTAGTCGTTGGTGCGGCGGACGAAATCCTTCCAGAGATAGACGAGGCCGCAGATCGCGGCCACCGCGAGGAGGATCAGCCCTCCCGGAGCGCTCTGGAAATGAAACCAGGCCACCGCCGCGATCACCAGCGCGATCCCTCCCATCGCCGCGATGGGCACCAGGGTGAGCCGCGTGACGTAGGCCCGGTAGAGGATCTCCTCGCCGGGCTGGAGCTGGGATTCGATCCGCATGGCCGAGATGCTATCTCACCTCACCGCTGGAAGGCGTAGGAGATCTTGAAGAACAGGGCGCGGCCGATGGGCGCCAGCTGGTAGTCCACCGCCAGGGCGCGGTCGTCCGAGTAGCCGAGGAAGAGCACCGTCTGCCAGTTGAGCTTGTAGGCGAAGAGGGCCGAGCCCGTGACCTCGTCCTCCTCGCGGGGGACCACGCCCAGGGCGGGATCGTAGAGGTCCGGATTCCGCACCGTGTGGACGCGCTGGGCGATCAGCCTCAGAAAGGAGCGGGAGCTGAAAGTGTAGGTGGCCTTGACGCGGGCCACGTCGGCCGTGAACAGGCGCTCGTCCCGCGGGCCGGTGCCCGTGGGTGAGACGTCGAGCTCGCGCCGGGAGCCGTTGAGCTGGAGCGACAGGTGGTCCGTGGGCCGCAAAGTCCCCTGGAGGCTGGCCGTGATCCCCCGCGCCGGCCGCTGGTTGGCGAAGTCGACGTCGTCCCCGAAATTGAGGTTGAGCGCGACGTCGCCGATCCGTTGGGAGGGGCTGAATTGGAGGGCGGTCGCGAAGAAGTCGGTGTCGAAGAGATGGCTGCCGGCGCGTACCCGCTCCGTGTGGTGCTCGACGTTGAGGAAGCCGTTCCAGAGCCCCTGGACCTCCACGCCCGGAATGACCTGGCGCAGGAGCAAGCCGTCGTTCATGTCGTCCACCCTGCGCAGCCGGACGAAGGGGCGGACGCGGCGGACGGCTCCCTGCTCGAAGAAGAACGACCGCCCGAGCGAGGCGAGGGAGTCCCGCTCCCCCACCTGGGGGACGAAGCCGAGGTCGGCGCGAAACTCGTCGCCGGCCTCGAGGTGCTGGAGGGTCCAGTCCCAGGTTCTCGTGCTGTGGCTCCAGTTGATGTAGGACGAGTGGGCGCTGAGGCTCTGGCCGTTCCACTCCGCGGCGAGGTCGGGGCGGTCCGGCGTCAGCGAGTCGCTGAACAGGAGCTGTCCGGTGACCGTGTCCCGGTCGTTCGGCCGCCATTGGAAGTCCGGGCCGAGCACCCGGTTGTGCCCGCCGCCCTCGATCTCGCGGTCGGTGACCAGGAAGCTCAGGAACGAATTCCCGAAGTCCTGCCGGCCGCGGCCGATCAACACCCGCGAGGAGAAGTCCTGCGGCGCCAGTGACGAGGAATTGGGGCCGGGAATGATGACGCTCCCGCCCCCGCGGTCCTCGGCGACCAGCGCGGTGTAGACCGCGTTGCCCACCTCGCCCGTGGCCCGCAACCCCCAGCGCGGCGAGGTGATGTTGCGCGTGTAGACAGCCGACAACGGCGTCGAGAACAGGTCCAGCCCTTCGAGGAAGAACGGCCGTTTCTCGGGATAGAACAAGGCGAAACGCTCGTTGGCGGTGATCTGGGCCACGTCCGACTCCACCTGCGAGAAGTCCGGATTGATCGTGGCGTCGATCGCCGTGTCGGCGTTCGGCGTCCACTTGGCGTCGATTCCCGCCTCCAGATGGACCGGCCGGTCCTCCAGAGGGGAGCCGGCAACATCATTCCGGGGGAAGGACTCCCGCCGTCCCGTGGCGTAGGGGGCCAACACGAAATGATTGCTGCCGGGCAGGCCGGAGAGGGTGATCTTCTGCTCGTTGCAGATGAAGCAGCTCTTGCCGCGCGGTAGCTTGACGTTGAACATTTGATAACGAAAATCGCGCGGCCGGTTGCGATAGAGGAGGATGCCCCAGGTCTGCACGTCGGCCGCGTTGTAGCGCAGCGAAGAGAAGGGGACGCGGATCTCCAGCGTCCAGCCGGTCGAGGTGATCTGTGTCGCCGAGTCCCAGTAGAAATCGGGCGAGCTGTCCTCGCCGCTCACGTCGCTGCTGATAGCGTCATATTGAATGTTGCGCGGATTGGCCAGGAACATGAACGCCGTCTTGCCGTCGTTGCGGGTGTCGACGATGATGCCGCCGTAATCCGTATAGCTCGGCACCTCGTCGTGATCGCCCAGGGGGGCGCGGATGCCCTTGGGATCGGGGTCCTGGAAGTCGAAGGCCGCGTAGAAGAACCGGTCGTCATAGGTGAGCCAGGCGACCGTCTTCACCTTGGGCTCGATGTTGTCGCCGGGATTGGTCTCGTAGAACGTCTCCACCCGCGTGGCGCCGGCCCATCCCGGATCTCCCAGCCGGCCATCCACCTCGATCGGCCCCGCCGCTCGCGCGATGTGGAGCGGCTCCGGAGAAGGCTCCGGAGGCGCCTGCGCGGCAAGCAGGGGGCCGGAGCCCAGGGCTGCGAGGAGCAGGAACAGGGTCGGGTGAAGCGCGCGGGAGCGTGGCATTAGGGCGTACCTACGACCGGGGTAGGAGAAAGTTTCGGGGACTCCGGAACCGCCCGCAAGGTGAAATCTGGTGAGCCGTGGAGGGAGCCGTAGAGACGTCCCAGTCCGTTTCAGCACAACGCCCGCAGGCCACCCACGTCGGGACGTCTCCTCGGAGGGCAGGACCTGCCGGGCCTTCCCGCCCTGCCCAGCGGCTCTCGCGGTCTCCCCTCTGGTTTTTCGGGTGTGCCCTCCCGTTTTCCGGTATTGCCCACTGGAGGGGCCGTATTGCCCTCCAGTGGGGCGGCACGGCCCTCTGGTTTTTCGTGTGGTACCTGCGGAATTTCTGTCGTGCCCTCTGTTGGGGCGGTAGCGCCCACTGGACCCGCGGTGTTGCCCTCTGATTTTTCGTGGAGTCCCTGCGCTTTTCCTGTCGCGCCCTCCGGAGGGGCGGCATTGCCCACTGGAGGGCCAACACGGAAAACCAATGGGCGCACACGCCCCTCCGTTGGGGCCGAGCGAAAAACGGGATGGCGCGGACGGAGGATCGGTGGGCAAAACCGCGGAAGCGAAGGGGCGCGACAGCGATCCGGAGGGGGCGGACGCCTACTCGCACAGGAGAGGGAAATTTCGCGTGGGCGGGATGGGAGCTCCAGGAGGGCAAGGCTCGCAACCGCCCGCACCCTACCGTTCCACACATCTTGGCCCGCCCCCCCTCTGGCCCATCCCTTGCACAAATTCCTGTCCACCGTGAGCCCGCTCACCCCACGCCTGCTCGTCGTCTCCAACCGCCTCCCCATCGTGCTCGAAAAGAAGGGCCACGGCTGGCGCCTCAAGCCCGGGTCCGGCGGGCTGGTGAGCGCGCTGGCGCCGGTGCTCTCCCATCGCGGCGGCCTGTGGATCGGCTGGCCGGGGCTGCCGCTCGAACGGGGAGGTGCCTGGGAGGCCGTGCTCGCGGAAGGCTACGAGGAGGGGGGGTACGAGCTGGTGCCCGTCCTTCTCTCCGACGACGAGGTCAAGGGGTTCTACGAAGGATTCGCCAACGCCATCCTCTGGCCGCTGTTCCACGATCTGCTCGGGCAGTGCAATTTTGACCCGTCCTTCTGGTACGCCTATCTCGCGGTCAACGAGAAGTTCGCCAACTGCGTGATCCGGCATTGCCGCGCGGAGGACTTCATCTGGGTGCAGGACTACCAGCTCATCCACGTGGCCGAATACGCCCGGCGCCGGCGGGACTCGGCGCGCATCGGCTTCTTCCTCCACATCCCCTTCCCGCCGCTCGACACCCTGCTGAAGCTCCCCTGGCGCGGCCAGATCCTCCAGGCCTTCCTCGCCTACGACCTGCTGGGATTCCAGACGCCGCGTGACACCCGGAACTTCCTCACCTGCATCGAAAACCTGCTCCCCGAGGCGGAGATCCGCGACGGCGGCGCGATCACCGAGGTGCGCCTGGGCTCCCGCTCGGTGAAGGTCGGGGCGTTCCCCATCGGCATCGACTTCCGATCCTACGCGGACGCCGCCCGCTCCGAGGACGTGACCCTCCGCATGCTGGAGCTGCGCGAGCTGCTGGGCCCCCGCCAGCTCATCGTCGGGGTCGACCGCCTGGATTACACCAAGGGGCTGGTCGAGCGCCTGAAGGCCTTCCGCAACGCCCTGCAACGCCACAAAGGGTTGCGCGAGCAGGCGATCCTCTTCCAGGTCGTGGTACCCAGCCGCGAGGGGGTGCCCGAGTACCAATCCCTGAAGGCGGACGTCGAGCGGCTCGTGGGGAAGATCAACGGCGAGTTCTCGACCGCCGGCTGGGTGCCCGTCCACTATCACTACAAGAGCCTGCCGCGGCGGGACCTGCTCTCCCTCTACCGCATGGCCCGCGTCTGCTTCGTCACCTCGATCAAGGACGGCATGAACCTGGTGGCCAAGGAATTCTGCGCCTGCCAGGTCGACGGCCGCGGCGTCCTCGTGCTCTCCGAGTTCGCCGGCGCCGCGGCGCAGCTCCAGGTGGGAGCGCTGCTGGTCAATCCGCACGACATCGAGGGGATGGCGGACGCCCTCCAGGCCGCCTTCGACATGAGTGGGGACGAGCGCCGGGCGCGCATGGAGCGGATGCGCGAGATCGTCCGCGAGCAGGATATCTTCTGGTGGGTGGACTACTATTTCCAGGCCGCCCTGGGCACCGTGCCGGACGACTTCCGGGCGATGAAGGAATATCTGCCTCCCATCCTGATCGAAGAGCACCTGTAGCCCGATGCGCCCCTCCGCCCTGGACCGCTGGGACGAGATCGCCGAGCGCCTGCGCGGCCGCCGACCCGCCCTCTTCCTCGACTACGACGGCACCCTGTCGCCGATCGCTCCCCGTCCGGACCTCGCGGTTTTACCGGAGGAGACGCGCGAGGTGCTGCGCCGTCTGGCCGGCCGCTTGCCGGTGGTCATCGTCTCCGGCCGCGGCCGGGAGGACGTGGCCGCCCTGGTGGCGCTGAGCGGCCTCGCCTACGCCGGGAGCCACGGCCACGACATCGCCGGCCCGCCGCCGTCCGCGGGAGCCGAGCCGCTGCGGCTGGAGGTGGGAGAGGGGATCCCCGAGAAGATCGACCGGGCCGCCGGGCGCCTCCGCCGCGATCTCGGCGGCATCGAGGGGGTCTTCGTGGAGCCCAAGCGTTTCGCCATCTCGATCCACTTCCGCCTGGCGGACGAGCGCCACTTACCGGAGATCGAGCGCGCGGTGGACGCCGCCGCCGCGGCCGAGCCCGGCCTGCGCAAGGCCCACGGCAAAAAGCTGTTCGAATTGCGCCCCGACCTCGACTGGGACAAGGGAAAGGCCCTCCTCTGGCTCCTGGAAGCCCTCGGCCTTGACCACCCCGGCACCCTTCCCCTCTACATCGGCGACGACCTCACCGACGAGGACGCCTTCCGCGCCCTCCAGGGCCGGGGGATCGGCATCCTCGTGGCGGCCGAGCCGCGCGAGACGGCGGCGGAGTATCAGGTGCGGGATACGAGGGAGGTGGTGGAGCTGCTGGAGAGGGTGGAGGGCACCCCCCTGGGACCGCCGGCGTCCCCGCCGGCCAGCTAGCCAGTTTTTGTTTCCGTTAAAAACAAAATCGGAGTTAGCTGGCCGGCGGGGACGCCGGCGGTCCCAGGGGAGCCGCGGCTGACCCTCCAGGCGCGATATCCTCCCCCCATGAAAATCCTCTACGGGGTGGTGGGAGAAGGCATGGGCCACGCCATGCGTTCGCGGGTGGTGCTGGAGCGCCTGGTCGCCCAGGGGCACGAGATCCACGTCATGGCGTCGAGCCGGGCGGCGGACTTTCTGGCGGCCCGCTTCTCCGGCGTGCGGCGCATCCACGGCCTCCACATCGTCTACGAGGAGAACCGGATGCTCCGCGGCCGGACCCTGTGGTCCAACCTGGTGGCTGGCACCGCGGCGCTCCCCGACAACGTCGCGGCCTACTTCGAGCTGATCCGCGAATTTCGTCCCGGCTTGGTGATCAGCGACTTCGAATCGTGGACCTGGGTGTTCGCCAAGCTCCACCGCCTCCCCATCCTGTCGATCGACAACCAGCAGATCATCGGCCGCTGCCTCCAACCCGCGGAGGTGATCCAGGGGCACGAGGCCGACTTCCAGCTCACCCGCGCGTTCATCCGCGCCAAGCTGCCGAGGTGCAACCACTACCTCGTCACCACCTTCTTCCATCCCGAGACCTGCCGGCCGCGGACGACCCTGATCCCGCCGATCCTGCGTCCGGAGATCCTCGCCGCGCGGCCCCGGCGGGGGGACCACCTCCTGGTCTACCAGACAGCCGAGGGACATCAAGGCCTCCTCACCACCCTGGCCGGAACGGGCCTCGAATGCCGGATCTACGGCCTGCGCCGGGGGATTCAGGAGGAGCAGGTCGAAGGCAGCCTCCGGTTCCGGCCGTTCAGCGAGGCCGGGTTCATCGAGGACCTGGCCACGGCGCGGGCGGTGATCGCGGGCGGCGGCTTCACCACCCTCGGCGAGGCGATCTATCTGCGCAAGCCGACCCTCTCCGTGCCGGTGGGAGGCCAACTGGAGCAGGTGTTGAACGCCCGCTGGCTGGAGCGCCTGGGTTACGGCCGCGCCGCGGACGCGCTCGATCCCGCCGCGATCCACGGCTTCCTGCAAGCCGTTCCGGGCTGTGAGGAGAGGCTGGCGGGCTACGAGCAGGACGGCAACGAGCGGCTCTACGCGGAGCTCGACCGCCAGTTGGAACGGCTGGCCTGAGCCCTCTGCTAACCCAACTTCGGCGGTTTTCGTGGTAACTCATTGAAAAATAAGGAGCGCCTCCTGGTTTTCGTCACTATCGGCTCACCGAAAACGGCTCCACAGTTGCGGCAGACCTTGGTGATAGCTGTGACAGGGCTGCAAGCCAGACATAGGACCCTCTTACCACAAACTCCAATCCAAGGTTTTCGTCACTATTTTCGCCGTGTGGTAAGGCCGCCTACCTGGAATCAATAACTTACGAGCGCGAACCCCTCGAAGTTCGCCCGTTTTCCACAGAGGACCGCCGAAGTTGGGCTAAGATCCCGCCGCCCTGTGAGAGGTACAACCAGGAGAGAGCTGTCTTGAACGATCCCAAAGCCGCGCTGACCGCGCTGGAGACCGCGCCGGCGATCCTCGTGCCATTGATCCTTGACGTGCCCGAGGCCTGGCGCAAGCGCCGGCCCCTGCCCCACAAATGGTCGGCCCACGAGCACTTCTGCCACGTCGCCTCGCTGGAGCCGCGGTTCCGGGCCCGGCTGGAGAAGATGCTGGCCGAGGACAACCCTGAGCTCGAGCCCTTCTACCCCGCGCCGGAGGACGAGGGCGGCGGCTTGCTGGCGGTGGATCTCGACCAGGCCATCGAACGCTTCGTCCGCGCGCGGGCTGAGCTCGTGGCCCGTCTGCGCGAGCTGCCGCCGGAAGCGTGGGAGCGCCAGGGACGGCACCCGGAATACGCGCTCTACAACGTCTTCGGCATGGCCCGGCACATCGTCCTGCACGACCTGCTGCACGGCTACCGGATCGAGGACTCCTTAAGACGCCAGGAGTGGCCGGAGCAGGAGGCGCCGCCGCACGTGGAGCCGCCGGCGGTGGAGCCGGAAGAGCCCACGGCCGAGGCGCTCATCCCCGGCTCGTTGGCGCGCATGAAGCCGGGAGAGATCAACCTCCTGGGCCCCTTCCAGATACCAGGGTTGGCGCCGCGGCCGATCCGGGTCTATCTCCCGAAGGGCTACGACCCGTCGAAGCCCCACTTCGGCCTCTACATGTTCGACGGCCAGAACGTCTTCGACGACCTCCCCTCCTTCTCCGGCGGCTGGTACATGCACGAAGCGGTCGAGGCCCTGGCGAAGACTAAGCGGCCGGTGCCGGTGGTGATCGGCATCGAGCACGGGGGCCCGAGCCGGAACCTGGAGCTCTCGCCGTTCCCCTTCGAGGCGGACGCGGGGCAGATCGAGATCCTGGTCGATTGGATCACCCGGCACCTGATGCCGGCCCTGACGCGCGAGCTCAACCTGGTGCCGCCGCCGCTGGGAGCGGTGATCGGCGGCTCCTCGATGGGGGGCCTGGCCGCCTTCTGGTCGCACTTCCACCATCCGGAGTCGTTCGGCGGCGCGCTGGCGATGTCCCCCTCCTTCTGGGTGGCCAATCAGGCGATCTTTGTCGACGTCGCGGCCCAGCCCACGCCGGAGGTCTCGCGCATCTACCTCGACGCCGGCGCCCGGGAAGACAAGGGCAAGGTCGTCGCAGCCATCCAGAGGATGACCGAGCACCTCGTCGAGCGCGGCTACGACTCCGACCGCCTGATGTGGCGCGCCGACCCCCGCGGCACCCACAGCGAGGCGGCGTGGCGGAGGAGGCTGCCGGCGGCGCTGCGGTTCATGTACCGGCGGGGGTGAGGGCGGCGCCTGACGCCTGCAACGACAACAGGAACGGCAGGCTGGGCGCGAAGAAGAATTCCCCTCCTTTCAGGGTGACGAAGCCGCTGAAATCGAAATACACCTCCGGCTTCCCTCCCCATTTCTTGGGCCATTGCTGGTGGGTGCCCTGCTGGAAGCCCGGCCGGCCGATCAGCGGATCGATGCCGGTCCCCGCGTAGGGGAAGTCCACGTTGGCCCACTGCCGGTGGATGTAGGCGAACTGGTCGTGGATCTTGCTCTGGAAGCAGAGGAAGAGCAGACCCTGCTCGCCGTTCTCCTGATAGGGGACGCCCCGGCGCACGATCCGCCGCTCCCGCGCCTCGTCGGTCCGCGGGTTGACCCTGCGAACGTGGGAGTGAAAGGGGCACCGGAGACCTCCGGGATCTACCGAGTAATCGAAATCGTTGCTCCATTGTCCCTGGCCGTTGCCGTCATAGAGGGCCAGGGGGGCGCCGTCCTTGAAGCGGCCCATCACCATCGCCTCGGCCAGTGGCGCCTCGATCTTCAAGGCTTCCGCGAGGTCGTGGATCCGCTTCTGGAATCCCACGACGTCCTGCGCCAGCTTGCGGTACACGAGATAGCTGCCGAAAGCGTCGTTGCTGGCCGCGAAAGGATCGCGGACGAGCGCCAGGCTCAACGGGGCGGCCGGATGCCAGATGGAATTGCGCTTCGGCGGCGCCTGCTTCCTCGGCTGGGGTTTGAGGAAGAACGGCTGGCTCCCGCCGTCGGCGAAGCCGAACGGCTCGATCCTGAGCCGCTTGCCGCCGTTGGTGCTCCCGTTGTTGCCGTTCTTGTTCCACAGCACGGCTCCCCTCTCGGTGTGGATCGCGCAGCCGACTCCCTGCAGGCTCTCGTCCAGGGCCGTCTTCCGCTTGTCGAGCGCGTCCCGGCTGTCGGAGGCGAAGAGGACCATGGCGTGAATCGGAGCCGCCCGCGGATCGGCATAGGGAGCCTCCCAGTCGGAGGCCGGAGGATCGTTCAGGTCCACGCCCGCGGCGGCCATGCCGTCCACGAACCGGGTCATCTGCCCCTGGCCGTTGAAACGGGAATCGATCTGGCTCCAGGGGGTGCCCAACGCCTGATATCCGACGGCGGTCAGATAGAAGGCGCCGAACAGCTTGTCTTTCGCCTGCGCCGGAAGAGATTCTTCCCGCAGCTGCTCGCCCATGGAGGTCAGCGAGCTCGCCGCGAAACCGCGGACCCACTCGCACACCTTGGAAGAGCGGGCCGTGAAGGTGATCAGATGGAGATCGGTGAAATCCTTCCCGTAAGCTTTCAGGATGTTCCCCTGAAGGTTCTCGAAGACCTGCCGGTATTCCGGGTCGTGGGAATCGATCTCCTCTTCCCGGGTCAAATCGATCTCAGGGGTGGTGGAAGATGCGGCGGTGTCGAAAATCATTTTTCATCCCTCCCTGGCAAATGGGTCGTTCCTGGTGATCGCTCTAGCCGCCCGCGGGCGGGCAGGTGCCGAAGACGACTCCGGCCGGATTGCCGGGTGCGACCTGGCGCGGGTAGGTCGGGGGCTGGGCTCCCATCGGGAAGCGCGACGACCGGTCCTTCAGCAGATCGGCGTAGACCTCGAAGTCGGCCTCCGGTCTCGGGCTGTACGACCTCGACACTCCGATCAGCTCGTCGATCTCCATGTTCTTGATCTCGATCTCGAGATCTCCATCGCCATGCCCGGAGGGCGTCAGGACGAGATCGCTCGGCTCCACCCGCCCCTCGATCCTCTTCGTGGTCCGGATCACCACCTTGTCCTTGAACGGAATGTCCCAGTTGAACGCGAGCGCGATCTTCTGATTGAACTTCTGATTTCCCGGCGGCACGAAGGTGCAGATGTGATCTGTGAGCTGGTCGGTCGTGAGCTGTCCCTGCTTGAGCTCGACGCGCGCCACGATCGCCTGGTTGGCGCCGGGAGGGTTCTTGTAGAAGACCGGATCGATCTCGGCGGCGGGCTTGCCCGTTTTCTCATCCGCGGGATAGGCGTCCTGCAGGGTCGCCATCCAATAGAGGGATCTCAGCTCCTCCGGCGTGGGATTGGCCTTGTCCTTGGGATTGGGAGCCGAGCGGTCGAATTGCAACGAGGTGCCGTTGCCGCCGTTCTTGTTGCCGTTCTTGGGAGCGCCGTCCGCCCCGTCCGGCAGGACCTCCACGTCGTCCCCGAAGAGGACGCAGACCCCCTTCGTCATCTGCTTGCCGTCCGCGCTGGGCACGGCGAAGAAATTGGTCTGCCGGGTGCTCACGCTATCGCGGTCCGGGAGGCTGAACACCAGCAGCGGGAAGTGCTGATCGAGAGCCGCCGCGTAGTCCTGGTGGGGGGCGCTGTTGAGGACCCGGGCATACGTGAGCTTCTGCATCAGAAGATGTGCGCAGGTGGGCTTCTCCTCCCCCTGGGGGGGCGGCTCGAAGGCGAAGATACAGAGGCCGGAGATCTTGACTCGCAGATTGGGCATCCTCAGCTCCTTTCAATGTGCGCTGGCACCGATCACCTCGAACGGCCCCCAGGCGGCGGGTGAGCGATCCGCTTCGCGTCCGCTCCGCAGCATCGCAAGCTGCGCATCGCGCAGGGCGTCCGCGGGATCGGCGCCGGCCAACATCCGTTGGTGGAATTCTTCGAACAACCGGGCGGTGGTCTCGTCGTCCACGTCGCGGAGGGTGGCGACCACCGTGGGGACCCCCGCCGCGAGGAAGGCCCTGGCGAGGCTCGTCTCCCCGTCACTGCCCGGCACGTATTCGTTGCCGGTGTCGCAGGCGGCCAGCACGACGAGCCGGGTGCCGTCGAGCTTCAGGGAGTAGATCTCCCGGGCGGTGAGCCACCCCGGGTCCCCGTCCCGGCCGGGAGCGAGCATGAGCTTGGAGAGCAGCAGGTTCCGCGGATCGATCACGGCATGGCCCGCGAAATGAATCCAATCCGCGTGTGTGGCCGCGTTCAGAAAAGAAGACTTGTCCGCATCCTTCTCCAACAACAGGACGGCTCCGGAGAGCTTCACGAGGCGGCGGGCCTCTTCGGCCGCGGCACGCAAAGGCAACAGCGTAGGAAAATGCTCCAGGTCGAGAGCCGGCTCGCCGACGACGAGCCCCTGGCCGAGCGCCTTGCCCAATCGCCGCTGGCGTGCCAGAGCGTTTACGTAGAGGGTGGCGCTCGGCGCGCAGGCGATCGTGTGGTCCTCGATCAGGAATCGGCCGGCCGCGGCGTCATACAGAGTGGCGAACGCCACGCGGTGCAACACCTTGTCCGGCACGAAGACCAGCCGTTGCCCCTTCTTCTCCCCCGACAGCCAGGGACGGACGAGGAGATCGAACAGCTCCGCGGAAGACTTCCGCCAGGCCGCCGTCTCATGACGTCCGGAGCTCTGCAGCTTCGCGACGCTCTGTTCCAGCGCGTCCCGCGGTATCGGTTGCTGGTAGAGCGCGCTGCCCTCCCGCCGCAGACGCCAGATCAACACCCGGTCCGGAAGCACCGCAAACTGCACCAGCGTGGTGTCGGCCGGCAGTTGGGGGAGGATCTCGCGCAAAGGCAGCGGCTGCGGCTCGGCCGCGAGGAGCCGGTCTTTCTCGGCGGCATCCTCCAGCCAGAGCCGGGAAGCGCTGCCGGGGAGCACCCGGGTGAGAGCGCGGTCCGCGTAGGCGAAGGCGAGGTCCGGATCCCGCTTCGCCTGCCAGGCGATCATCTGGTCGAAAACCTCGCTCGTCGTGGAGAGGAAGGCGAGCCGGAGGCTCTGCCCCGACAGGCTCTTGCCCAGGCTCTCGTAGGTTTCGAGCCCCTCCCGGAGATCCTGCTCGGTCCCGGTCTCGTCGCCGGCGAGCTCGCGGGCCCGCGCCCGGGCGAGGAGCGCCGGCAGAACGAGCACGGGGACCTTCTGCTCCTGGTAGACCGCCAGGGCGGAGGTGAGCAGGGAGATGGCACGCCGGGGGTCCTCCCGCAGGATCAGCGAGCCCTCGATCATCGCCGTGTCCGCCCTGCGGACCGGGAGCTGGCCGGAGCTCCCCAGCGGCTCCATCAGCCGCCGGGCCTCCTGGAGGTCGCGGAGGGCCTCCGCGCGGAGGTCCAACCCCGCCTCCATCCGCGCCCGCCAGATCAGGGCCTCGACTTTCCGCACCGGGCTGCACCGGGCCGCATAGAGGACCGCCGGCTTCTGCAACGCGAGGGCGGCGCGCGGGAAGCCGTCCTGCAGAGCGGCCTGCGCCGCCTTCGTAAAGACGAAGGAGGCGAGCGCGGGATCGAGCATGCCCCGCGAGGCCCGGAGAGCCCGGTAGAGATGCTCCCACCCCTCGTGACCGTAGCCGACGAGCTGGCGGTTCTCCCCCAGGAGGGCGTCCACCGCGGCCACGTTCTCCGCTTCTCCGAGCTTCCGGTAGATGTCGCGGGCCCGTTCGTAGGCGTCGGCCGCGGCCGGGATCTCGCCGTCTCCGGTAAGGAGCAATCCCTTCATCCAGAACGCATGAGCCTGCACGGCCGGATAGGGAGAGCCCTCCAGAACGCCGGCCAGCCGCTCCATCTCGGCCAGGGCCTGGGCATAGCGGCCCTGGAAGTACAGACAGCAGGCGAGGAAGAAATCGGCCCGCACGGCGAACGGGCTGCGCGCCCGCCGGAGCGCCTCCAGGGCCGAGGTCAGCTTCGGGACGGCGGGCATGATGTCCCGGTTCTTGTAGGAACCGTAGCCTTCCCGGAAGTCGCGATGGCCCTGGATCAGGTCCCGCAGGCGCTGAGAGTCTCCGCCCCCGGAGGCCTCGTCGATCACGGCCACGGCATCGTGGACCAGACGCTCTCCGCTGACTCGCAGCAAGGCCTCGCCGACGCTTCGCGCGATGCGCAGCCGTTCCTCCGCGCGCGCGGTCTGCCCGGCCGACGCGGCCTCCGCCCACTCCCCCAAGAGCTCCTGCTCCGCGCGCTCCCGCGCTCCCTGGCGGAACCGGCCCACGATCTCTTCCACCGTCCTCGCGTCGCCCGTGAGGGCCGCCCGGTCGAGACGCCTCTTTTCGGCCTCCCAGAGGCGCTCCACCGGGGGTCCGCTGAGCGCGGTGAGGCGCCGGTCCGCCTCGTCCGCCCAGGCGGAATCTTCATCCAGGGCCCGATAGCTCTGCCACGCCGCCTTCGCGTCCGCCGACAGGAACAACCGCTCCAGGGCCAGGGCCCGGTTGAAACGGGCCTCCACCATCGAAGGGGCCGCGAGGACCGCCCGGTCGGCCGCCTCGAACGCCCGCAGGAGATCCCGGGGATCGTCGGCCCGTTGCGCGCGGACGAGCGCCACCGCCGCCAGGTCGTTCCAGAGATGCGCGTCGCCCGGCTCGGCCGCGGTCGCCTCCTCCAGAGACTTGACGGTCCGGTCCAGCGCCACGAGCTGCTCGGAGCCCAGAAGGCCGGGGGGCTCGCCGGCGCCGGCGGCCTTCGCTTCCGAGCCCGTGCCGC
>DASXJP010000283.1:0-4052 GCA_036497345.1 Thermoanaerobaculia bacterium
CTCTGCCCAATCTACCGACCTCTCGCAAAAACAGTCCCGGATTCCACCGCCAACGGTCGAATCCGGGACCGCTCTCCTTCCGCTTCAGACCGCCACGGAAAACCGCGAAAAGGCGGCCACGGAACTACGCGGGACTCGACAGGAAGCCTTGCAGGTGGCGGAGATCGGCCAGCGCGGCGCGCATCTCCGTCCGGGTCGAGGACTCCGGCCAGCCGGGCCAGGGGTCGTAGCTCTCCAGGATCATCGTGTGGAGCATCTCGCCCACTGTCCGGAGGGCGGCGGCGTAGCCGGGCGGGGTGAAGTACATCAGGAAGGTTTCCCGGAAGGCGGCGTAATCCTCCCAGGCGGCGGGATCGATCACCGGGGGCACGGCGGCGGGCGGATCGGCCTCCGGCGGGATCGGCGGGACACCAGGAGGGACGGGGGGCGGGGCAGGCGCGGTAAACTGCTGGACTAGCTCGGGCATGGACTCATCTCCTTGCTCGGGTCAGGTCCGGCGGAAGTGGTGACACACCCCGCCGGGCCGCTTGCTGTGCAGGAGAGGACCGTCCTCTCCCTTCAGGAGAGGACGGTACCTCAAGTCAGCCCGTCTTGTTACCGCCTTTGGGGGCGAATTTCAAAAAGGCCCAGTGCCCCCAAAACGGACGAGGGGTCTCCCAAAAAGGACGACCCCTCTCCCAAAAGAGACGAGGGGTCTCCCAAAAAAGACGGAGGCCCGTCCGAAATGGACGAGGGGTCTCCCCAAAAGGACGGACCTCTCCCCCAAAGAGACGGGCTATTCCCCCGCTTCGGGCCGCATCAGGGGGAACAGGATCACGTCGCGGATCGACTGCCGGTCGGTCAGCAGCATGGTGAGACGGTCGATCCCGATGCCGATGCCGGCCGCCGGAGGCATGGCGTGCTCCAGGGCGCGCACGTAGTCGGCGTCGTAGAGGTGCCCCTCGGCGTCCCCCGCCTCGCGCGCCGCCACCTGCTGGCGGAAGCGCTCCGCCTGGACGTCCGGATCGTTGAGCTCGCTGAAGGCGTTGGCGACCTCCATGCCGGCGATGTACAGCTCGAAGCGCTCGGTGAAGCGGGGATCGTCCGGCCGCTGCTTCGAGAGCGGTGAGACGTCCGTGGGGTGCTCGGTGATGAACACCGGCGCGAAGAGGTGCTCCTCCACCGTGTCCTCGAACAGGCCCATCAGCAGATGGCCGTAGGTGCCGCCGGGGGGGATCTCCAGCCCCTTCTCCTCCAGCACGGCGCGCACCGACTCCTTGCTCTCCAGCCGCTCGGCCGGGATGCCCGCGTAATGCGTAATCGCCTCGCGCAGGGTCAGCCGCTGCCAGGGGCGGGCGAGGTCGATCGGCCGCCCTTCCCAGGTGAGCTGGTCCTTGCCCTGAAGGGCCCGCGCCCGCTCGGCCAGCCCCGAGAGCAGCTCCTCGGTGAGGTCCATCATCTGCTGGTAGTCGGCGTAGGCCCAGTAGAATTCCAGCATCGTGAACTCGGGGTTGTGCCGGGTGGAGATCCCCTCGTTGCGGAAGTTGCGGTTGATCTCGTACACCCGGGGGATGCCGCCCACCAGCAGCCGCTTGAGGTAGAGCTCCGGCGCGATGCGCAGGTAGAGATCGATGTCGAGCGCGTTGTGATGGGTCTTGAACGGCCGGGCCGTGGCGCCGCCCGGGATCACCTGCATCATCGGCGTCTCGACCTCCAGGAAGCCGCGGGCGTCGAGAAACTCGCGGATCCCCTTGACCACGGCTGCCCGCACCTCGAACACCCGGCGCGACTCCTCGTTGGTGGCGAGGTCGAGATAGCGCTGGCGGTAGCGGGTCTCGATGTCGGCCAGCCCGTGCCACTTCTCGGGCAGCGGCCGCACCGCCTTGGAGAGCAGCTGGAGGTCGTCCACCTTGAGCGACAGCTCCCCCGCGCGGGTGCGCATCAGCGTGCCGGAGGCGCCCACGACGTCGCCGAGATCGAGGTTGTCCAGCACCATCTGGGCGGCCTCGGGCACGTCGGCCAGCCGGATGAAGAGCTGCAGCTTCTCCTTGCCGTCGTGGATGTCGGAGAAGATGAGCTTCCCCTGGCGGCGGACCGAGCGCACGCGGCCGGGCACGCGCAGCTTGCGCCCCAGGGCCTCGAGCTCCTCGGCCGTCTTCTCCCCATATTGCTGCCGGACCCCGGTGGGCTCCAGGTCCCAATCGAAGCGGTGCGGATAGGGGTTGATCCCCGCCTCCACGAGCCGCTGGCGCTTCTCGCGCCGGTTCTGGATCTGTTCGTCGAGCTCGGACATGGGCGTTGGCGCTCCCTCGCAATGGAGGGGAACGATAGCGTATCCCGGGTCCGGCGTGTACACCCGGCCGTCTCCCGCCCCAGGCTCGGGACGGGAGGCGGCGGGGGAAAGCACTAGGCGCAGTTGGAATTGAAGCCGCAGCGGCAGCTATAGGGACTGCAGGTGAAGGACGTGACCGGACAGGTGCCACAGGTGGCGGCGCACTGGGCCTCCAACTGACTGCAATCGGGAGGCGGAGGAGCCGGGCAGGCGACCGGACACTTCGTCTTCACGCCGTCGCACTCCGAGAGCTGCCAGGACCAACATGAACCCAAGGACTGTCCTCTTCATACTGTTCTCCTTTCTGAGAAGACTCTCCTGTGTATGAAGAGGCCAGCCGTTGAGGGATATTGGTATCTGCCTTCCAAAAGGCCCTACTGCGGGCAACCCCGGAGAATGCAGTGGCAGGTAGAGGTCTGGGTCGTCGCGTTACACGAGAAGTTGTAGCTGCAGGGGTTGCAATTGAGCGAGCAGTTGTATTCCTCTGTGGCGCAGTCGAAGCACGTATTGGGGCACCAGGTGATCACCCCGTCGCAGGTGATGTGCCCCGGCTCGCCCGTTGCGCAGTCGGGGTCCGTGGCGGAGCACCACGGGGTGCCGCTACAGGCCACGGCGCTGCCGTCCCCGCAAGTCACATAGCACTCGATCATCTTCGTGCTCGGACGCTTCGCCGCAGGCGTCGGGTCGGGCAGGGCGAGAGAGGCGAGGAACGCCTGATCCGCGGCGCTCAGGACCCGCGCGGGCGGCCGCGCGCCGGGGTCCGCCATCGCTGAAGACATCACCAGGCCGAGAGCCAGGACCAGCACGAATCCAAGGACCGTTTTCTTCATACCCTTCTCCTTTCTCGAAGATCCTGTCTGGAGATCGCGATATGGGAGGCGCGGCCGGCCTCGGGGACCGGCCGCGGGGCGTGGCGGCTCCACGCGTCGATCCGTGGCTGAGCCTATAGTCCGCACTGTCTGGAATTGCAAGAGCAAGTTCCTGGACAGGTCGAGGCGGTGCAGGAGAATATGATCGCGCAGGGATCGCAGGCGTCGATGCAATTCAGCCGTGCGACGTTGCAATCGCACGGACAGGGCTGGCACGAGGTGGTGACGCCGTCACAGGTGACCGAGCCCCGCTGGCCCACCGAGCAATTCTGGTCCACGCTCGAGCAGGTACTGCTGCCGCCGCAACTGATGCCGCCACCCGAGCCGCAGTTGGCCGAAGCGGTGCAGATGGACTTGTTCGAGCCGACGGCCGGACGCTTGGCCGTAGGCACCGGGGCCGGAGCCTTGGCGAGACTAGCCAGGAAGGCCTGATCGGCGGCGCTCAGCACCAGCGCGGTCCGCGGAGAATCCGGAGCCGCCATCGCTGGAGACGTCATCAGAATGAGACCTGTCAAGACCAATACCAATCCAAGGCCGTTCTCTTCATACTATCTCCTTTCTCGAAGAGCCTCTCGTGAAGACGGCTACGAGCGGCCGGCCCGATCGGACCGGCCGCAGGCATGGCGGCTCCGTGTCTGTCGAGGCGCTCTACTGCGGGCAGCCCTGGAGGATGCACCGGCAGCTCCAGTCGCCGGTATCCGGGTCGCACGAGAAGCGGTAGCCACAAGGGTTGCACTCCCAGGAGCACTCCTGCTCCAGCTCGCCGCAGTCGGGGGGAGGGGGTGGGCAGACGTTGGGGCACCAAGTCGTCTGGCCGTCACAGGTGACATGCCCCGGCTCGTAGATGGAGCAGTTGCCGTCCACGCCCGAGC
>DASXJP010000284.1:0-6167 GCA_036497345.1 Thermoanaerobaculia bacterium
CCCCCGTCCCCCTCCCATGCGGAGGGGGCTTCGTGTCCCCCGAAGACCTCTTCGCGTCTCATTCCCCACTCTTCGCGCCTCATTCCCCCGCCTTCGAGCCATCCGAAGGCGAGAAAAAACGCCGCGATCTCCATCTCGAGAGGCGCGAAGGGGAGGGAATGAGCCATTCCCCCGACCTCGCGCCATCCGATCGACCCTTCGCGGCCCATTCCCCGGAGCTCGCGAGGCTCGAAGAGCTCTTCGCGTCGTTCGAAGAAGGGGGAACGCGCCCCGAGCAAGAGGGAATACGTTTCGCACGGGCCTTCCGTCCATGTACATCAGAGCTCGCGAGACAAAATCTCCGGGGAATGTCTCGCGAGCTCCGGGGAACGGGCTTCGCTGAGTCTATATAGACGCGGTTCGTATCAGATCCGTATATATAGGACGTGTGCGACTGGAGGCGCCAGGTTGTGGAACCCCTTGGAAGACCCCTGGCTGGAAAAGAATTTTCGACCGGGGGGCTTGACAAGAGGGATTGTGCCTGGCATCATATGCACATTGCAACACCCTCTCCCCGAGGGCGCATCGCAGGACGCTGACGGGAACAGCCGGCCTTCGGGGGATCAGACCGCGGGATTTCCGCCGCCACTTCCGGCGACGGATTCAGGGCCCCTATTCGGCCCCAGAGGAGAAAGACCATGGCGAAGGAACCGAAGTACGGAGCAACGTTGAACGGCTGGGAGCGTCTGTTGACCTCGATGGAGGCCAACCCGGACGACTTCAAGGCATTCGAGGACTACCGCGCGAAGCTCAAGTCGATGTTGGACACCGCGCGGGAGACCTCGGCCCACCAGGCGGCGATGGCGGCCACCAAGCAGGAGGCGACCAAGAACCTGCAGGCGCTGCTGGTGGAAGGCCGCAAGCTGGCGAGCTTCCTGCGCAACGGCGTCAAGCAGCACTACGGCAATCGTTCGGAGAAGCTGGTCGAGTTCGGCCTCGCGCCCCTCCGCGCGAAAGCCAAGGCGAAAGCCGACCCGAAGCCTCCGGCGACGCCACCGCCGTCTCCCACGCCGCACCCGACCACCGCCTGACGCAGGTTTGTCAGGTCAGCACGCACGAGCAGGACCGCCTCAACTACCTCGGGGGATTCGCTCGCGAGGCGGGCAGTAGCGCTCTTTGACAATTGATACACCCTTTTGCCAGGGGGACGGCGGCGGCGGGGCCGTCCTCTCTGGCCTCTTTGTCCCCACCCTCGCAATCCGCTTATACGCCTATAGCTCTTCATGGGAGCAAATAAATTCAGCTGATCGAGACTCTTCTATGTCGAAGGAGATGACACCTGTTCGGCACCTGTTTGGGGCGGCAGAAGTTTGACAGAGGCTCGTCTATTCTGTAGAATTGCAAAGAATCTCGCCATTGAGGCAAGTATCAGGCGATTGAGGCTGAGCTATGAAGGTATTCATCGGTTGGTCTGGACCGTTAAGTCGAAGTGTTGCCTACGTTTTGCACGAGAAACTCCCCTACATAATCCCGGCGATTGTTCCCTTCGTGTCGAGTGAAGACATCAGCAAGGGGGAGCTTTGGTCCAACACCTTGGAGAAAAATCTAAGAGAGGCTGACTTCGGTATCGTTTGCATTACGCCCTTTAACGTCAAGTCGCCGTGGTTGAATTTCGAGGCCGGGGTCTTGTCGGAGCCGGTTCGCAGGAACCGCCTCGCTCCTTTCCTGTTCGGCGTGGATCGTGCGCAACTCCGAGGAGGTCCGCTGGAGAGGCTTCAAGTCACGGTATATGAGAAAAGTGATGTTTTCATACTTCTGCGCAGCATGAACAATAAGCTCAGCGTTGAAAATCAAGTGAATTACGATCACCTTAAGATAGCATTCGAGAGCTGGTGGCCTGAGCTAGCGGCAGCTCTCGAGGGTGTTGTCGCTCAGTCCGGCGAGACCGAAACTGGTTTTAAATGGCTTTATGCAATCGATGATCTCAAGAGAATCGTGAAAGATCTAACCGGCAAGTGCATTATGGTCGTAAGTCTGTATCCTGAAAGGGATTTTAATTTATTTTTTGTCAAAGAGATGGTGAATAGAAACCTGGAGCGTGGAGTCAGTTATGCGATTCTGATCGCGGAGAGCGCGGTGCCTGCCGGTAGAAGGGTGATCGAGAGTGCCTTCTCATTGCACCCAGATAAACTATGTCTGGTACCGGTCCCTGATTGTGTTTTCGATCCCGCGGCGATAACTCACTGCTGTCTCCTCAATTATGAGTGTGGTGATCTCGATTTGCGAGTCTTCCTTGAGCTTCCAGTCGAGGAACAGGCCTACTCGATCGAGCAGACCTTCTGGATCGAGGTCACCGAGTTCGCGGCTCGTCGCTTTGCTCAACGCTTTCGGGATATGAAGGACAAATACGCGTGTCTACCGCGCCCGCCTGTAGCCGCTTCAAGTGATCTCCGCACCTCTCCCTGAGGAATCGGACGCCGGCGGTGCCAGGGACCCAGCCGGAACGCTCAACACAGGCCCTGCAGTGGACGGTTGACGCCGCGCGCTGAGCCGCCACAGCGTTGGGCCGCAAAAAAGAGGTGGCTCAATGACCGACGACCCAGAGTCAGCATTTCACGCATACTTGCGAGCGTTTGAGACGTTGGATCCCGAGGCCGCGCTGCCGTTCTATCATCTGCCGGCCATGTTCATCGCACCGCAGAGTGTTTTCGCGGTTCCGGACACCGATACGGCTCGAGCGTTGCTCTCCCAATTCATGGCGCAGTTGCGGAGCCAATCCTATCGTCGTACAGAGGTTGTAGGTCTTACGGTGCGCAAGCTTTCGCCGGGTCTTGCCTCTTGTGCCGGCACGTTTGTGCGCTTCAACACAGGCGATGAGGAAATTGCGCGGGTGGGTTTCACCTACACCCTGCGCGATGCAGGCTCATGGAAAATTATTGTTGCGGTTGTGCATGAGCCAGTTGCGGCTGTTGACGGTATACGAGGGCAGGCGTAAGCTGGTGAAAGCCAATTCGAGAGCTGTCGAGAGCTGATATGAGCGTCAATCGCCGAGTTCTCGTCAGCGCGCCCAGGAATATCCGGTTGGATACGCCTCGCATCAAGATCAAAGAGGCGATCCTCGATCAGATCGAGCAACTCGGCTACGAGCCGCAAGTCTTCCTCGATCCGGCAGGAGGAATCGGGCTGGCCGCTGGAGCGGGTTGGAGCCTGGAGGAAGTAGAGAGGGTGGCACGGCGCTGTGTGGGTGCGGCTATCATCGGCCTGCCGTTTTGGAAGACTACGCAGGAGGGCAGAGAGCTTTGGCTGCCGACGGATTATTGTCAATATGAGGGCGCCATAGCGCACGCCTGTTGCCTTCCCATCCTCGCGATCGCAGTGGGCATCGAACAGCGAGTCATCTTCGACCAACACGCCCGGCTCCCGCAGCCGCTTTCCGTAACCACGCGCGCAGGCGATTGAGGTAGTAGGCCCGCTCAGGCTGGCCCGGCCCGGGGCCAGAACGAGGTGCCACCCGATTCGCTGAGGACGGTGGTGGCGGGGCCGTCCTCTCTGGCCTCTTTTGCGTCGCGGTCCAGGGGAGCAGCGTGACGGAGTGGGCTCGTCCTCCGATCCGCACCCGATCGGAGGTGGTCGGGGGCTCGACAGAGTGGGCTCCGTGTGCTAGAGTTCAGAGCATTGAAGCTGAGATGTCTCATAGGTGGGTCGCAGTAAAGAGAAACGTAGTAAGCCTCGTTTACGACGAAAGGAGAAAGTGTAGTATGAAGAATGAAGCTCCGACTCGCAAGCTCCGGCTCCGGAAAGAGGTGCTCATGGACCTGACGCCGAAGGAGCTCGCCAATATCGCTGGCGGCGTGTGCACCTGCACGACCGATTTCTCCAACAACTGCTGCGGGCCGAACGGCAGTTGCAAGCCAGGCAACTGAGCCTTTGAGCCCGGGCCGGCAGGGTTGTCCTTCCGGCTCGGGCTTCAATTCTCCAAGCATCTTCAGCTTTGGATCCGCGAAGTCTTGGCTAGGAGTGTGGGGACAGGTACGACGATTCTACGGAGCCTGTGGGAAGATCTGCGCAATGCGGCGAGATCGATCGCGCGTCAACCCCGAATCGCGGTCGTCTCAGCGCTCGTCCTCGGGCTGGGGATTGGGCTCGCGACGACCGTTTCCAGTATTGCGAGTGGCCTGATCCTGCGAGGGCTGCCCTTTCCGGATGCAGAGCGACTCGTATCCGTTGGAGGATTGGACCTTCGTCAGCCTGACAGGCGGTTGCCGGTCAGCTTGTCCGATCTCCGGGCGTGGGCTGAGCAACAGAAGACTCTCGAGAGCGTAGCCTACTTTCAGTCGTGGTTCTCCTACCTTACTTGGCCCGGAGGCGGCACGGATGTGTACGTAGGCTCTTCCGTGGCGCCCCAGCTCTTTTCGGTTTTGCGAGTTGGCGCTCAGTATGGCCGCCTTCCGCTCGCTGGAGACTGCAAGCTCGGTCAGTCCCTCGTGGTCCTGAGCGACAAGGTCTGGCTTGACCGGTTCGGCCGCTCGCCGTCGATCCTCGGCACCACGGTTCGGATCAACCGGCGGCCCTATACGGTGGTGGGGGTGATGCCGCGTGGCTTTGCTTTTCCCTACCGCCAGGATCTTTGGACTCTTTTTTGCCCGGATACAGCCACCGCCGCGGATCAAGCTGCCCCGACCGTTTTCGCGGTCGCCCGCCTGCGGCCGGGGGTGTCGCTCGCGGAGGCCAACACCGAGCTCAGGTCGATCTCTGAGCGGCGGGCCGCCGCCGTCGCGTCGTCGGAGCCCCCGCGGCGAGCCAGGGTCGAGCCTTATCTCTATTCGGTGACCGACCCCAATTTGCGGCGAGCTCTCCTTGCCGTAGGAGGCGGAGCCGGGTTGTTGTTGTTCGTCTGCTGCTGTACGGTGGCTTTGCTTCTCCTGCTCTCGACCCTGCGGCAGCAAACGTCGATCGCGGTGCGGGCCGCGTTGGGCTCTTCCCTCATCCGGACCAGTCGGGAATCTCTGGTGCGTACATTTCTGATCAGTGCCGCGGGAGCCCTGGTCGGGCTCGCGGTCGCGAGGGGATGTATAGTATTGTTCAATTCTCTGCTCGCGCCCTCCGCATATCTCAGGGGCTTCTGGGTGGACATTCGGCTGGATGCGATCACCTTTCTCGCGGCCACAGCGGCGGCCGTTGTAGCGGTTCCTCTGTGCGGATTCCTGCCGGCCCTCCGCGCGGCGCGGACGGATCCGATGACGGTGCTGCGAAGGTCCTCGGCTTCCGGCTCGCTCGCACGCGTGGGTTGGCCCGGTCGAATTCTGGTCATGGGGCAAGTCGCTCTGTCTTTTGTCCTCCTGGCGGGCGCCGCGGTCACGACGAGCGCGGGGTTACGGTTGGCCCGCTATCCGTACGGATTCGATCCCGCCGGTCTGTTCACGGCCAAGCTGAGCCTGTATGCGATCCACGGCATCGATGACGCCAAGCCAGACCAGCAGGCAAGACTCTATCTTCGCGTCTTGGAGCGGGTGCGGACGGTTCCCGGAGTCCGGGCGGCGTCAGTGACCTCGGCATTGCCGACTCAGGTGCGGGCCGGCCAGGAGCTCGTCCTGCCGGGGGAAGAAGGCCCGGCTCAATGGCGAACGGCCCGGTGGTTGAGTGTTTCTCCGGGATTTACGACGACGTTGGGCTTACCGCTGCTGTCAGGGCGCGACCTGTCCGAGTCGGATACGGCGGGCTCTCCACCCGTAGCGTTGGTCAACCGGTCCTTTGTGAAGCGTTTCCTGAGGGTCGGCTCCGTGATCGGATCTCGGATCGGGCTTTTCGTGCCGGGTCAGGAGGCGCCAAAATGGACGACGATCGTCGGGGTCCTCGGTGACAGCGCAATGACGGTGGAGGGTGAATCGGAGGAGCCTGAGGCCCTCTACGTTCCTCTGTCCCAGACGAGCGATCTCGGAGGGAGCTTCATGTACCTGCTCGTCCGTTCGACGGAGCCGCCGGCGGCTCTGAGTCGAGCGATCAGCCGGGAAATCCGGACCGTCGAGCCGGATCTGGCCATGTGGGAGCCCGAAAGCCTGACCCAAGTGATCCGCCGCAGCACCTGGATACCTCGAGCCTTCATCGGTCTGTTCGGTGTGTTCGCGTTCGGTGCGACCCTGCTGGCCTGCTCGAGCCTCTATAGCGTCGTGGCGCTCGACGTACGCCGC
>DASXJP010000285.1:0-28751 GCA_036497345.1 Thermoanaerobaculia bacterium
TACGGAATTTCTCCCTCTTCTCCCGGCGGGTGGGGGGACGGCCGGGAGAAGAGGGCCGGGGTGATGAGGGCCAACCGGCCGGGGACGCCGAAGCTGCCGAAGTGAGCCTACGTGTCACTCCTCCCCGAAATTCACCCGATATCCCACATACCCCTCCAACCGGCTCGACTTGTCGACGATGAAGTTGCAGGTCACGGCGAGGCGGGGGCCGCCCGGGCTGGCGGTGACGGAGTGGGGGAGCGAGCCGGGATGGATCACCACCCGGTTGGGGCGCGGATAGATCTTGTAATGATCGCGCGTGGCCAGCGAGCGGCGATCGAACATGACGTCCGGCCGCGACGGGCGTGGAGCACGAGCAAGCCCCCGTCCATCGCGTAATACGAGCCCGCCGGGTCCTCGTTTTCGTATTGGTGGGTGTAGGCGTAGTAGATGGCCACGAAGTCGGCGTCCCCCACGTGGTCATGGTAGGGGGTGAAGGAGGATTCGCGGGTGTAGTTGGTGAACATGTAGGCGTCCACCTCCAGCGGCCGGCTGAGGTCGAGCCCCAGGTCGCGCAGATAGAGCCGCAGCCCGAGATTGAACTTCTCGCGCAGGCGGCAGGCGAGCTCCCCCGTCTGGGCCAGGAGGTTGCTGCCGGTCGTCGAGTCGTTGAATTCGGGGTGGGCCTCGACGAAGGCGAGCACTCCGGCGTTCAGGGCGGGATCGTCGTCGAAGTCCAGAACCTTCACCCGGATCGGGAACAGATCGAGGTCCGTGATCTGCATGCGAGCCCCTTCGCTTTGATGCCTGGAGCTTATGCCGCGTCGCGCAACGCCTTCAACGGGTCCAACTGCGCCGCCCGCTGGGCCGGCAGGTAGGAGGCGAGCAGGGTCACCAGCAGGAGGACGACCGGCACGCTGACGAAGGTGAAGGGATCGGTCGCGCCCACGCCGAAGAGGAGGCTGGACATCAGGCGGGTGAGCGCGAAGGAGCCGGCGATCCCCAAGGCGAGCCCGATCGCGACCAGCGCCATCCCCTGGCCCAGCACCAGCCGCAGCACCTCGCCCTGGCCGGCGCCGACGGCCATTCGGATACCGATCTCGCGCGTCCGCTGGCTCACCGTGTAGCTGAGCAGGCTGAACAGGCCGAGCACCGCCACCAGCAGGCCGAGCAGGCCGAACAGGCCGGCGATCTCGGCGTACATGCGCGGCTCGATCAGGCTCCGCTGGATCTGCTCGTCGAGCGGCAGGAGATCGACCACCGAGACGTCCGGATGGGCCGCGCTCACCGCCTGCCGCAGGGCCGGAGCCAACTGGGCCGGCGGCAGGGAGGAGCGCACGGTCAGGGTCATGCGGGGGTGGAAGCGCTGCTCGAAGACGAAATACACCACCAGGCTCAGCGGCCGGGTGAGGGAGTCGATACGCACGTCGCCGGCCACGCCGACCACCTCGAACGTCGGGCCGGCGTCTCCGAATTGCGGGGGATCGGCGAGGGTGACCGAGCGTCCGACCGGATTCTCCTCCCCCCACAGCTTCCGGGCCAGGGCACGGCTGACCACCACCACCGGGGCCGCGCCGCGCCGGTCGTGGAGATCGAGCGGCCTCCCTTGCATGATCGGGATGCCCAGCGTTTCGAAATAGCCGGGAGCGACGATGTTGTATCCGGTCTTGATCGGCGCCTTGGGACGCTCCTGGGACGCGACCTCGGTGGTGCGGAAGATGCCGGCGAGAGGAGGGTTGTAGCAGAGATTGACGGCCTGGACCCCCGGCAGCCGCCGTACCGTTTCCAGGGTCTTGTCGTAGACGGCGATGACCCCTGCGGTGGAGACGCTGGCCCGCGGCACGAACAGCGTGGCGAGGAAGAGATGCCGCGGATTGAAGCCCGGATCGACCTTCTGCACCTGCCGCAGGGTGCGCACCAGCAGGCTGCCGCCGAGCAACAGGAGCACCGACAGGGCCACCTGGACCACCACCAGGAGCTTGCGGGGGGCGAGCGCTCCCGCCGGCCCACCGGTCGCGCCCGCGGCATCGCTCTTGATCGGCGCCACGAGATCCCCGCGGAGGGCCCGCAGAGCCGGCGCGAGGCCGCAGAGGGTGGCGCAGAGCAGGGCCGCCAGCAGGGCGAAGGCGAACGCCCGGAGGTCGATCCGCACCAGCTCCGCGCCTTCCGACCAGGCGCCGAGACCTCCGGGATTGGTCAACACGTAGGACTCGATGCGGCGGGCCATCGCGGCGGCGAGGGGGAGCCCCAGGGCGCCTCCCGCCAGGCAGAGCAGCAGGCTCTCGGCGAGCACCGAGCCCGCCAACCGCCACCGGCTGGCGCCGAGCGAGGCGCGGATGCCCCACTCGCGTTGCCGCGCCGTGGCCCGCGCCAGCAGCAGGTTGGCCACGCTGGCACAGCCCAGGAGCAGGAAGAGCAACGCCGCCGCCATCAGGACGCGGGCGGCCGAGAGGTACGGATCGTTGGCGTACTCGGGGTCGAGCGACGTCGCGGGGACCACCGCCATGCGGCGCTTGCCGTCGCGCCAGGGGGCTGTGGCGTCCAGCGCGTGCCCGGCGAGGTCCAGGGCGGCCCGGGCCTGTGTCAGGCTTGTCCCCGGGGCGAGCCGTCCCAGCGCGGCCAGCCAGCCGAAATCCCGCTTCGCGAAACGGGGGGTTCCCGTCACCCGTTCGCCCTGGGAGACCGGCACGTAGATGGGCGTGGGGCGCCCCTGCCCCTGGAACCCCCTGGGGGTCACACCCACCAGGGTGAAGGTCGAGCCGTTGATCCGCAACGGCCGGCCCACCGCCTTGGGATCACCGCCGAGGATCCTGGTCCAGAACAGATAGCTGACCACGACCACCGGCTCGGCCCCCAGCCGGTCGTCCGCCGGCTGGAGCAGCCGTCCGATCTCCGGCCGCGCGCCGAAGAACGGGAAGAACCCTCCGCTCACGATCTGTCCCCAGGCGAACGTCACGTCCTGGCCATGGCCGACCGAGGCGCCGAAGCCCCCGATCGCCACCAGGTCGCGGACCGCGCTCTGATGCCGTTGCAGGTCGAGGAAGTCCAGATAGGAGACGGTGTTGCGCGGGTCTTTCTCGGTGCCGGTGTAGATCCACGCCGCGCGCTCCGCGTCCGGCGCGTCCAGGGCGGGCCAGACGATCGCGCAGAGATAGGCGAACAGCGCCATGCTGGCGCCGATCCCCAGCGCCAGCGTCAGGATCACGGCCAGGCTGAGCCCGGGCTGGCGGGCGAGGGAGCGCAACGTCATCCGAACGGCATGCTGCATCGCGGGCTCCTCCTCCGGGGGGAAGGGGCGGTCTGATCCTTTGTACGGAGCTGAGCTGGGGAGAGTCTATACCGGCCGGCCCGCCCGGGGATGAATCCCCGGGCTACGCCTCAAACGAAAAGCCGGGTGAACCCGGCTCTTTTCGGCTGGTGAGAGGAGGGAGGGTGGCGCCTGAGCCGGTCTTCCAGACGGGCCGGCCCAACTACTTCACGGCTTCGAACAGGTCGATATCTTTCCTGAGGATGTCGTTGATGAGTTGGCTGACCTCGACGCCCTTGGCTTTGGCCTTCTCGGTCAGGTAGGTGAGGATGTCCTTGTCGAGATAGATGGGGACGTTGAATTTGGCGTCCGGGCGATAAAACTTGCCGCGCTCCCCTTTTGAGAAATCGTATTCGGGCTTCATGGCTTCGTCTCGTAATCTCTCAGCTCTTTCTTGGTTGCTTCGCGCACCGAGATGATGCGAACGGTTGTCTCATCCTGACTTTTTCTGATTCGCCCTGGCCTTGACCGGATCCCATTCGAAATTGAGCTGGGTTGTCACAGTCTCCTCGTCGGAGTCGGCTTCTATTCTCAGAGATAAGGATCGTGGAGTCAAGGAGATGTAGAGGCGGGGATGAGCCCCGCCCTACAGATCCTGTACCAGCCTTCACTCCTGGTACAGCGCACCCCGCGTATCGAAATCGGCGGCGTTGTCGGTGCGTTGGTCGTCCCAGACGGCGAGGCCCTGCTTGCGCACGGGATCGAAGGCGAAGCCGCGCAGGAACTGAGCGTTCTGGGCGCTGGTGAGCGGGGTCCCGTCCGCGCCGTTCAGGCGGTGGCCGGCGAGGTCGTAGACCGCCAGATAGACGTCGGTCCCCCGGCCACCTACCGGTTGGTAATGCTCCCAGGCGAGGCGCAGGCGGCCGTTGTCGAACGAGGCGTAGGCGCCCAGGTCGGAGAAGGCGAGGCGCGGATCGCCGGAGGTGACCCGCTGCTTCCAGAGCACCTTGCCGTTGGGTCCAAGCCGGTAGAGCCAGAGCTCGTCGCCGAGAGCCACCGGCTGCCAGACGGTGACGAAGGCGCCGCCGTCCCGCGTGGCGGTCAGCGAGTCGTTCGCCTGATAGGAGCTCCCCGTCGCCACGGCGGCCCCGTTCCGCCAGAGGAGGCGGCCGTCACCGGTGATCCGCTGCGCGAAGACGTCGGAATCGGTCAGCGACGGCCCGTCATCGAAGGAGACGATGGCGCCCCCCTGGCCGTCGGACACGGCGGAGAGGGAGATGTCGCGGTAGCCGATGCCGGCGGAAAGCTTTGTCGTGCGGACGATCCGGCCGTGCGCTCCCCAGCTCCGCGTGCCGTCGGGCGCGAGGTGCTGGCCTTCGATCTGGACGTGCTCGTTGGGCGTCAGCAGGCCCATCAGGTTGTTGCGCCAGAAGACCATCAGCCCGTTGCGGTCGTCCCGGACCACCTTCGGGAGCTCGCGGAAATTCCCGTCCGGGCCGCCGTTCGCCGATACCCCCTGGTCGGTCCACAGGCGTTGGCCGCCGGCGCTGAGGCGCTGGCAGACCATCTCATCTCCCAGGGCGCCGATCTTGTGAAAGCTGTGCAGGCACACATAGACGCCTCCCTGGGGAGCCGCGGCCAGTTGCGTGTCGAGCTGGTCGTCCCCGAAACGCGGGGTCGCGGCGAAGACGCCGCCCGTCTGCCAGCGGGGGTTGCCGTCGGCGTCGAAGGACTGGACGAAGACCTGCGTGCCGCCGGGCGCGCCGCCGGAGAACGCCACGAACGCGCCGCCGGCCGGGTTGGCCGCCACCACGAGGTTGCTGAACGGCAAGGGGGAATCCGTGACGCCGCGGCCGTCGTCGGAAAAGACCTTCGAGCCGTCCGGCCGCAGGATCTGGAGCCGGGCGTCGCCGGCCGTGCTCCAGACGGTGGCGAAGCTGCCGTCGGCGAGGAGCGCCACCGATTGGCGGAGCTCGTTGTACTCGTCGTCGGCCACCGTGACTCCGAAGCCCACCTCGTGAAGCCCGGCCGCGTGGAGCGGCGGGGCGAGGAGGGAAAGGGCGAGCAAGGCAAAGCATCTCGATACAGGCTTCATGGTTGAGCCTCCTTGGGAATCCTTGGTCCTCGCGCGCCGGCCATCGGAAGGGACCACAAACCTGCAGTTCTCCAGGTTTACGGAAAACGCGCAAAGATGTTTCAGCCCGGCACCCGCCGCCAGTGCCGCACGGTGACCCCGCCGCCGCCGCGGAAGATCTGGGCCTCGACCACGCGGTGGCGGTAGCCGTAGGTGGCGGTCGCGGTCACGTCGTAGAGGCCGGGGCCGAGGAGGAGGACGCTGGTCTGGATGGTGCCGCCGCCGAAGTCGTGCTTGGGGGCTCCCGTGTAATTGGGGTCCAGGGCGAGCTCGGCCATGGCCTCCTCCAGCGCGGAGTCGGAGAGGCTGTCCACGGCGACCGTCTCCGCCTCGTCGCGCGCCATCCGCATGCGGAGCAGGAGGGACTCGGCGAGCAGGGCCAGCACCATCGAGAGCAGGAAGAGGACCAGCAGCACCATGATCAGCGCGGCTCCGGATTGACCCCGCCGGCCCCGCCGGCGCGCTCTCACCAGCCGTTCCCCCGCGGCAGGACGTACAGGACCTCCTTGACCTCCTCCTGGAGCGGCCCCCGATAGGCGGGCAGCACCGGCAGCGGCGTATGCGGCGTGGTGCGCCGCTTGTAGGTGATGGTCAGAATGGCCGGCGCGTCCATGCTCCCCGCCTCACAGCTCCAGAACGTCACCCCGCGCCAGAGCGTCCCGGGGTCCTGCGGCGGACCGCCTGGAGAGGGGTAGACGGTCCGGTAGATGGTGTCGCCGGTCTTCTGGTAGACGATCTTCTGGCCGCCCCCCAGGACGTAGACGCTGTCGAGCGTGCCGTCGAGAGGCGAGAGCTGGGGGGCGACCGAGGTCGCGTTCTGGATGTCGGCGCGCATGCGGGCGGCGGCCAGGGGCGCGGGGTTGTCGAGCGCCTCGCCGGCGGTCTCCACGTAGAGCCGGGAGGCCTCCATCAGCAGGTCCGCCGCGATCATCAGGCCTACCAGCAGCAGCACGAGGGCGATCATCATCTCGACGATCGTGAAGCCCGCCTGGCGGCGCCTGGAGGAGAGAGAGCGCATCCGCTCAGCAACCCGATGACCGGATCAGGGCCTGAAGCTGCTTCTGGTGCTCGCTGTTGAGGACCCAATAGTGGGCGGTGAGCGTCACCTGACAGAGGCCCGGCCGGGTGGTGATGGCGACCACGTCGATCCCGAGATTGAGCTTGCGGGTCGCGGCAGTGTCGGGCAGGGTGATGAAGCCGCCGAGCCCGGGAGTGTGGACCGACACGAGGCCCGACCGCATGCCCTCCAGCGTGGCCTCCATGGCGCGCATGGCCTGCCGCTCGGCATCCAGGCGGCGCACGTCGCGCGGGAGTTGGATCACCAGCGCCATGCCGAGCAGCAGCGCCACACCCAGGATCGCGAGGCCGATCAGGGCCTCGAGGAGCGTGAACCCGTTCGCGCGGCCGGCCCTGGAGGGAAGGCGAGAGAGGCTCATGGCATGGTGAATCCCGGAGGAAGGATAGCACTGTCGGAGCAGGGGCCGAGAGGGTGTTTAGAAAGGGGCAACTCTGCCGCCCCACTGTAGAGACGCCCCACGGGGCGTCTCTACAGTGGCAAGGCAAGTCCTTTGGGGTCCTTGCCCACCCCCGTCAACCCCAACACCGAAGGCACCCTCTCCGGCGCGGCCATCCGCAGCAGCCCCAACCCGATCCCGGCGAAGCCGTTCATCAGGCCGGGGGATTCGATGCTGCCACGGGTGCCGCAGAGCCAGCCGTCGCGATCGAGGCTGGCGAGGACGAGCTCCAGGAAGCGCTGGAGGTCCGCGGCCAGCTCGGGGGTGGGGAAGCGCTCCTGGACCTGGAGGAGGAAGTCGAGATTGCCGAGGTCGCCGTGGCAGAGGCAGTGGTTCTGCCCCGGGCCGCGGTCCAGGGTGCGGCGGACGGCCTGCTCGATCTCGCGGCGGAGCTCCTCGCGCTCCTCGCCGTTGCGGGCATAGGGAAACGCCTGCAGGCGGCTGAGGCCCACGCCGGGCGCGCCGTAGCACCAGGCCATGGCCAGCGTGCTCTCGGGCGGCGGCTGCTCGCCGGGGTTGCCGTGGATCATCTGCTCCAGATCCGACCAGAAGCGCTCGCGCTCGCCCGCGAAGCCCGCCAGGCCGGCGTCGAGGAAGCGCCGGTCGCCGGTGGCGGCGCCCAGCCGGGTGAGCGCCAGCGCGATGCCGCCCACGCCGTGGGAGATGCCGGCCAGGGGCTTATCGGTCGACAGACGGGTACACCATCCGAGGCCCGGCCCCCAGGGCTCGGCCAGGTCGAGGAGACGCTCGCCGCATTGGCAGGCGATCTCCAGGGCGCGCGCCGACCCGGAGGCCTCGTGAAGGGCCAGCAGCCCCAGGATGGCGCCCGCCGCGCCGCCGATCAGGTCGAGGTCCTCGTCTTTCTCCAGGATCGCGGGGAAGCGCTCCGCCAGCCCTTCCGCGGCGGCGAGGATCTCCCGGTCCCCCCAGAGATGGCCGAGGTGGGCGAGGCCCCAGACGATCCCGCCCAACCCCTGGAAGGCGCCGATCGAGGCGCCCGCTCCGGGAGCGCCTTCCGGCTTCGTCTCCAGTTGGAGCTGAAGGGTGGCGACGGCGTCGCGCGCCAGGTCGGTAGCGGCCGCCTCGCCGGCGATCTCGCCCAGGAAGCCGAGGAAGAGGGCGATGCCGGGCAGGCCCGAGTAGAGGTCCTCCGGCGTGGGCTCCAGCGACCAGGTCTTGTTGCGGTATTCGAGGCCGATCCAGGAGGCATGATTCCCCTCCCGCACGGCCATCTCGGCGAACCAGCCGCCCAGGGCGCGGGCGTGCCGGAGCAGGCTCTCCCGCGCCGCCTCGGGGGTGAGCCGCGGCGCCTGGGGATCGGGCGCGTAGCTCGTCCACTTGGTGTCGTCGCGGTTGAGGAGCTGGGTGCCCAGGGAGAGGCGGAGGAGCCAGAGCTGGCGCCGCAGGTCCTCCTCCCCCAGCTCGCCCAAGCGCCGCTGGACGAGCGCGAAAGAGGATTCGTCGAGGAAGTCGGCGAGCCTCTCGCTGCGGCTCGTCCACACGTCGCGCGAGGAGGGGAGGGTGGAGAAAAAGGGGATGTCCCCTTCCGCGAGGTCGCGGTGCTCGGCGGCGATCGCCCGCGCCAGGCTCGGCTGCACGTCGGCCTCCAGCCAGAGGCGGTCGAACAGGCGGTCGCGGTCCAGCGCGTCGCCCAGGTAGTCGGGATGGAAGCTCTCGAGGAGCAGCGCGCCGTAGATCCGCGTCGGGCGCAGCACCACGCGCACGGGATCGTCCGCGAAGGGGGCGAGCCGGCGCCGGAGCTCGTCCGGCCGGTCCGCCAGCAGCCGGTAGACGGCGGCGAAGCCGCGCGTCATCTCCTCGCGGAATTCGCCCACCTGGGCGGGCCGGCCTTCGAGGATGGGCCGGTTGTGCCCCCCTTCCATGATCGCGCGGTCGCGCTCCACCCGCATCTCGTCGGTGCCGATGCCCCGCCACTGGATCACCTTCTCGGGCGTGGGCTGGCCGTCGATGGCCGCCACGCCGCTGATGTCCACCCCCGCGAAATCGTCCCCCTGGCCGACCTGGAAGGGGAGGAGGCCGACGCGCAGGACGGAATGGAGGGCGAACTGTGAGCGCAGGTCCTCGGCCGGCTGTGGCCGCGGGCCGCGCTGGATCTGGGGGTGGAAGAGCGATTCGAGGTCGACCACCACCGGATGCTCGCCGGCCGCGATCAGGTTCTCGTAGTGGCAGTCGGTGGCGGCGAGGGCGTAGAGCACGGCGAGCAGCCCGCCCAGGCGCTCGTGGAAGCGGGCCACCTCCGCGCGGGAGCGGCAGGGCTCGAAGGCGGCGAATTCCATCCAGCCGTGATCGCCGCGGTCGAGCACTCCGAGGGTGCGAAGCCCAAGGCCGCCCAGGCTGTTGATCCAGGCCAGCAGCTCCTGGAAGTGGGCCTCGACGGCGAGCGAGCGCGGCTTGTAGACCAGCCGGGCGCCGGAGGCGAAGGTCAGGATGCGCACCGACCGGCCGCGGCGGTGACGGTCGCCGGCGCCGCCGTCGAGGGCGGTGAGCGGTCCGGGGTCCTGCCCCCCGAAGAGCCGCGCCACGATCTCCGGCCAGTCGGCGGCGAGCTGGGAGACGATCTCGCGGACCGCCTCGCGGAAGAGCTCGAGGTCGAGCACCACCTGGCGGGCGAGCACCGGATATTCGCGCAGGAGGGCGTCCGCGGTCTGGGGATCGCGCAGGCGCTCGACGAACGAGGCGAAGCGCTCCTCCGGGGTGGCGCCGGCCAGGAGCTCCTGGAGGCGGGCCACGTTCAATTCGAGCACCAGGGTGCGCGAGAGCAGCGGCAGGACGCGGTACGGCAGGGTCGCCGAGGCCATCTGGAGGACGCTCTCCACGGTAAACGGGAGAGGGGCGCCGGCGGCTTGGGCTCCGATCGCCGCGAGGTCGTCCCGCAGGCGCAGCCGGGCGCGCTCGACGAAGGGTCGGACCAGCTCCAGGAATCCCGCGGCGGAGCTGACGTTCGCGGCGATCGGCAGCGGCGGGAGGGCCGCGTCTTCGGGTGACCGGCGGTCGGAGATCTCGGCTATCCAGGCCGGAGGCGGAGCGCCGAGCCGGTCCGGCGGCAGGGCCACCAGACGCTCGAACGACTCCTCGGTCAATCCCAGGCCTTCCAGGTGCCGCTCCCGCCAGGGGCCGGACTTGAAGGCGGTCAAGGCCCGCCACTCCGCGATCCGCCGGCGGGCGCGCTCGTCGCCGTCGACCGGCGGGAGATCCGGGACGTCCGCCAGGGCGGTACGCTCGGCGAGGGTCAGGGCGCGGTACCAGTCGGTGAGGTCGGGAGTGGGATCCTGCATGGTCTCGCTACTTTGGCAGATTTTGCGGTCTCAAGCCCCTCTCTCCCGAGTCGGGAGAGAGGGGCTTGGGAGTGAGGGCTACGTCTTCGGGCAGCACGACCGCATGTGGGCGTAGGTATAGTCGGTGCAGTCGAACGCCGTGGTGAGCGCCACGGCGCCGGCCGCGGTGACGAGCTGGTCGTCGCTCAGCTCGGTGATGCCGGCCGGGTGCTGGGGGAGGGCCGCCTGGGCCTCCTCCGACAGGCTGGCGCGGTAGAAGGGGTCTTTCCAGGCGCGGATGACGTCGTTCTTGTTCATGCCGGGCCTCCTGCTCAGATCGTCGTCGGGCAGCACGACTTCCAGCCGTGGAAGGTGTACTCGGTGCAGCCCAGCGCCGTGGTGAGCGGCGGGTTGGTGACGCCCCCGGTGACGAGCTGCTCGTCGCTCAGCTCGATGATGCCGGCCGGGTGCTGCGGCAGGGCGGCCTGCGCCTCCTCGGACAGGGTGGCGCGGTAGAAGGGGTCTTTCCAGGCGCGGATGACGTCGTTCTTGTTCATGATGGGGTCTCCTGTTCAGGCCGTCGTCGTCGGACAACAGCCCGAAGCTCCATTGAAGGTGTACTGCGTGCAGGTGGCGGCGGTGGTGATGGGAGGGCAGCAGGCGTTCAAGTGGCCGAAGGTGTAGTTCGTGCAGGTGATCGCCGTGGTGATCGGCTCGGAGCCACCCCAGGTCCTGAGCTGGCCGTCGCTCAGCTCGGTGATGCCGGCCGGGTGCCGCGGCAGGGCGGCCTGCGCCTCCTCGGACAGGGTGGCGCGGTAGAAGGGGTCTTTCCAGGCGCGGATGACGTCGTTCTTGTTCATGGACGCTCTCCTTAGACCGTCGTCGTCGGGCAGCAGCCGGCGAGCCCGTTATAGGTAAAGTTGGTGCAGGCCGGGGCCGTGGTGCCGGGGCAGCAGGCGTTCAGGTGGGCGTAGGTGTAGTTGGTGCAGGTCGGCGCCGTGGTGGTGCCGCCCGCGACGCCCAGGGTCCGGATCTGGTCGTCCGTCAGGTCGGCCACGCCGGCGGGATGCTGGGGCAGAGCCGCCTGGGCCTCCTCCGAGAGGCTGGCCCGGTAGAATGGATCCTTCCAAGCGCGAATGACATCCGTCTTGTTCATAAGATTCCTCCAATCCATGTCCGCAGAGACGAAGAGCTCCTGAAGGGAGTCCTTCTATAGTCTCTTGTGCGCGCGGGAAGAGCCAGCGTGACAGGCGCAAAACAGGCGGAAATCTGGTAGACTGATTCTTTGGAGATCCGCCGGCCCGGAGGCAACCTCGGCCCTGGAAATCCGTATCGAATGAAACTGGTGAAAGGGGGAGATCCGTCGTCATGATGAAGCGAATGATCCTGATGCTCATCGCCGTGCTGGCCGTCATCGGGGCCCTCGGCGCCGTCAAGGTCCGCCAGATCCAGGGAGCCATGGCGAAGGGCGCGTCGTTTCAACCGCCGCCCGAGGCCGTGACCACGACCATCGCGCAACAGGAGCAGTGGCCGGCGACCGTGAAGGCCCTCGGAACGGTGACCGCCGTCCAGGGGGTCACCGTGAGCGCGGACCTGCCCGGCGTCATCGAAAAGATTTACTTCGATTCCGGCCGCACGGTACGGCAGGGGGACATCCTGGTGCAGTTGGACACCCGCCAGGAGACGGCCCAGCTCACCGCCGCCGAGTCGGCGCGCGATCTCTCCCACCTCAACCTCGACCGCATGAAGGGGCTGAAGGAGAGCGGCGTGATCGCGGTGGCGGACTACGACCGGGCCGCGGCCCAGCTCCAGCAGGACGACGCCAAGGTGGGCGAGATCCGCGCCACCATCGCGCGCAAGACGATCCGGGCGCCGTTCTCGGGGGCTCTGGGGATCCGCCAGGTCAACCTCGGTCAATACCTGGCCGCCGGAGCGCCCATCGTGTCGCTCCAGTCGCTCCGCCCGATCTATGCGGACTTCGCCGTGCCGCAGCAGCAGGTGGTGAATCTGCGGCCCGGCACCGCCGTGCGGCTCACCACCGCCCAGGGGCAGGAGGCCGGGGGAGCCGAAGGGAAGATCTCGGCCATCGACTCCGTGGTCGATCCGGCCACGCGCAACCTCCAGGTCCGGGCCACCTTCGCCAACGCGGACGGCCGTCTGCACCCGGGGATGTACGTCGAGGCCCGCCTCCTGCTGGGGGCGAGCCAGGAGGCGGTGGCGCTGCCGGCCTCCGCGATCAGCTACGCGCCCTACGGCGACTCGGTCTTCGTGGTCGAGGACGTCAAGGACCCGAAGAGCCAGAAGACCTATCGCGGCGTGCGCCAGCAGTTCGTCAAGCTGGGCGGCTCGCGCGGCGATCAGGTGGCGATCGTCTCCGGCCTCAAGGGGGGCGAGGAGGTGGTGACCTCCGGCGTCTTCAAGCTCCGCAACGGCGCCGCCGTCCTGGTCAACAACAAGATCCAACCCGCGAGCAGCGCCACGCCGCGGCCGGAGGACAGCTAGGTGAAGCTGACCGATCTCTTCATCCGCCGGCCCGTGCTGGCCGTGGTGGTCAGCCTGGTAATCCTGATCGCCGGCCTGCAGTCCATCCGCTCGCTGAGCGTCCGGCAATACCCGCGCAGCGACATCGCGGTGATCAACGTGACCACCGCCTACGTGGGCGCCAACGCCGACCTGGTGCGCGGCTTCATCACCACGCCCCTCGAGCGGGTGATCGCCAGCGCCGACGGCATCGACTACATGGAGTCGACGAGCTCGCAGGGGGTGAGCACGATCACCGCCCACCTCAAGCTCAACTTCGACACCAACGCCGCTCTCACCCAGGTGCAGGCCAAAGTGGCGCAGGTGCGCAACACCCTGCCGCCCGAGGCCGAGGCGCCGGTCATCTCGCTGGAGACGGCCGACAGCCAGTTCGCGGGCATGTACCTCGGCTTCTCCTCCAAGGACCTCGACCAGAACCAGATCACCGACTACCTGGTGCGCGTGGTGCAGCCGAAGCTCACCGCCATCAGCGGCGTGCAGCGGGCGGACATCTTCGGCGATCGCACGTTCGCCATGCGGATCTGGCTCAAGCCCGACCAGATGGCGGCCCACGGCATCTCCCCCTCCCAGGTGTGGGACGCGCTGGCGGCCAACAACTATCTCTCCGCGCTGGGCCGCACCAAGGGCTCGATGGTGTCGGTGAACCTGGTGGCCAACACCGACCTCAAGACGCCGGAGGAGTTCCGCCAGCTCGTGGTCAGGGAAGCGAACGGCGTCGTGGTGCGGCTGGGCGACGTCGCGGACGTGGTGCTGGGCGCCGAGAATTACGATCAGGACGTCCGCTTCAACGGCGAGACCGCGGTGTTCATCGGCATCTGGTCGCTCCCCACCGCCAACACCCTGGACGTCCTGCAGCGGGTGCGCGAGGCGATGCCCGGCATCCAGGCGCAGCTCCCGGCGGGGATGAAGGGCGGCATCCCCTACGACTCGTCGGTCTACATCCGCGACTCGATCCGCGAGGTGATCAAGACCCTCTCCGAGACCCTGCTCATCGTGATCCTGATCATCTTCCTCTTCCTGGGCTCGGTGCGCTCGGTGATCATTCCCGTGGTGGCCATCCCCATCTCGCTGATCGGCGCGGTGTTCCTGATGGCGGTGGCCGGCTTCACGATCAACCTGCTGACCCTGCTCGCCGTCGTGCTCTCGGTCGGCCTGGTGGTCGACGACGCCATCGTGATGGTGGAGAACGTCGAGCGGCATCTCCATGAAGGGAAGAGCCCGTTCCAGGCCGCCGTCGACGCCGCCCGCGAATTGGTGGGACCGATCATCGCCATGACGGTCACGCTGGCGGCGGTCTACACGCCGGTGGCCCTCCAGGGGGGCTTGACCGGCTCGCTCTTCCGCGAGTTCGCCTTCACGCTCGCCGGCGCGGTGATCGTCTCCGGCATCGTGGCGCTGACCCTGTCGCCGATGATGAGCTCGAAGCTCCTGCGCGCCGGCGACACCGAGCGCGGCTTCGCCGGCTTCGTCAACGGCCAGTTCGAGGCCATCCGCCGCGTCTACACGCGGATGCTCGCCTCGACGCTGCGCTACCGGCCGGTCGTGCTCACCCTGTGGGTGATCGTGACGCTGCTGATCGTGCCGTTCTACATGTTCTCCCAGAAGGAGCTGGCGCCGGCCGAGGACCAGGGCGTGGTGTTCGGCATCGTCCAGTCCAGCGCCAACGCGACGCTCGATCAGACCAAGCTCTTCGCGGACCAGATCTACAAGGTCTTCCGCTCGTTCCCCGAGACCGACTCCACCTTCCAGATCGTCTTCCCCTCGGGAGGCTTCGCGGGCATGGTGGTCAAGCCGGTGAGCCAGCGCAAGAAGAGCAGCGCGGAGCTCCAGGTGGCGGTGTCGGCGGAGCTGTCGAAGCTCGCGGGAGTGCGGGTGATCCCGATCACGCCGCCCGCGCTGCCCGGCAGCGGCGGCGGGCTGCCGGTCGACTTCGTGATCGCCTCGACCGCCGAGCCCCGACAGCTCGCCGAGCTCGGCAACCAGATCGTGAAGGAGGCTTTCACGAGCGGGAATTTCATGTTCATCGATACCGACCTGAAATTCGATCAACCGCAGACCGAGGTGGTCTTCGACCGCGACAAGCTGCGCTCCGAGGGGGTGGACCTCAGCCAGGCCGGCCGCGACCTCTCGACGCTGATGGGCGGCAACTACGTCAACCGCTTCAGCATCCAGGGGCGGAGCTACAAGGTGATCCCCCAGGTCAAGCGCAGCGAGCGGCTGACCGCGGACCAGCTCAAGCAGATCTACGTCACGGGCGCCGGCGGCAAGCTGGTGCCGCTCTCCACCTTCGCCACCCTGCGCACCACCACCGAGCCGCGCGAGCTCAAGCGCTTCCAGCAGCTCAACTCCGTCCGCCTCCAGGGCGCGATCCCGCCGAACGTCTCGCTCGACAAGGCGCTGCGGTACCTGGAGGACGAGGCGGAGAAGACCCTGCCGCGGGGGCAGGGGTACAGCGTCGACTATTCCGGCGAATCGCGGCAGCTCCGCGTCGAAGGCGGCAAGTTCCTCGGCACCTTCCTGCTGTCGGCGATCCTGATCTATCTCGTGCTGGCGGCGCAGTTCGAAAGCTTCCGCGATCCCTTCATCATCCTGGCCGGCTCGGTGCCGCTGGCGCTCTCGGGAGCCCTGCTCTTCTCCTTCCTGAATTTCACCTCGCTCAACGTCTACAGCCAGGTGGGATTGATCACCCTGGTGGGCCTGGTGGCGAAGAATGGCATCCTGATCGTCCAGTTCGCCAACCATCTCCAGATGACGGGCCTGGCGAAGCTGGAAGCGGTGATCGAAGCCGCCACCACGCGCCTGCGCCCCATCCTGATGACCACCGCCGCGACCGTGGTCGGCCACCTGCCGCTGGTCTTCGCTCACGGCCCCGGAGCCGGCGCGCGCAACAGCATCGGCATCATGCTGGTGAGCGGCATGATCATCGGCACCATGTTCACCCTCTTCGTGGTGCCCTCGATCTACGTCCTGGTGGCCAGGACGCACCGGGCGGAGGCGGTGGAGGAAAGGGAGCGCGAGGCGGAGGGGGCGGGTCCGGAGGCGGTAGGGGCGACGGTGTAGGACTTGTAGGGGCGGCCCTGCGTGGCCGCCCTGGGTGGGGGAAATCTCCAGTCAGGCAACCCTCCGCCTGGACGGCTGCGAATTCAGCGATCGTGTCCGTCTCTTGAAGGAGGAGGAGCTTATGCCTGACACCATCGTCCTTGCTCATGGCGTTCTGGGCTTCGGCGCTTTGGAGGGTTTGACCCTGTTCGTCAACTATTTTAACGGCGTGGCCGCGCACCTACGGCGAAATGGACACACTGTCATCGAGCCGCAGGTGAATCCGATTGGCCCTGTGAGGCAGCGCGGTCCTGAGCTTGGCTCGAGGATACTGGCCAATACTTCGCCAGGGGGTAGGGTGCACATCATCGCTCACAGCATGGGCGGGCTCGATGCGCGATACGCGATCGCGAACGTGTCGGGCGTTGCCGAGCGGGTCAAGACGCTGGGATTTGGCCTGTTGATCATGCGGGTGAGGTCGGTTGGACCGTGCCGCCGATCTCCTACGAAATCCCGATTCCGTTTGTACCTCCGCCGCCTCATTTCGCGAGGTATGACGCAATCGCCAACAATCTCTGAGAGCCTCTCACAAAACCGGCCCGACGGGCCGGTTTTGCTAGAAGCTCTTATCACAGCCTCATGTATCCACCGCCCAGCCCGTAAGGGCGGTAGGAATTAGCCCGGTGGCGTAAGCCCCGGGTACGTGGTACCCACCACACCATTCAGAGCCCCGCCAGGGGCGACAGGAGACCTCGCAGCGGTTTCCTCCTGTCGCCCCTGGCGGGGCTTTGGTGCCGTGGTGTCTTTATTCCCGGGGCTTACGCCGCCGGGCTAATTCCTACCGCCCCTGCGGGGCTGAGGGTGGTGGATGCTAAAGCTGCAACCGCCGATATGGTACTCTTGGCACCATGAAACCCCTCCCTGTGAGCGAGATCCTTGAGCTGCCCGTCGACGAGCGCATTCGGCTCGAGCGGGCCATAGGTGAGTGGTTGCTGCAGCGAGGATACGATGTTATCAGTGTTGACAAAACCAAGGCGGCGGTTGATCGGGCATCGCTTGCTCGGATTATTCGGCGCCTAACGCCAGAGTTTCCCCTAATCGCCCCAAAGCCAGTGAAGGGTAACTCGTAATGTCAGGCATTGAGCCGTGGCAAGGAGGGTCAGCTTTTGGAGCGCTTCACGATGCCGAGGCGAATCCTTACGGTGGGCTCGGATCAGGATGTTGGTATCGACCGCGATCAAGAGCGGTCTTCCATGCGGTCGATGAGCGAGCTCCGGTCGTCGAGATCCACCCCGGGTTGCAGGTGTCCCTCCACCGTCACCCAATGGAGCTTGTACTGTTTCGCAGGAGCCCTTTCCAGAAGAGCCTCTCGCAGAACGCGCTCGATCACCTGATCCGGAGCTCGACCGGTGTGCCGAGCCTCACTCTCGATCGCCTGAATGAGGTCGTCATCAAGGGTAAGGGTCGTCGTCTTCATGGGGTAAGCATACTACATATCGGAGATTTCACTCATGTCTAAGGAGGATACTAGCTCACGCTGGCGTCCTCCCTCCCTGTCTCAGGGCCGCGAAGCTATAATTCACCCCATGACCCCCGACCTCGAAACCACCGTCAAGCTCCACATCTACCGCACCATCGCCGAGACCACCAAGGCCCCCTCCGCGGCCGAGGTGGCGCGGGACCTCGGCGCCGGCGACCCGGAGGTCGAGGCCGCCTTCGGACGGCTTTACGGACGGCGGCTCCTCGTGCTGGAGCCGGGAGATCCCACCCGGATCCGGATGGCCCCTCCGTTCTCAGGGATCGAGACCGCGTTTCCGGTGGAGGTGCGGGGGCGGCGGTATTACGCCAACTGCGTCTGGGACGCATTGGGGGTTCCCGCGGCCCTGCATGAGGACGCCGTGATCCCGGCTTCCGACGGTTTCAGCGGCGAGCCGATCACCCTGGAGGTGCGGGACGGGCGGCCCGTGCCTCAGGAGTGCGTGATCCACTTCGCGGTCCCCGCGGCCCGGTGGTGGCACGACATCGTCTATACCTGAGCGACCATGCTCCTCTTCCGGTCGGAAGAGACGGTCGATCGCTGGTGCGCGGCCCAGCAGGTTCCCCGGCGGCCGCTGGTCAGCCTGGAGCAGCTCTGGCGGCTGGCCGTGGTATGGTATGAAAACCGTCTCACGGCCGAGTCGCGACGTCCCACGCCGCAGGATATGGTCGGAATCTTCGCCTCGGTCGGTCTGGAAGGCCCGTTCTGGGACCCCGCGGCGGATCAGTGGGCCGGGGCTTCCTGACCGGCTGGATCCGTCCTGGCCTTTTCAGCGGGGCGGCTGGTCCGTTCCGCCCGGCGGAAGGCCCGCTCCGCGAAAGGGTTGCGCCATACCGCGGAGCCGTTGGCCCGTTCCGCGAAAAGGTTGGGCGGCGAAGCCCGGCGGAAGGCTCAGACCGCGGAAAGGTCGAGCCGTTCCGCGAGCTCGAAGGACCGCCGGCCCCGGCGGAAAGCTCGTTCCGCGGACCGGTTGAGCCGCTCCGCGGAACCGACCTACCGCTCCGCGGAACGGACGAGCCGCCGGCCTCCGCGCAAGGCCCGAAACGCGGATCGATTGAGCCGCTCCGCGGAACGGCCCTACCGCTCCGCGGAACGGCCCTACCGCTCCGTGGAACGGACCGTCCGCTCCGCGGAACGGACGAGCCGCCGGCCTCCGCGCAAGGCCCGAAACGCGGATCGATTGAGCCGCTCCACGGAACCGACCTACCGCTCCGCGGAGCGGACCGTCCGCTCCGCGGAACGGAGCAACCGCCGGCCCCGGCGGACGGACCCGACCGCGGAACCGTTGGACCGCTCCGCGGAACCGACCGACCGCCGGCCCCGGCAATCGGCCTCGAAAGGCAATAGGCCCGGTTGCGATAGAATATCTATCCAGAAGAGAGGCCGAAGACCCCTGATGTCACGCTTCTTCATCAGCTACCGCCGGGAGGACGGCAGCGGCTACGCCGGCAGAATCTACGATCATCTCGTCCAGAGCTTCGGGGAAGATCACGTCTTCATGGACGTGGACGCCATCGAGCCCGGCCAGGACTTCGTCGAGGTCATCCAGCAGGCTGTGGGCTCGTGCTCGGCGCTGATCGCCGTCATCGGCCGCAACTGGTCGGGCGCGCGCGGGGACGGCAGCCGCCGGATCGACGATCCCGAGGATTTCGTGCACCTGGAGGTGGCCACGGCCCTGGAGCGCGGCGTGCGGGTCATCCCCGTCCTGGTCGACGACGCCGAGGTCCCGAAGTCGACGGAGCTGCCGCCGCGGCTGCAGGCGCTCGCGCGGCGCAACGCCGTGAAGGCGACCCACACCAGCTTCCGCGCGGAGATCGACCGTCTGGTCCGGACGCTGGCCAAGATCGAGGCGCCGGCGGCGACCGGCAGCCCTCCCTCGCCGCCGGTTGCCGCGGCGAGCCCCCAGCCGTCCCCGCGACCGGCAGAGCAGGACCGCGTCAGGCGGCTCGACATCCCGGAGGACGTCTACGGTGGGCTTTTCCTGTCACCGGACGGCCGCGATCTCTACCTCTCCCGGCTGCGGGAAAAGGTCGGGTCCACCGAGCAATACGATCTGTTGCACTTCGACATGGAGGGGGGAGGGCTCACCCGGCTCACCGACGTCGGCTCGGACGGCGCCTATTACGCGGGTTTTCTGGGCGACCTGTTCTACAAGACCCAAGCGGTCGAGAGTTACAAGACGTCTCGAATCCTCTGCTTCCGCCACGGGACGAGCGTTCCCGACCCGAGCGGGGAGCGGATCGTGCAGAATTTCAATGTGCTAGGTGGCAGAAAGCTGATCTTCAAAGAACGGGACCAGTACTTCGAATGGGATCCCCTGCTGGGTCACGGTATCGGGCTGGATCTGGGTAGGGACGTAAAATGGATTGCCTGGGGGCACCCCCGGAAGCCGCTTCTGCTGGCGAAATTCAACCGGCCGAGCGAGGAGAAGCCTCCGCTCCACGAATATCGCCTCCTGGAGCTCGATCCTTTTCATAGCGTCAAGTCTTCCCGGTGCGTGCTGGTCGAGAGCAAAGACCGCCGTTATGACCGGTTCACGAGCTGGACCGACGATCTTCTGCTATTCACGGAGAGGTTCGACAGCAATGGGGACGGGAAGGTCGATCATACCGACGACCGCAACGAGCTCGTCAACGCTCTCGATCTACGAACCGGAGAGATCTCTCGGGTCCTTTCCGAGCCCGCCAATCGTACGGGCCTCGGCGGACACCCGTCGGGGGAGCACGTCTACTCCCTGGAGGAGATCGCGAAAGACGAGAAATACGTTCTACGCCTCGTCGACCGCGGGACCTCGCGGTCCACGGACCTCGCGGTGTTGGCGGGCGGCAGATATTATTGCGAATTCGACAGCGCCTGCCGCCTGGCCGTCTGCCAGCGGGTGGTCGATACCACAGGCCGGAAGAATTTTTACTCCTGGGAGGACCGCAGCTCGATCTATCGCATCGACCTTCCCACCTCGAGCTGAGCCGATGACCGTCCTCCGGCACATCCTGTCGATCCTCCTGCTGCCGGTGACGGTCACTCTCGCCCTGGAGGGGCGGGTATTCACCAGCCTGGGGTTTCAACCCCAGGCGGGGCGGGGGGCGGCGCCCTGGGGGTAATTCTGCTTTGCCAGATTTGGCGTCCCCGGTCCGTTGGCCCTCATCACCCCGGCCCTCTTCTCCCGGCCTCCCCCCCTTCCCGCCGGGAGAAGAGGGAGAGGTTAGCCTGGTTCGCGGTTTTCTTAGCCCCCTCTCTCCCGTCAGGGTGGGGGGGAGGACGGGAGAGAGGGGTTGGGGGAGTGAGGGGCCTCTCCCTACGAGTTGCAGGCCGTGCAGCCGGTATGACCCGCGCTGACGCAGAGGTCGGTGTCGCAGATGCAGATGGACTCGATGCTGGGGAAGCGGCTGCCTCCGAGGACCCCCTGGAGCCCCTGGTCCTCGAGACGGCGCAGGGTTTCCCGGGCGATGGTCAGCTTCTTGAGGTTCTGCTTTCTCATTCTCCACTCTCCTTTTCGTGAGCTACGGCTCCTCTGGATAGGGTGCCTGTCGCGGAGCTCCTGTTGCCCTCGGCCCGGATCTTCCCGCGCCCAAGCTTGACGCCGTCAAGCGTCTCGGAACGTATTTTGCAGATTCCCTCTTGATCCGCGTGCCGTCCCAGGCGCGCACCAAGGGCAAGGGGGTTTTCCGTGAGCGACGATGTATCCCACGACGATCTGAGGCCCGATCCGGAAGAATCCACAACCCAGAGCCTGGCAGAACCTACAAATCCTCACGGGCTGGACCGCCGCACGTTCATCGCCCTGTCTCTCGGGGCGGTGCCGGCGGTGAGCGTCGCCACGAGCACGGTCCTGGAGGCCAAGGCGGTGGCCGCGCGGCCGGCGCCGGGGAGCGCCACGGTCCCCGTGCGGCTCAACGTCAACGGCACGGAGCGGCAGCTGCGGCTCGATCCCCGCACCAGCCTCCTCGACGCGCTGCGCGAGGACCTGGCGCTCGCGGGCACCAAGAAGGGGTGCGACCACGGGCAGTGCGGCGCCTGCACGGTGCTGGTCGACGGCCGCCGCGTGCTCTCCTGCCTGACGCTGGCCGCCATGGCCTCGGGGCACCGCGTGACCACCGTCGAGGGGCTCGCCCAAGGGGACCGACTGCATCCGGTGCAGGCGGCCTTCCTCAAGCACGACGCCTTCCAGTGCGGCTACTGCACGCCGGGGCAGATCGTCTCGGCCGTGGGCCTGCTCGCCGAAGGGTGCCCGGACGATCCCGCGCACATCCGTGAATGCATGAGCGGCAATCTCTGCCGCTGCGGCGCCTATCCGAACATCGTGGCCGCCGTGCGCGAGGCGAAAGGAGGGAAAGTGTCATGAATCCCTTCTCGTATGCGAGCGCCAGCCGGCCGGAGGAGGCGGTCGCCGCCGTCTCCCGGCGCCGCCAGGCGAAATTCCTGGCTGGCGGCACGACCCTGGTCGATCTGCTGCGGCTGGACGTCGAGACCCCCGATTATCTGGTGGACATCAACGCCCTGCCGCTGGCGCGCATCGAGCCGCTGCCGGGCGGCGGCGTGCGCATCGGCGCCATGGTGCGCAACAGCGATCTGGCCAACGATCCCACGATCCGCAAACGGTATCCGGTGCTCTCGGAGGCCCTGCTCTCGGGGGCCAGCCCGCAGATCCGCAACATGGCGAGCGTGGGCGGCAACCTGATGCAACGCACGCGTTGCTATTACTTCCGCGACACCGCCTATCCCTGCAACATGCGGGTGCCCGGCTCGGGGTGCGCCGCGCTCGCAGGGTACAACCGCATCCACGCGGTGCTGGGCACCAGCGAGAAGTGCATCGCGACCCACCCCGGCGACATGCCGGTGGCCATGGCGGCGCTCGACGCGGTCGTGCACACCCGCCGTCCCAACGGCACGGAGCGGGCGATCCCGCTGGTCGATTTCCACGTTCCCTATGGTGAGGACCCGGCGCGGGAGAGCGTGCTGGAGCACGGCGAATTGATCACCGCGGTCGAGCTGCCGGCGGTCCCCTGGTTCGCGCGGTCGCATTACCTCAAGGTGCGCGACCGGGCGAGCTATGAGTTCGCGCTCGCCTCGGCGGCGGTGGCGCTCGATCTCGATAGGGACCGCATCCGCGCCGCCCGCGTGGCCCTGGGCGGCGTGGGCACCAAGCCCTGGCGCTCGCCCGAGGCGGAGCAGGCGCTCACCGGTCAGAAGGCGGAGGAGGCGACGTACCGGGCCGCCGCCGAGGCGGCGCTGCGGGGCGCGCGGCCCCAGAAGGACAACGGATTCAAGATCGAGCTCGCGAAGCGCACGCTGGCCCGGGCGCTCGCGGTGGCCGCGGAGAAGAAAGTATGAACGCTCTCGACGATCTGAACGTTCTCGACGATGCCGCGACCGCGCGGAAAGACAACCGGAGCGCGGCGATCGGAAAACCGATCGATCGCGTGGACGGCCGGCGGAAGATCACCGGCGCCGCCCGGTACGCGGCGGAATTCAAGCACGACCGTTTGACCCACGCGGTGCTCGTGCAGAGCACCATCAGCAAGGGGCGGATCGCATCGATCGACACCGCCGCGGCACGGCGCGCGCCGGGGGTGATCGCGGTCCTCAGCCACGAGAACATGCCGAAGCTCAAGAAGGCGCAGGGCGGCCCCAAGGCCAACCCGCTGGAGAGCGGCAAGATGGGGGAGGACCGGCTGCCGTTCGAGGACGGCGTGATCCATTACGCGGGGCAGCACGTGGCCCTGGTGGTGGCGGATACCCTCGATCACGCCCGCCACGCCGCCTCCCTGGTGAAGGTCCACTACAAGGAAGAAAAACCGGCGCTGACGATCGAGGACGCGGAATCGACCGCCTATTTTCCCAAGGCCTCGTTCGGCCGGCCGTTGCAGCACCAGCGCGGCGACGTCGAGGCGGCGCTGGCGGCGCCGGGGGTGGTGAAGATCCAGCAGACGTACACGATCCCGGTCTTGACCAACAACCCCATGGAGCCCTCGGCCACGGTGGCGGTGTGGGACGGCGACAAGCTCACCGTCTCGGACTCCACGCAGGCGGTGATGGGCACGCGGGCGGTGCTCGCGCAGGTGTTCGGCATCCCCAAGGAGGACGTCCACGTGCTCTGCCCGTTCACCGGCGGCGGGTTCGGTTGTAAAGGTTTCCAATGGGGGCACACGATGCTCGCGGCCATGGCGGCCAAGGTGACCCGCCGGCCGGTGCAGCTCAACCTCACGCGGCAGCAGATGTTCACCTCGGTGGGCCACCGGCCGCCGACCCGGCAGACGATCGCGCTCGCCGCGCGCAAGGACGGCAAGCTGACCGCCCTCCGCCACGAGACCCTGCAGCCGACCTCGTTCACCACCGAGTTCATCGAGCCGTGCGCCCTCACCACGAGCAAGATGCTCTATTCCTGCGAGAACGTGGCGATCCCGCACCGGCTGGTGAAGGTCAACGTGGCGCCGCCGACGCCGATGCGGGCCCCCGGCGACTGCCCGGGAAGCTTCGCGCTCGAATCGGCCATGGACGAGCTTTCCTACGAGCTGGGAATCGATCCCATCGAATTACGGCTGCGCAACCACGCGGAGATGGACGAGGGGGAGAAGAAGCCCTGGTCGAGCAAGCATCTCCGGGAGTGCTATCAGCGCGGCGCCGAGATGTTCGGCTGGAGCAAGCGCAATCCCAAGCCGGGCTCGATGAAGGACGGCGACCTGCTGGTGGGCTGGGGGATGGCGACGGCGCTCTATCCGGGCAACCGGCGGCCGGCGTCGGCGCGGGCGCGGCTCACGCCGGACGGCCGCGCGCTGGTGCAGGCGGCCACGCAGGACCTCGGCACCGGCTCCTACACGGTGTTCACCCAGGTGGCGGCGGACGCGCTCGGCCTGCCCGTGGAGCGGGTGACCTTCGAGCTCGGCGACTCGGAATTTCCCGCCGCGCCCACGTCGGGCGGCTCGAACAGCGCGGCGAGCGTCAGCGAGGCGGTCTATCAGGTGGGCGGCGCCATCCGCACCAAGCTGGCGGCGATCGCCACCTCCGATCCGGAGTCGCCGCTGGCCGGGCGGACGGCCGATCAGCTCACTCTGGCGGACGGCCGGCTGTTCCTGACCGCGGACCCTTCGCGCGGCCTCGCGATCGAGGACCTGGTGCGGCGCTCGCGGATGCCGGCGGTCGAGGCCGAGGCCCAGGTCAAGCCGGAGGACGAGAAGACCAAGAAATATTCGATCCATTCCTGGGGCGCGCAATTCTGCGAGGTGAAGATCGATCCCCTGCTGCCGCGCGTCCAGGTCTCCCGCTGGGTCTCGGTGATCGACGTGGGACGGGTGCTGAACCTGAAGCTGAGCCGCAGCCAGGTGATGGGCGGCGTGACCATGGGGATCGGCATGGCGCTGATGGAGCACACGGTCTACGATCCGCGGACCGGCAATCCCCTGACCAATAACTTCGCCGACTACCTGATCCCGGTCAACGCCGATTTCGGCTCGTTCGACGTCGAGCTGCTGAGCCATCCCGATCCGGTGATCAACACCCTCGGCTGCCGCGGCATCGGGGAGATCGGCATCACCGGCGTGGCCGCGGCCATCGCCAACGCCGTCTACCACGCCACGGGCAAGCGGGTGCGGGACCTGCCGATCACGATCGAGAAGCTGATCTAGATGGAGAGAGCCCTGGCCCAGGCGCAGCCGCTCGGCCACCGCCAGACCCTGGTGGTGTTCAGCGGCCTGCTGCTGGTCATGCTGCTCGCCGCCCTCGACTCCACCATCGTGTCGACGGCCCTGCCGACCATCGTCGGCGATCTCGGCGGGTTGGAGCATCTCGCCTGGGTGGTCACCGGCTATCTGCTGGCGCAGACCATCGTGACGCCGATCTACGGCAAGCTGGGCGATCTCTACGGCCGCAAGATCGTGCTGCAATCGGCGGTCGTGCTGTTCCTGGCGGGCTCGGCGCTGTGCGGCCTGAGCCGGTCGATGATGCAACTGATCGCCTTCCGCGCCCTGCAGGGGCTGGGCGGTGGCGGCCTGATGGTGACCTCGCAGGCGGTGGTGGGCGACATCATTCCGCCGCGCGACCGCGGCCGCTACCAGGGCATTTTCGGCGCGGTGTTCGGCCTCGCCAGCATCGCCGGCCCGCTGCTGGGCGGCTACTTCACGACCCACCTCTCCTGGCGCTGGATCTTCTACATCAACCTGCCGCTCGGCATCCTGGCCCTGGTCGTGCTGGCCGCCACGCTCCCCGCGCGCTCCGAGCGCCGGTCGCACGCCGTCGACTACGCCGGCGCCGCGCTGCTGGCGGTGGTGCTGAGCGCGGTCACCCTCGTCTCGGACCTCGGAGGCGGCATCTATCCCTGGTCGTCGCCCCTGATCCTCGGGCTGATCGCCGCCGCCGTGGCCGGGCTGGCGCTGTTTATCTTGATCGAAAAGCGGGCGAAGGAGCCGGTCCTGCCGCCGCGGCTGTTCAGGAACCCCTCCTTTTCGATCACGTCGATCGTCGGATTGATCGTAGGCTTCGCCATGTTCGGATCGATCACTTACTTCCCGGTCTTCCTCCAGGTGGTCCGCGGGGTGAGCCCGACCGCGTCCGGGATGCAGATGCTGCCGATGATGGGCGGCATGCTGATCACGTCGATGCTCTCCGGACAGCTGATCAGCCGCACGGGACGTTACAAGCTCTTTCCCATCCTCGGCACGGGGATCATGACGGCCGGCCTGTTCCTGCTCTCGCGCCTCTCGCTCGACACCGGCGCCTGGCTGACCTCGGCGTACATCCTGCTGCTGGGCGTCGGATTGGGGTCGGTGATGCAGGTGCTGGTGATCGCCGTGCAGAACGCGGTCGAGTATCGCGACCTGGGAGTGGCGACCTCGGGGGCCACGCTGTTCCGCCTGATCGGCGGCTCCTTCGGCACGGCGGTCCTCGGCGCCATCTTCGCCGCGCGCCTGACGGCGAATCTCGCGCGGTCGATGCCGTCCGGGGCCGGGCATCCATCAGGAGCCGCACGCATGAGCGCCGAGGCCCTGGCCAACCTGCCGCCCGCGGTGCGCGCGGCCTACAGCCAGGCGTTCACCGACTCGCTCAACACCGTCTTCCTGGTCGCCGCCGTCGTGTGCGCGGCCGGCTTCCTCTTCGCCTGGCTGCTCCCCGAGCGCCCGCTCCGGACCACCGTCGCCGCCACGGCCGGCAACGCGGGCATCGAGGCGGGCGAGGCGTTCGCCCGTCCCGCCAGCCAGGAGAGAGCCGAAAGGCAGCTCTACGCCACGCTGGCGGCCCTCTCCGACCGCGCGGTCCAGCGCCAGCACATCGAGAGCATCGTGGCCCGCGCCGGGGAGACGCTGACCCCCCTCGCGGCCTGGCTCCTCACCCGCATCGAGCGCGATCCGGAGCGCGATCCTTCCTCCATCGGCCACGAGCGCGGCGTCACGCCGGACCGCGTGAATCTCGCTCTGGAAGAGCTACGGCGGCGAAACCTGATCGAATCGCGGCCGGAGATCGCCTTGACCCCGGCCGGCTGCGACGTGCTCGACCGGCTCGTCGCGGCCCGCCGCGCCCATCTCTCCGAGCTGGCGGAAGACTGGGATCCCGCCCACCATCCCGATATGGCGGCCTTCCTGGCCCAGGCGGTCCAGCGCGTGGTGCCGGACGCGCGGCGGGGGTAGGGGTCAGTCCCCCATCCCCACCGCCCGCGCGAACGCGGGCTCGCCTTCGGCGAGGTCGAGCCGGGCCTCCTCGGGGGTGCCGAAGACGCGCGCCCGCTCGTCGTCGAATTCCCCTTCCCAGCGGGCCACCACGCAGGTGGCCAGGCAGTTGCCGATCACGTTGACGCAGGTGCGGCCCATGTCCATCAGCTCGTCGACGCCGAAGATCACCGCCACGCCGATGGGGCCGAGGTTCCCCGGCAGGAAGCTGTTCAAGGTGGCCAGCAGGATCACCAGCGAGGCGCGCGGCACGGCGGCCACTCCCTTGGAGGTGACCATCAGGGTCAGCATCATGACGATCTGCTGGCTGAGGCCCATGTGCACGCCCGTGGCCGCCTCGGCCGCCTGGGCCACGAAGACCGAGGCCATGGCGAGGTAGAGCGTGGTGCCGTCGAGGTTGAAGCTGTAGCCGGTGGGCATCACGAAGCCGACGATGTGCGGCGGCACGCCCAGGCGCTCCATCACCTCCATGGCCTTGGGCAGCGCCGACTCGCTGCTGGTGGTGGCGAAGGCGATGGTGGCCGGCTCGCGCACCGCCTTGAGGAATTTGCGGATGGGCACGCGGAAGAGCACCGCCACGGCGCCCAGCACCAGCACTACGAAGATAAGGAGCGCCAGATAGAGCGAGCCGATCAGCTTGCCGAGGTTCACCAGCACCCCCAGCCCGTGCGTGCCGATGGTGTGCGCCATGGCCGCGCCCACGCCAATGGGAGCGAACATCATCACGTAGCTGGTGAAGCGGAACATGATCTGCGACAGGCTCTCCATGACGCGCAGCATCGGCTTGCCCTTCTCGCCGATGGCCGACACCGCCATGGCGAAGAGCACCGCGAAGGCCACGATCTGCAGCACGTCGCCGCGCACCATGGAATCCACGACGCTGGCCGGGAAGATGTGGACCAGCGTCTCGACCAGCGTCTTGGGATGGTTGGCCTCGATCTGCTGCACCGTGCTGGTGACCGGCGCCGCCAGCGCGACCCCCGCGCCGGGCTTGGTGAGGTTGACCACGGCGAGGCCGATAAAGAGGGCGATGGTGGTGACGACCTCGAAGTAGACGAGCGCCTTGGCCCCCATGCGGCCGACCTTCTTGAGATCGCCGCCCCCGGCGATGCCGACCACCAGGGTGGAGAAGACCAGGGGGGCGATGACCGACTTGATGAGGTTGAGGAAGATGTCCCGCAGGAAGTAGACCTTGTTGCCCCAGTCGGGCCGGACGTACCCCAGGACCCCGCCGGCCACCAGGCCGATCATGATCCAGGTGGTCAGCGACAGGCGGTACCAGGGCTTGCGCGGCGGCGGTGCGGTCTGGGCGATGTCGGTCATGGCTCTTCCACCTCGCGGGGTCGGTCGGTGGGGGGATGATAGATCAAAGGACCCAAAGGACCCAAAGGACGAGCACGGACGATAGAATAGAATCGAGTAAGCGGGAAAACGGAGGACCTCTGATGCCAAGAACGAGATTCGAGAACAGCGCGCCGATCCTGCGGGTCGCGGACATGGCGGCCAGCCTGCGGTATTACGTCGACGTGCTGGGATTCCGGAACGCGGACTGGGGCAACGACGACTTCACGTGCGTGACGCGCGACGGCGCCGGGATCTATCTCTGCCGAGGAGGCCAGGGGCAGCCCGGAACGTGGGTCTGGATCGGCGTCGAGGACGTCGCGGCTCTGCACGAGGAGTACAAGGCCAGCGGCGCCAGGATCCGCCACCCCCCCGAGAATTATCCGTGGGCCTACGAAATGAAAGTGGAGGATCCGGACGGCCACGTGCTGCGCTTCGGATCGGAGCCCAGGACGCCGTTCGAATGATAAATTTGTAGGGGCGGGCCG
>DASXJP010000286.1:0-20584 GCA_036497345.1 Thermoanaerobaculia bacterium
GCAGCCGCCGGACCGTCACCGCGTCGAACAGCTCGGTCGAGTACTCCAGCCAGCCGTCGAGGCCGTCGCCGGCGGGGACCAGGCTGAGGGTGAGGTCGAACTTGGCGGTGCGGTTGTCCACCGGCAGCCGCTCGGCCACGACGCCGGGCAGCGCGGGAGGCGGCAGGGGAGCGTTCTGCAGCACCAGCAGGACCCGGAACAGCGGCGGGCGGCTCAGGTCGCGGTCCGGCGTCAGCTCCGCGACCAGCTTCTCGAACGGCAGGTCCTGGTGGGCGTAGGCGTCGAGGGCGACCTCCCGGGCCCGCCGCAGCAGCTCGCCGGCGTCCGGATTGCCCGCGAGATCGGTGCGCAGCACCAGGGTATTGACGAAAAAGCCGATCAGACCCTCGGTCTCGGCGCGGTTGCGGTTGGCGATCGCGGTGCCGACCGAGACGTCCTCCTGCCCCGCGTGGCGGGAGAGGAGGGCCTGGAAGCCGGCGAGCAGGGCCATGAACAGGGTGGCCCGCTCGCGGTGGGCGAGCGCTTGGAGCGCGGTCCTGAGCGCGGGCGGGAGGGTGAAGCGCAGGGTGGCGCCGCGCCCGGCGCGCACCTCCGGGGCGGGGCGGTCGGTGGGGAGGTCGAGCGCGGCGGCGCCGTCGAGCTGGCGCCGCCAGTAGGCGAGCTGGGCCGCGAGGGCTTCGCCGCTGAACCGCTGGCGCTGCCAGACCGCCACGTCGGCATACTGGACGGGCAGCTCCGGCAACGGCGTGGGGTGGCCGGCGGCGAAGGCCGCGTAGAGGGCCGAGAGCTCGCGGATGAAGACCCCGATCGACCAGCCGTCGGCGACGATGTGGTGCAGGGTGAGGAGCAGCCAGTGCTCCTCGCCGGCGAGGCGCAGGAGCGCCGTCCGCAGGAGCGGCCCGCGCGCCAGGTCGAAGCCGCGCCGGCTCTCGTCGTCGGCGAGCCTCTCCGCCTCGTGCCCGCGGGCGTCGGGAGCGAGCCCGCGCAGATCGATGACCGGCGGCGGGGCGGGGCGGGGCGGGGCGATGCGCTGCACCGGGCCGCCGCTTTCGGTCGCGAAGGTCGTGCGCAGCGGCTCGTGCCGGCGGACGATCTCGTCGAGGGTGGCGGCGAGCGCCCGCGTGTCGAGCGGGCCGCGCAGCCGTTCGGTGGTGGCGATGTGGTAGGCCGCGCCGCTGGGCTCGAGCTGATCGAGGAACCAGAGCCGCTCCTGGGCGAACGACAGCGGCAGGGGGCCGGTGCGCGGGACCGGCCGGATGGGCGGCGCTTGGAGCCCCTCGCGGACGGCCAGGACCAGGCGGGCGAGGGCGGCGGGCGTGCGGGCCTCGAACAGGCTGCGCAGCGGCAGCTCCACCCGCAGGTCCTCGCGGACGCGGGAGAGGAGCCGGGTGGCGAGCAGCGAATGGCCGCCGAGGGCGAAGAAGTCGTCGTCCAACGCCACCCGGCCGGGCTCGAGGCCGAGCAGCTCCACCCACAACTGGACCAGCAGCTCCTCGATCGGGTTGCCGGGAGCGGCGGTGGCCGCGGGCGCCCCCCGGGTCCAGTCGGGTGCGGGCAGGGTGCGGCGGTCCACCTTGCCGCTGGTGGTCAAGGGGAGGGCGGCGAGCGCCACGAACGCCGCCGGCACCATGTAGGCGGGCAGGCGCTCGGCCACCCTGCCGCGCAGCTCGTCGACGGCGGGCTCGCACCCCGGCCGCAGGACCACGTAGGCCACCAGCCGGAGGTCGCCGGGCTCGGCCTCGTGCGCGCCGACCGCGACCGCCTCGACTCCGGGATGGGAGGCGAGAGCCGCCTCGATCTCGCCGGGCTCGATGCGGAAGCCCCTCACCTTGACCTGGTGGTCGATGCGGCCGAGGTACTCCAGCTCGCCGTCGGTCCGGTAGCGCGCCAGGTCGCCGACGCGGTAGAGGCGGGCGCCGGGCTCGCCGTAAGGGTCGGGGATGAAGCGCTCGGCGGTGAGCGCCGGCCGCCCCAGGTAGCCGCGGGCGAGGCCGTCGCCGGCCAGGTAGACCGCGCCGGCGACGCCGATCGGCACGGGGCGCAGCCCGGCGTCGAGGACGTGGGCCCGCGAGCCGCGGATGGGCCGGCCGACGGCGGGGGTGTCGACGTCGCGGGGGATCTCGGAGGTCGTCGAATAGGTGGTGTCCTCCGACGGGCCATAGACGTCGACGACGCGCGCGGCCCGGCTCTGCTCGTAGATCCGCCTCACCAGCGAGCCCTTGACCGCCTCGCCGCCCACGTTGACGACGCGCACCGAGCCCGGCAGGCGGCCGTCGCGCACCAGCTCGGCCATGGCGGAGGGGACGGCGTTGATCATCGTCACCTCGTCGCGGGCGGGCAGCGTGGGCAGCGCCAGGGCGTTCTCCGCCAGCAGGATCTTGCCCCCCCAGGCGAGGGTGACGAAGATCTCCATGATCGAGATGTCGAAGCAGACGGAGGTCGAGCCCAGGATCCCGGCGCGCTCCTCGGGCGTGTAGACCTCGCGCGCCCAGCGGGCGAAGGCGACGGCGCTGCGATGCTCGATGGCGACGCCCTTGGGCTCGCCGGTGGAGCCCGAGGTGTAGATGACGTAGGCCAAGTTGCCGGGCCGGGGCGGCCGGAAGGACGGCGTGGAGGTTTCTCCGGTCTCCTCCACCTCGTCCACGAACAGCGGCACGGCGGCCGGCGGCAGGCTGGCGGCGAATTCCGCCAGCAGGGAGCGGCGGGTGAGCAGCACGGCGGCCCGGGAGCTCGCCAGCAGGGTGGCGACACGTTGGCGCGGGTAGGCGGGATCGATCGGCACGTAGGCGCCGCCTGCCTTAAGCACGGCGAGGAGGGCGACCACCAGCTCCACCGTGCGATCGATGAGCACGCCGGCGAGCACCTCCGGCCCCACGCCGAGACGGCGCAGACGGCGCACTAGCGCCTCCGCCTGGGCGTCGAGCTCGCGGTAGCTCAGACGCCGACCGTCGGGGGAGACCAGGGCCACGGCCTCCGGCGTGCGCGCCGCTTGGGCCTCGAAGAGCTGGTGCAGACAGACTGCGGGAGCGGGCGCGGCGCCGGTGTCGTTCCACTCGGCGAGCAGTTGCAGCCTCTCGGCCGGAGCAAGCAGGGGCAGGGTGGAGAGGCGGGTCTCCCGGGCCTCGGGGTCGGCAAGGCCGGCGAGCAGCCGTTCGAGGTGAGCGAGCAGCCGCCGGACCGTCACCGCGTCGAACAGCTCGGTCGAGTACTCCAGCCAGCCGTCGAGGCCGTCGCCGGCGGGGACCAGGCTGAGGGTGAGGTCGAATTTGGCGGTGCGGTTGTCCACCGGCAGCGGCGCGGCCACGACGCCCGGCAGCGCGGGCGCCGGCGGCGTGTCCATCAGCGCCAGCAGGACCCGGAACAGCGGCGGGCGGCTCAGGTCGCGGTCCGGCGCCAGCTCCGCGACCAGCTTCTCGAACGGCAGGTCCTGGTGGGCGTAGGCGTCGAGGGCGACCTCCCGGGCCCGCCGCAGCAGCTCGCCGGCGTCCGGGTCGCCCGTGAGGTCGGTGCGCAGCACCAGGGTGTTGACGAAGAAGCCGATCAGGCTCTCGGTCTCAGCGCGGTTGCGGTTGGCGACGGGGGAACCCACGCAGATGTCGTCCTGCCCCGTGTAACGGGAGAGCAGGGCCGTGAAGCCGGCGAGGACGGCCATGAAGAGGGTGCCCCCGCCACGCTTCGCCAGCTCCTGGAGCCCCCTTGCCAGCTCCGGAGGGAAGGTCACGGGGAGCGAGGCGCCGCGCGGGCTGCGCACCTTGGGGGCCGGCCGGTCGCTCGGCAGCTCCAGAGCCGGCGCGCCGCCGAGCTGCCGCCGCCAGTAGGAGAGCTGGCCGGCGAGCGCCTCGCCGCTCAGCCAGCGCCGCTGCCAGACGGCGAAGTCGGCGTACTGGACGGGCAGCTCGGGGAGGGGAGAGGGCCGGCCGGCCACACCGGTGGCATACAGAGAGGTGAGCTCGCGGAGGAGCACCTGGAGCGACCAGCCGTCCGTCACGATGTGGTGCATGGAGAGGAGGACGGCGTGCTCCTCCTCTTCCCCCTCCTCGTCGCCGAGTCGGAGTAGGGCCGCCCGCAGCAGGGGCCCCGCCGCGAGGTCGAAGGGCTGCTCTCCCCACTCGGCGGCCAGCCCGCGGGACGCGGGCTCGCGCAGGGCCGGCGGCAGGGCCCGGAGATCGATCAGCGGCAGGTCGAGGTGGAGGTGAGGCGCGACGCGCTGGCGCGGCTGGCCGTCCGCCGTGCCGTCGGCGAGGACGAAGGTGGTGCGCAGGGCCTCGTGGCGGCGCACCACCTCGTTCAGCGCGGCCGCCAGCAGGGCCGGCCGCAGCGCCCCGCGCAGGTTCTGCGCGGCGGCGATGTTGTAGGTTGCGCTCCCCGGCTCCAGGCGGTCCAGGAACCAGAGCCGCTCCTGGGCGAAGGAGAGCGGCGGGTCCTCCTGCCGCGGCAGGGGGCGGATGGGCGGCGCCGGCGATTGCCGCGCCCCCTGGAGGCGTTGGGCGAGCCCGGCCACGGTGGGGGCCGCGAAGAAGCCGCGCAGCGTGAGCTCCGCCCCGAATTCCTCGCGCACCCGCGACAGCAGCCGGGTGGCGAGCAGCGAATGCCCGCCGAGAGCGAAGAAGTTGTCGTCGACGCCGATGCGCTCCACGTCCAATACGTCGGCCCAGATGCGTGCCAGCCGCTCCTCCTCCCGGCCGCGGGGCGGGACGGAGACGGACCCGGTCTCGCCTTTCCCGCCGGGAGCGGGCAGGGCGGCGCGATCGAGCTTGCCGTTGGGGTGCCGCGGCAGCTCCGGCAGGAGGACGAAGGCGGTCGGGACCATGGGCTGGGGCAGCGTCCGCCCCAGATACTCCCGCAGCTCCTCCGGGGTCACCGCTGCCCGGTCGAGCGCGACGTAGGCGACGAGGCGGCAATCCCCCCCGGCCCCCTCTTCGCGCGCCACGACCACCGCCTCGCGCACCGCCGGGTGGCGCTCCAGGAGCATCTCGATCTCCCCGAGCTCGATGCGCAGGCCGTGTACCTTCACCTGATGGTCGCGGCGGCCGAGGCAGGTGAGGCGTCCGTCCGGCAGGCGGCGCACGAGGTCGCCCGTGGCATACAGGCGCTCGCCCTGCCGCGCGTCGAAGGGGTCGGGCAGGAACCTTGAGGCCGTCAGCTCCGGCCGGTCGAGATAGCCGCGGGCCAGCCCCGCGCCGCCGAGATACAGCTCGCCGGTCACGCCCACCGGCACGGGCTGCAGGTGCCCGTCGAGCACGTGCGCCCGGGTGCCGGGCAGGGGGCGCCCGATGGCGGGCTCGTCGTCGACCCCCAGCGGCACCTCCTCGCAGGTGGAGTAGGTCGTGTCCTCGGAGGGGCCGTAGAGGTTGAGCACCCGTGCGGCCGGGACGCTCTCCTCGATCCCCTGCACCAGCCGGCGGCGTAAAGGCTCGCCGCCCAGGCCCAGCACCCGCACGGACGCGGGCACGCCGCCGGAGCGCACCAACTCGGCCATCAGCGAGGGGACGGTGGTGATCAGCGTCACCGCGTCGGCGGCCGGCAGGCGGGGGAGATCGAGGGCACTCTCGGTCAGGATGACAGTGCCGCCCTGCGTGAGAGGCGCGAACAGCTCGAAGACCGAGACGTCGAAGGAGAGCGAGGTCGAGGCCAAAGCTCCGGAGAGCTCCTCGGGGGTGAACGCCGCAGTGGCCCAGCGCAGGACTACGGCGGCGCTACGGTGAGTGATGCCGACTCCCTTGGGCGTGCCGGTCGAGCCCGAGGTATAGATGATGTAGGAGAGGTTGTCCGCTCCGGCTCCGCCTTCCGGGTCGTCCGCGCTGCATCGGGCGATGGCCTCCCGCTCGTCGTCGAGCCACGGACCGCTCAACAGCACGTCAGCCTTCGAGTCCTGCCGGATGAAGGCCCGCCGCTCTTCGGGGTATGCCGGGTCGAGCGCCACATAGGCGCCTCCGGCCTTGAGGATGCCCAGCAGCGCCGGCACCGTGTCCGGGCCGCGCTCCAGAGAGATCCCGACCCGGGTCTCCGGCCCCACGCCGAGCTGGCGCAGGCGGTGCGCCAGGCGGTTGGCCCGGGCGTTGAGCTCGGCGTAGGTCAGCCGTTCCTCGCCCGCGATCACCGCCACCGCGTCCGGCGTCCGTGCCACCTGAGTCGCGAACAGCTCGTGGATACACCGCTCCTCGGGCTCCACGGCGGCGCCGTGCCACTGCCGGAGCTGCTCGCGTTCGGCCGGCGTCAGCAGCGGGAGCTCGCTCAGTCGCCGCTCGGGGTCCGCCACCATCCCGGCGAGGAGCGTCTGGAGATGCCCGGCCAGGCGGGTGATGGTCGCCACCTCGAAGAGGTCTGTGCTGTACTCGACCGAGCCCGCCAGGCCATCGCTGCCCGCTGCCAGGTCGAGGGTGAGATCGAACTTGGCGGTACCCGTATGGAGGGCCTGCGGGCGCAGGGTGAGCCCGCCGGCCATGGTCGCCGCGAGCGCCTGGGGCTGCACGACGAGCATCACCCGGAAAAGATCGGTGGCAGGGTGGAGGTCCTGGACCAGGAGATCGAACGGGACCTCCTGGTGGGCCCAGTCGTCCAGCGTGGCCCGGCGCACCCGGTCGAGGAGCTGGTCCGCCGTGGGGTCGCCCGACAGGTCGCCGCGCAGCGCCAGGGTATTGACGAAGAGGCCGATCAGGTCCGCGGTCTCGATCCGGTCGCGATTGGCGACCGCCGACCCCACGAGCAGGTCCTCCTGCCCGGTGTAGCGGCAGAGCAGGGCGTCGAGGGCGGCGAGCAGCGCCATGAAGGGGAGGCCCCCCCGCCGCCGCGCGAACGCCTCGACCTCGCGGGAGAGCCCGGCCGGCAGCGCGACGGGTTGGCGGCCGCCGCGGCTGCTCGGGTGAGCGGGGCGTGGCCGGTCCGTGGGCAGAGCCAGCGGGGGCGGCGGATCGGCGAGCCGGCGCCGCCAGTAGGAGAGCAGCCGCTCTAGGGGCTCGCCCCGCAGCTCCTCCCGCTCCCGCCAGGCGAAATCGGCGTACTGGAGGGGTAGCGGAGGCAGAGGCGAGGGCCGCCCGGCGCGAGCGGCGCCGTAGAGGGCGACGAGGTCGCGCAGGAACACCCCCAGCGACCAGCCGTCCGCGACCGTGTGATGCAGGGTGACGAGCAGCGTGTGCTCCCGCGCCGCGAGGCGCAGCAGCAGCGTCCGCGCCAGGGGGGGCCGGGAGAGGTCGAAGGGGCCTCTCGCCTCTGCCGCGGCGAGCCTCGCCGCCGCCTCCTCCCGCGCCGCCGGCGGCAGCGCCGCGAGGTCGACGACGGGCGGCGCCAGGGGGAAGGGGGGAGCGACGACCTGGACCGGCTCGGCGTTCGCGACGGCGATGGCGAAGGAGGCGCGCAGGGCCTCGTGCCGGCGGACGATCCCGTCGAGGGCGTGGGCCAGGGCAACGCCGTCGAGCGGGCCCGTGAGGTCGATGGCGCCCGCGATGTTGTAGACCGCCGAGCCCGGCTCGAGCTGGTCGAGGAACCAGAGGCGCCGCTGGGCGAAGGAGAGCGGGAGGCTGCCCTCCCGCCGCGCGCCGGCCACCTCCTGCGGCGCCGCCGGCCCCCGCTCCTGGAGGCTGCGGATGAGCTCGTCCAGCTCCTGCCGCGACAGCTCTTCCAGCGGTTTTGAGGGAGCGCTCATGCCGTCCTCCGCAGCGCCCCGGTCTGGCGCAGCATCTCGCGGGCGATGGCAAGCTCCAGGCCGGCCACCGTCGGCGTCTCCAGGAGGTCGCGCAGCGCCAGCTTGATCTGGAAGGCGGAGCAGACGCGCGCCAGCACACGGTTTGCCGCCAGGGAGTGGCCGCCCAGCTCGAAGAAGTTGTCGTGGATGCCCACCCGCTCTACTTGGAGGACCTCGGCCCAGATGGCGGCGAGCCGCTCCTCGACCGCGGTGCCGGGGGGGACGAACGGCGCCGTCGGGGCCTCGAGGGGGTTGGGGAGAGCCCGGCGGTCGAGCTTGCCGTTGGCCGTCCGCGGCAGCGCCGGGAGGAGGACGATCGCCGAGGGGACCATGACGGCCGGGAGCTTCCGCGCCACGATGGCGCGGAGCTCGGCGGGAGTGGGTTCTTGCCCAGGCGCGGCCACGACCCAGGCCACGAGCGTCGCCCCGCCGGCGGCGACGGCCGCCACGGCCTCCCGCACCGCCGGATGCTCGCGGAGCACCGCCTCGATCTCGCCCAGCTCGATGCGGAAGCCGCGGACCTTTACCTGGTGGTCGATGCGGCCCAGGAAGCGGATCTCACCGGAAGGCAGGTGGCGGGCGAGGTCCCCCGTCCAGTAGAGCCGGGCTCCGGGCTCGGCCGCGAACGGATCGGGCAGGAACCGCTCGGCCGTCAGCTCCGGCCGCCCGAGGTACCCACGCGCCAGGCCGCCGCCGGCGATCGCGATCTCGCCAGGCACTCCGGCGGGCACCGGCTGGAGATAGCGGTCGAGGAGGTAGACGCGCGTGCCGTCGATCGGCCGGCCGATGCCCGGCGGCTGCGCCAGCCCGCTCTCGACGACCGCGCAGGTGGAGTAGGTGGTGTCCTCGGAAGGACCGTAGAGGTTGAGGATGCGGGCGGCGGGGAGGCGCTCCGCGATCTGCTCGACGAGCCCCCGCGCGAGCGGCTCGCCGGCCAGGTTGACGGTGCGCAGCGTGGAGGGCAGGCTGCCGTCTTGCACCAACTCGGCCATGGCCGAGGGCACGGTGTTGATCAGCGTCACCCGGTGCGCCGCGGTAACCACCGGCAGCGCCAAGGCGTCGTCGGCCAGGACGACGCTGCCGCCGCAGGCGAGCGGGACGAACAGCTCGAACACCGAGAGGTCGAAGCAGATCGAGGTCGAAGCCAGTACCCCCGCGAGGTCCGCCGGCGGGAAGGAGCGGACGGCCCAATCGACCAGGGCCACGGCGCTGCGGTGCTCGATCGCCACCCCCTTGGGCCGCCCCGTCGAGCCCGAGGTGTAGATGACGTAGGCGAGGTTGGCGGGGCCCGCGCCGCTGGTGAAGGCGCCATTGCAGCCCGGCTCGGCGAGGAGAGCCGCCATCGTGACCTGCCTCACCCCCGGTGGCACGGCCCCCTGCCCGGCGCCGTCGGTCAGCATCACGGACATGCGGCTGTCCGCGGCCATGAAGGCGAGGCGCTCTTCCGGGTAGGCCGAATCGAGCGGCAGGTAGGCGGCGCCCGCCTTGAGGACTGCCAGCATGGCCGCCACCATCTCCGGCGAGCGCCGGGTGAGGATTCCGGCCACCATCTCCGGCCCTACCCCCAGCGCGACCAGATGCCCCGCCAGCAGGTTGGCGCGGCGGTTCAGCTCGCCGTAGGTGAGGGAGAGATCCCCCCCGACCACCGCCACGGCCTCGGGGGTGCGCGCCGCTTGGCGCTCGAAGAGCTCGTGGAGGCAGGCGTGTGGAGGGAGAACGCCGGGCCGGTCGTTCCATTCGGCGAGCGTCTGCTGCCGCTCGGGTCCGCTGAGCAGCGGCAGTGCGGCGATGGGCGTGTCCGGATCGGCGGCGATGCCCGCCAGCAGCGCCGCGAGGTGCGTGAGCGCTCGGGCCATTGTGGGCGGGTCGAAGAGGTCGGTGTTGAGCTGCAGGCAGGCGTGGAGCGCATCCTGCTCCTCCGCCATCCAGAGGGTGAGGTCGAGCTGCGAGCCGCGGGGCGCGAGGCCGAGCGATTCGATCTCCAGCCCGCCGAGATCGATGCAGGCGCCGGCCCTGCCCAGCGCAGCCCCGGCCAGACCCTGCGGGCCGGACCGACGTCCCTGCAGGAAGACGAACATCGTCTGGAAGATCGGCGAGCGGCTGGGGTCGCGCCCGCCCGCTTCGAGGTGCTGGGCGAGGACCGGGAAGGGCAGCTCCTGGTGCGCGAAGGCGGCGAGCACCGTCCGGCGCACGCGGGCGAGCAGCTCGCCGAAGCCCGGCTCGCCGGCGAGGTCGGCCCGTACTACCACGGGGTTGACGAAGTAGCCGACGAGCCCCGCCACCGCGGCCGAGGCGCGCCCGGAGGTCGGCGAGCCGACGAGCAGGTCGTCCTGATGGGTGTAGCGATGGAGCAGCGCACAGAAGGCGGCGAGGAGCGTCATATAGGGTGTCGCGCCGCGCTCGCGGCCGAGGGCCTTCAGGCGGTCGCCGAGATCCCGGTCGAAGAATCGCGCCTGTACGCTGCCGGCGAAGGTCTGGAAGCGGGGCCGCGGCCGGTCGGCCGGCAGGTCGAGCTGCGGCAGATCGCCACTGAGAGCCTCCTTCCAGAAGGCCAGGAGCTGCTCGCCGCGCGGGCCGGCCAGCATCCGCCGCTCGCCCTCGACGTGGTCGGCGTAGGTAGCGGGCAGAGGTGCGAGCTCAGGGGCGCCGCGCGCGAGCGCGGCCAGCTCTTGTAACAGCACCTCGAGCGACCAGAAATCGGCGGCGAGGTGGTGCACCGCCAGGAGGAGGACCTCCTCGCCTCCCGGGCGGTGGAAGAGGGTCATCCGCAGCGGCGGCCCCTGCCCCAGGTCGAACGGGCTGTAGGCTTCCATCTCGAGCCGGCACCGCCACTCCTCTTCGCTCCAGCACGTCGCATCCACTTCGTGGAACGGCGGCCCGCTGGCCGCGAGGACCCTCTGGCAGGGCTCGCCGCCGGGATCCGTCTCCATCACCGTGCGCAACGCGGGGTGACGCTCGATCAGTTGGGTCAGGGAGTCACGGAGGACGGCGGCATCGGCGCCGCGGATGCGCCCTGCGCCGGCCAGGATGTAGGCGGGGTTGCCGGAAGCCAGCCGCTCCAGGTACCAGAGGGCGCGCTGGCCGTGGGAGAGCGGGAAGACGGCAGGGGAGGGCTGCGTCTCTCTCGCGCCGGCAGCTTCGAGCCCGTCGCGGGCCAGCGCCGCCAGCTCGTTCAGCGTCGCGCCCTGGAGCAGCGCCGCCAGGGACAGGGGCACTCCGAGCGCTGACTCCATCTCGTGCTGGATCTCGATCGCGGCGAGCGAATCGAGGCCGAAGGCCGTCAGGGGCCGGTCGTCGCGCAACTCGGCGGGGGAGAGCCGCATCGCCCGCGCCACCCGTTGCCGCAACGCCGAGCGCAACGCGATCTCCCGTTCGGGTGCCGGCAGGACGAGCAGGCCCTCGCGGTCGATGCCGTCCCCCGGACCCCCCGCGGCGGTCTGGAGAGCGCTCGCCGCCTCCACCACCAGCGTGCCGGCGAGGAACGCGGCGCGGGCGGCGTGGCGCTGGATCTTGCCGCTGGAGGTTTTGGAGATGGTGCCGGCGCGCACCAGCACCGCCTGATGCACCATCACTTCGTGCTCCTCCGCGACGGCCTGCCGCAAGACCTCGAGAGCCGCCACGGCCTCGCTGCGGCGGTGGGAATCGAGCTCCTGCACGACTACCAGGCGCTCCTCGCCGTCGCTCTCTACGGCGAAAGCCGCGCCGCAGCCGGGGCGCAGGGCGGGATGGCTTTCCTCGACCGTCCGTTCGACGTCTTGCGGATAGAGATTGCGTCCTCTGATGATAATCAGGTCCTTGAGCCGGCCGGTGACGAACAGCTCGCCGCCGCGCAGGAATCCGAGGTCGCCGGTGCGCAGGAAGGGCCCCTCGCCCGCATCTGTCAGATCACCGGCGATACAGGCACGGAAGACGCGCTCGGTCGCCTCCGGCTGACCCCAGTACCCTTGAGCGACGCTCGGCCCCGAAATCCAGATCTCTCCCACCTGCCCGTCGCCCGCGGAGCGGCCGGACTCCGGGTCGACGATGGCGAGCCGCTGATCCATCCAGGGCCGTCCGCACCCCACCATGCCGCGGGCACCCTCGGCCACGACGACCGGGGGGGCCTCCTTGCCGCCGCCGCCGCTGACGAAGAGCGTCGCCTCGGCGAGGCCGTAGCACGGGTAGAAGGCGTCGCGGTGGAAACCCTGGGGCGCGAAGGCCGTGACGAAGCGCTCGAGGGTGTCGGGCCGCACCGGCTCCGCGCCATTGAAGGCCACCTCCCAACTGGCGAGGTCGAGGCCGGCCCGCTGCTCGACGCCGATCCTGCGCACGCACAGGTCGTAGGCGAAATTGGGGGCGCCGCTGGTCGTCGCGCGGTAGCGCGAGATGGCCTCCAGCCAGGAGAGGGGGCGTTGAAGGAAAGTCGCGGGCGCCTGCAGGATGCAACGCGCACCGAGGTAGAGTGGCTGCAGCACGTTGCCGATCAGTCCCATGTCGTGGTAGAGGGGCAGCCAGCCCACGATGACCGAATCCGCCGACTGGCCGAAGGCGCGCCGGATCATCTCCTCGTTGTGGAGGAGGTTGCCGTGGCTGACCATGACTCCCTTGGGGACGGCGGTCGAGCCCGAGGTGTATTGGAGGAAAGCCAGGGCCTCGGGACCAGGGCACGGATCCCGCCAGGCGTCGGCGAGGTCGGCGGCTATCTGGTCGGTCGCCACCCAGACCAGCGCGTCGAGCTCGGGCAGCCGCGCGGCGAGCCGCTGGAGCTTGGCGAGTCCCTTGCTGGTAGTCAGGGCGAGGGCGGGCCGGGCGTCCCGTGCGATCGCCAGCAGACGTGGCAGGGTGCGCTCCGAGGTCGGAGGGTAGGCGGGCACGGCGACCACGCCGCCGTGAAGGCAGCCGAGGAAGGCCGCCACGAATTCCAGACCCGGCGGATAGAGGAGCAGCGCCCGCCGCCCGCCGCCTCCGAGCTCCTGGAGTTGGGCCGCGATGGCCAGCGCTTGGCGGTCGAGCTCGCCGTAGGTGAGATCGGTGGCCGCGCCGGTTCCATCGCGGAAGGTGAACGCGGTTTGGCCGGGGCGGGAGACCGCCGTCTCCCGAAGGGCCCCGGTCAAGGTCTGGTGTCGCCTGGTGATCATTCTCTACCGTACAGACCGGCCGGCCGGCCAGGTCAGCCGGCGTACCACCTTACGCGTGCAGAACCGTTCCCTCCATGATCAGTGACCCTGATCATGAGCCACCGAAACCGTCACGGCCGCGTTCGACGAGCTCCCGGCGGTATCCGTGCAGGTGATGGTGACCGTGTAGATCCGCCCGCTGCCACCCCCTGAACGCTCGGCGCGCAGCAGCACGTGATGGGAGTCCACGACCTGCCAGTCCGCGCTGCTGCCCTCGTTGCTGGCGACGCTCAGCGAGCAGGTGACCGGCGCTGCCGCGCCGCAGGAGTCCGTCGCCGTGTAGTCGACCGCCACGTTCACCAGCTTGTGATTGGGGGGCCACAGGGCGGACGGATCGGCCGCGGCATCGCCAATGGTGATGGCGCAGGTCCGGAAGGCGAGCCCCCCGACGTAGGTCATACCGGTGTCGCCCACCAGGGTGGGAGCGCCGGTCGCGGGGTCGAGCGTGAAGATCTGCCCCACGTCGCCGTTGCCGGCGAAGAGGACCGAGTCGGTCGGTCGGACGGCCAGCGAGCCGTAGAACTCCACCGTGGGAACGCTGGTGAGCGCGGCGCCGGTGGCGGGGTTCAGGGTGAAGAGGGTCGGGGGGCCGGTCACGAAGCCGGTCTCGTAGAGCGTGCCGTTGGGGGCAAAGGCGATGCTGTCCCGGCGATCCGGCGTATTCCCGACGAAGGTGGCGACCCCCGTCGTCTTATTGATGATGTAGAGCTTGCCGGCGCCGCCGTGCAGGTCGGTAGGCGCCCGCACCCCGAACAGCAGGTCCGTCCCGGGCTGTACCGAGAGGTCCGCGATGCCGATCGGGGGCCCGCCCGGGCCGTCGGTGATCGGGCCGACGACCGCGATCAGGGCGCCGGTATCCGGATCGATGCGGATCAGCGTGCTGGTGAGGGGTGGCAGACCGATGCCGATCGTCGAGCCGTAGAGCGCACCGGTCGAATCGAACGCGACTCCGGAGATCCGCGTGCCCGGCACCGGGGCGCCGACGACGGTGATCGCGGCGTCGGTCTGGTCCACGATCACCAGGGCGCCGATGTTATCGGAGTTGCTCGGCGTGTCGCCCCCCACGCCGCCGTATAGGATTGTGCCCGTCACTCCCGGGCTGGCGATGACGGTGCCTGGTACCGTCAGCAGGAGACCCGCCGCTAACACTGCACTTGCGATCTGAGCTCTCATCTGCTTCCTCCCTTGCATCGGATGAAATATCGAGCTGTCAAAAGAACCGGGAGATCGCGACACACTCTACGATCTCCTATTAACCGATCCAATCGACAATCATACAACGAAAGCGATCGAACGGGCACGAATCTGGAATAGTCCCCGCAGTGAGTGAGAGGCAGAAGGTAACTTTCGATGATTTGTACCCTACACTACGCGCCGGCCCGCGCCGGCCACATCGATTTCGGCGACAACCGTTGCGCGCCACCTCGGGCTCAGGCAGGACAAAAATGATAGAATCCACCCCATACAAGGCACCTCCTTGTCCTGTGGCCGCGGAGCAACAGCATGCCCCCGGTACCGTTAGCGCACCCCGACGACTACGAATGGAGCGCAATGGCTGAGCGACTTCGTCGACCTCGCAGCGACCGCGTGAAGTCGTCGGTCGTTCTCGTTGATCGGCGCCGCCTCGCTCGTCCTCACGACGATTACGAATCGCAGCGGCGGGCTGATTCTGCGCCGACTGGCGCCATCCCTCGCGTTAGTCTTCGCCGAGCTTCGGCGTCGTTCGGGCAGTCTCTGGCCCGGGCTGGCGCTGCACATACTGATCAATCTCCCGGGCGCCTATGGAGCGCAGGGTTAACATCCTCCGCCCTACTCCGCGATCGACGCGAAAGCTTCCGCGGTCCGCCCGGCGATGAAGCCGAAGGTGATCGCCGGCCCCAGCGCGCCTCCGGCGCCCCAGTGCCTCTGAATCAAGCCACGGGTGAAGACGTAGGGCTCGCGCCTTCCGCGAGGTGGCGACGGTCACAGTAGCCGTTCGATCGGGAGGGGCTCAGCCGTTCATGGCAGCCCAAGTCTCTTGTTTTTCGATCTTTACGGTGGCCCCGAGGGGTCAAAAAACGGATGGTATCCCCAACGGGATTCGAACCCGTGTTCCTGCCTTGAAAGGGCAGTGTCCTAGTCCACTAGACGATGGGGACCCGAAGATGTGGCGGCCGCGGGAGCGGCGAATCCGGCGACAATGTACCACAGGATGAGGGGCCCCGTGAGGCCTCTTTACCCCTATAGCTCGGAGACGTATGATGCCCCGGCGGCGGTGGAGTCCGCCTTCAACCGCCTCTCCTCCCGGAGCGGCCAATGACTCCTACCTGATTTCCATGGCTATCCCCGAGGAGGAGTCTGGTGCGCCTTCTATGGATCTGCATCGCCGGTGCCGTCGGGACCGGGGCCCGCTATCTCCTGGGAGATTGGATTCTCCGTCTCACCGGCCCCTCGTTCCCCTGGAGCACCCTGGTCATCAACGCTCTCGGATCGTTCCTGATCGGGGCGATCATGCAGGTGGCCCTCACGGTCGAGGGCTTCAACCCGACGCTCCGGGTGGCTCTCACGACCGGCCTGATGGGCGGGTTCACCACCTACTCGACCTTCAACTACGAGACGCTGCGGTATTTCGAGGAAGGCGCGCTCTGGCTCGGCGGCCTGAACGTCGGCGGTACCGTGATCTCCTGCCTGGTCGCCGGGAGGCTGGGAGTGCTCGCCGGCCGCTGGATTGTGGGGGGGTGAGGCATGCTCCAGTCGGAGGCTCATGCTAAGATTCAAAAAACCACATGGAGGAATTCCGACATGACTCGTACTGCCAACCGCTGGTCCCTCGTCCTGCTGCTCATGGCTCTCTTCGCCATCCTCGCCGCCGCCCAGGTCGGGGCTCAGACGCAGCCGGCCCCGGCGACGCCCCTGGTCTCCACGGCGGATTTCCTGGCGACCCTCTCCGCCGTTCCGGCGAGCGGTCAGGGCGGTCTGCCTCCCAGCCCCGTGCTCGCTTCCGGGTGCACGAGCAACGCCCAGTGCCCGAAGGGACAGCTCTGCTGCCTGGCCTGCGGCTTTGCGGGATGTGAGACCCGGGCCTGCTTCGTGCCCATGAACGGCCACTGCCCGTTGTTCCCGTAAGAAAAACGCCGCCGTCCCGGAGGGAGCGGCGGCCGTGGAGACTGAGCCGGTCGGTGAGAGGCGGCCGGCTCAGTGCGGGATGCTGGTGTAGGTGCCGTCCTCGAGCGGCGCCTCGAAGGTGAGGCGCCCCTCGCGGTAGGTGGCACCCCGGAGGGTGAGGGCGAGGGCGTCGCCCAGATCCTCCGCGAAGTGGATCTTCAGCGTGTCCCGCACCTCGCGCGGAAGGTCGTCGAGGTCGGCCTCGTTGGCCTTCGGCAGCAGGACCTCGGTGATCCCGGCGCGCACGGCGCCGAGCACCTTCTCCTTGACGCCGCCGATCGGCAGGACCCGGCCGGAGAGGGTGATCTCGCCGGTCATCGAGAGGTCGTGCCGGGCCTTGCGGCCGGACAGGGCGGAGACCATGGCGGTGGCCATCGCCACACCCGCCGAGGGGCCGTCCTTCGGAATGGCGCCGGCCGGCACGTGGACGTGCAGGTCGCGGTCGAAGCACTCGACGGGGATGCCGAGCGACTCGGCGTGCGACCGGGCGTAGCTCCAGGCCGCGCGCGCCGACTCCTTCATCACGTCGCCGAGCTGGCCGGTGAGCACCAGGTCCCCCTTGCCCTTCATCGTCGAGACCTCGACGAACATGATGTCGCCGCCCATCGGCGTGTAGTACATGCCCGTCGCGATGCCCACCTGGTCCTCGCGGTTGGCGCGCTCGGGGTGGACCTTCGGCCGGCCGAGGAGCTCGTGCACCTTGTCGGCGTCGACGTCCACGTGGTCGACCTCGCGCGCGGCGACCTTGCGGGCCACCTTGCGGCCGAGCTTGCCGAGCTCGCGCTCGAGCTGCCGGACGCCCGACTCGCGGGTGTAGCCGGTGATCACCTCGGCGATGGCGGCGTCGCTGATGTCGATCTGCTCGCGCCTGAGGCCGTTCTCCTTGAGCTGCCGCGGCACCAGGTAGCGCTGGGCGATGGCCAGCTTCTCCCGCTCGGTGTAGCCCGAGAACTCCACTACCTCCATGCGGTCGAGCAGCGGCCCGGGGATGTTCTGGATGAAGTTCGCCGTGGCGATGAACAGCACCTCCGAGAGGTCGAACGGCACGCCCAGGTAGTGATCGGTGAACGTGTCGTTCTGCGCCGGGTCGAGCACCTCGAGGAGCGCGCTCGCCGGGTCGCCCTGGAAGGAGACGCCGAGCTTGTCGACCTCGTCGAGGAGGAAGACCGGGTTCTTGGTGCCGGCCTGCCGCATCCCTTGGATGATCCGCCCGGGCATGGCGCCCACGTAGGTGCGCCGGTGGCCGCGGATGTCGGCCTCGTCGCGCACGCCGCCCAGGGAGACGCGCACGTACTCACGCCCCATGGACCGCGCGATCGACTTGGCGACCGAGGTCTTGCCGACGCCCGGAGGGCCGGCGAAGAGGAGGATGGGCCCCTTGGCTTTGCGCTTCTCCTCGGCGGTGGTGGGCGGCACGACCTCGTCGGTGGCCGCTCCTGGGGTGTCGGTGACGACCTCGTCGACCCCTTCGATCACCGCTTCGGCTTTCCTCGCCTCCTCCTCGGCCTGCCGGAGCTGGCGGACGGCCAGGAACTCCAGCACGCGGTCCTTGACGTCGCCCAGGGCGTAGTGGTCCTCCTCGAGGATCTCGGCCGCGGTGGGGATGTCGAGGTGCTCGGGGCTGCGCTTGTTCCACGGCAGCTCGGCGATGGTCTCGAGATAGGTGCGGATCACCTGGGACTCCATGGCCTCGCGGCCCATGCGCCCCAGGCGCCCGAGCTCGCGGTCGACCTCCTTGCGGACCTCGGCCGGCAGGTCGAGCGCCTCCAGCGTCTCACGCAGCTCGTCGACGTCACTGCCGCCCTCACCCTCGCCGAGCTCCTTCTGGATCGCCTTGAGCTGCTCGCGCAGCAGCATCTCGCGCTGGCGGTCGCCCAGCTCTTCCTGGACCTTGGTCTTGATGTCCTCCTGGGCCTCCAGCACGTTGAGCTGGCGCTGGACGTGGACCAGGACGCGCCGCATGCGCTCCTCGACCGAGAGGGTCTCGAGCAGCATCTGGCGCTGCTGTTTGCTGAGATCGGTGTAGCCGGCCACGAGGTCGGCGAGCCGGCCCGACTCCTCGACCCCTTCGAGGACCTGCTGGACGACCTCTTCGGGCAGGCCGGACTTGGTGCCCAGCTCCGCCGCCCGCTCCCGCAATTCCCGGAAGAGCGCGACGAAGGCGGGATCCTGCGGATTCAGCGGCTTCATCTCCTCCGCCTCGCGTACGGTGGCTTGCAGGTGACCGTCCTTCTCGACGATCTTCATCGCGATGCCGCGATTCTCGCCGTGCAGGAGGAGCTGCATGCCCGCGAGACCCCGCTGGAGCTGGCCGATACGGGCCACTGTACCGATGGTATGGAGCACCTCGGGGGTGACCTGCTGAACATCCTCACGCTGAGACACCGCGAACACCAGCCTCTCCGGCGTGTTCAGGGCGGCTTCGATGGCCCTCAGGGTGGCGGGCTTGCCGGCGTTGATCGGCGCCGTGACACCCGGCAGGAGGACGAAATCCCTCAGCGGCAGGACGGGAAGCGTCATTCTTTCAGTCATCTGAATCTCCTTGCTCGACCGCGGCGCCTCGGAGGGCTCACGGTCTCGTACCCATGACAACCAGATTACAGCGGCGTCAATTCCAGGATTTGCGTGCTGATCACTCATGGTACCCCACCTCGCTCAGAATCGGAATCCCCGAGCTTCAAAGATTGACAAGAGCTGACTCAATGCGGTGGGTGCTCAGGGGTGAGCGCCCGTCGCGCCCTGCGATATGGGGGTATAGCAAGGAGGATGCCCGGCTTATCGCCGGTACTCGATGTACCGCGCCGTCTCGTCCGCCACCTCACGGCCGAAGAGAGTCTCGACGATGTAGAAGGCCATGTCCATTCCGGAGGCCACACCGGCCGAGGTGATGACACCGTCGTCGACCACCCGGGAGGCGCGTTCCACGGTGACGCCGGCGCCGAGCGAATCCAGGAGGTCGAGGGCGCCCCAATGGGTGGTGGCGCGGCGCCCCTGGAGGAGGCCGGCCTTGGCGAGCAGCAGGGAGCCGGTGCAGACCGAGGTCACCTGGCGGGCCGCCGCGGCCGTCCGGCGGATCCAGCCGAGGGTCTCCTCGTCGTTGAGCAGCCGGCGGGTGCCGAACCCGCCCGGGACCACCAGGAGGTCGATCCGGGGGGCGTCCGCGAAGCCGTGGCGGGGGACGACGGTGAGCCCGCCGGTGGCGGTGATGGGATCGCGGTTCCGGGCCACCGTGAAGACCTGGAACGGCGCCCCCTCCTCGGAGCGCCGGGTCTCGACGCCGGGCTGCAGGCGGGTGCGCGAGAAGACCTCGAAAGGTCCGGCGAAGTCGAGCACCTCGACGTTGTCGAAGAGCAGGATGCCTACGTTGAGGGTCTCCATGGCGGTCTCCTCCCGGGGACGGGATCGTCGCCCCAAAGATACATCTTCGCGCGGATCGGGAATCGAAATCGATCCGCGCGCCTTTTCAAGGATGGCCATGGACGAGACCTCGCTGCCCCGCGCGCGCTTTGCAGAGATTGCCGGTCTTCCGGACGAGCGGATCGACCTCGCCGAGGCGGCGCTGTGGATCGCCGCCGAGGAGCAGCCGGGGCTCGATCCGGCCCCCTGGCTGGCCCGGCTGGACGAGATGGCCGACCGGCTGCGCCCCCGTCTGGAGCCCGCCTCCTGCGATCTCGAACGGGTAGGGGCCCTCACCGGCTTCCTGGCGGACGAGGTGGGGCTGCGCGGCAACGCCAAGGACTACTACGACCCCCGCAACAGCCTGTTGAACGAGGTGCTCGCCCGGGGTTTGGGAATTCCCATCACCCTGGCGCTCGTCCACATGGAGGTCGGCCGCCGGGCGGGGGTGCCGCTCGACGGCGTGGGGTTCCCGGGGCACTTCCTGCTGCGCCACTCCCTCTGTCCGCAGCTCCTCTTCGACCCCTTCGACCGCGGCCGGCCGCTCACCCAGGACGACTGCCGGGCGATGCTCGACCGGCTGAGCGGCGGCGCGCTGGCCTTCGATCCCCGCCTGCTCAAGCGCGCGGGCCCGCGCCACATCCTGATCCGCATGCTCAACAACCTGCGGCGGATCTACCTCCATCGCGGCGAGACGCTGCGCTCGATCGGCGCGCTCGACCGCGTGCTGCTGCTCGATCCGGAGGACGTGGGGGCCCGGCGCGACCGCGGGCTGCTGTCCCTGCGCTGGGGGGACCCGGAGCGGGGGATCGAGGACCTGACGTGCTACCTCGCCCTGGAGCCGGAGGCGCCCGACCACGCGGCGATCGAGGGGTTGATCCGGGACGCGGGCAAGCGGCACGTGCACTGACCCTCACCCCTGCCCCTCTCCCGTCCCCTCCCACCCTCCCTCACCGGGAGAGTGGTTCTAACGCTTCGTTCCGAACGTCTGTACCCACTCCACCTGCCATTCGTTGCCGCTCCGGCCCAGGGCGAGGCCGACGCCCAGCTCCTTGAAATCGCGGTCGAGGATGTTCTTGCGGTGGGGCGGGCTGTGCATCCAGGTGCTCATCACCTCGTCCACGGAGAGCTGCCCCTCGGCGATGTTCTCGCCGATCGCCCGCCAGTCGTAGCCGGCGGCGCGGGCTCGCTCGCGCACGGTCTCCCC
>DASXJP010000287.1:0-18861 GCA_036497345.1 Thermoanaerobaculia bacterium
GGCTTCAACAACGCCACCGAGCTCCCGGAGCCGATCGACTACGACACCACCGGAGCCCAGATCACCGGCGACTGGAACACCGGGACCGGCGGCCTCAACTTCGGCTACCGCTACTCGAAGTTCGAAAACAACGTCAGCACGCTGATCTGGGACAACCCGTTCCGGATCACCGGGGGGACCGACCCGTCCGCGTATCTGGGGCCCAGCTCCTCCTCGGTCAACGGCTCCAACCTGGGCATCGCGGACCTCAACGCCAGCAACCGGGCCGACATCCTGTTCCTCAACGGCCGCACCCGATTCGGCACCTGGTTCGCCAACGGCAGCGCCTCGTACGACGCGATGAAGCAGGACGATCCGCTGATCCCCTACACGCTGAACTCGTCGATCAAGGGCATCAACTTCAACGGCTCGACCTTCGATCCCACGAATCCGGCCAACCTGCCGGTCAGCTCGGCCGACCGCAAGATCAACACGACGGCGTTCAACGGCGATCTCGGCACGCGCTTCGGCCAGAGCCTGGACCTGACGTTCCGCTACCGGTATTACGACCTCGCCAACAAGGGCTCGCGCGTCGAGCTCCCCGGCTACGTCCGCTATGACGCGGTCTGGGAGACGATCGGACGCGTCACGGTGCCCTACGCCTACACGAAGCAGAACGCCAGCGCCGAGCTCGGCTGGGATCTGGCCCGGGCCACCCGCCTCGGCTTCTCCTTCGAGCGTGAGAGCTGGAACCGCAAGTTCCGCGAGATCAAGGACTCCGACGAGAACATCTGGAAGGCCACGTTCGACACGCGGCCGATCCCCTGGTTCGCGCTGCGGTCGAGCTATCAATATGGCGACCGCTCGACCGGCAACTACAGCCGCGAGGCCGGTGCCGCGGCCAGCTTCATCGAGCCGGAAGATCCCACCAACATGCCGGGCCTGCTCAAGTACGACGAGGCGCCCCGCAAACAGCACCTCTACAACGTCCAGGCGCAGTTCTTCCCGAGCGACACCTGGAGCTTCTTCCTGGGCGGGGTGGGCGACAACCAGAGCTTCGACGACAGCACCTTCGGCCTCCAGAAGGACAACACCAACACCCTCAACGGCGAGCTGAGCTACGCGCCGAACGACACCTTCAACTTCTTCGTGTTCGGCAGCCGTCAGGACAAAACGGTCAAGCAGGCGGCCCGGCAGTCCGGCGCCACCCCCTCGACCAACCCGCTCGACAGCTGGTTCGCGGACCTCGACGAGACCACCGACACCTGGGGTGGCGGCCTGATCTCGAAGTTCGCCCACCGGTGGACGCTCGACCTCACGGCCAACTACTCGAAGTCGGACGGCAAGGCCGACCTCTTCAGCCCACCCGGCGGCGCGCCGGACCGTGCGTTCGGCTTCAACAACTACGACAACGTCAAGCTGTTCAGCATCGTGGGACAGTTGGATTACCAGATCAACAAGTCCGCCAAGGCCAGCCTGTTCGGCCGCTGGGAGGACTACACGATCGACAGCTTCGTCCTCCAGGGGTTGACGAACTATCTGCCGGGCGCCCTGCTGCTCGACGCCAGCAACGGGGACTACCGCGGCAGCATCATCGGGTTCGCCATGAGCTTCAGCTTCTAGACGCCGCGTCGTCTCATGAACAGGGCCGCCCCCGGGCGGCCCTCTTTTTTTGTGCCCGCCTTCCGGGCCCTCATCACCCCGACCCTCTTCTCCCGTCCCCTCCCCCCTCCCACACCGGGAGAAGAGGGAGAAGACCCCTTCGGGGTTTCTCTCACCGAAATTCTTTGGTTTCTTTTCCCCTCTCCCGGTGAGGGAGGGGGGTAGGGGTGAGGGCCTACGGCGACGCCGCGCTCCACTTGGACGTCGCGCCCAGCTCGAAGGCGTCGTTGAACAGCGGCGAGGTCCGCGCGCAGTCGCCGGTGTAGTTGTAGCGCTGGCCGCCGGCCACCATCTCGAAGTCGGTCACGTGGAGGGCGGAGAGGTCGAGCGGATCGAGGAGGCCGCTCCACTTGGCCGTGGTGAATTGGTCGCTCTGCGCCGTGAGGGCGATGGTGCCGCCGTCCGCCAGGAGGATGCCGTACTTCTGCATCGCCCGCGCCACCACCTGCGCCCCCGCGGGCAGGTTCTGGACGGGATAATTCGCCCGCAGCCGCAGACGGGCCCCGTAGGGAGGCGCCGAGGCCGGGCCGCTGGTGGACCCCGTCGAGTGGGTGGCCGGATGGACGTACACCAGCCGGCGCATCCGGCTGTTGGGGAGGATGAAGCGGATGGCGTGATCGATGTGCCCGGCCGCCACCTCGTCCGCGCTGAACAGCAGGGGGGAGATGGGATAGCCCGCCGCGTCGGCGCTGGTGCAGTCCTGGCCGCGTCCGGCGGGCGGATAGGTGAGATCCATGTTCCACACCGCCAGGCACCCGCCGTTGTACACGCTCCCCACGACGTCGGCCCGCCACATCTCATAGAGCCGGTGGGACGGCCGGTGCACCACCAGCAGATGGCAGTCGCCGTCGCTGACGCACTGATACCCGCTCTCCCCTTCCAGCGCGCCGCCGACCGGCACCGGCATGGAGGCCATGGCGGCGCGGTCGCAGTCCGGATCGAAGAAATCGACGGTCGGGGTGAAGCTGCGGAGCGGCGTGCTGGCGTCCGCCTCCAGCACCTCAATCGAGAAGTCGATCTGCATCCGCCCGCCGCCCCAGCCTCCCACGCTGGAGAGCCAGTTGATCACCGTCGCCGATTCCGCGTCCACCGGCGCCGTGGAGATGTCCTGATACCAGGGCGCGTCCGCGGGGAAATAGGGCCCGTGCCCCGCCGCCGGAGAGGCCTGGGCGCCCGCCGCCCCCGCCGAAAGCATCAGCCCGCCGAGGAGGAGCCCCCTCCGCCATTCCGCCCGTATCCGGGTTTTCATAGAGGCAATTCTATACGAGCATGCCCGGCGGCGCTACTCCACCGCCCGCGGCGTCTCCTGCAGCCAGACCACCCCGACCACTCCGGAAAGGGTGAGCAGCACTCCGAGGATCTGCACGGGGGAGAGCCGGTCCCCGAGGAAGACGACGCCGAGGGCCAGGCTCAGCACCACCGTGAGCTGGTAGAGCACCCCCGCCTGGAGATTGGTCACCCAGCGATAGGAGTAGGTCATCAGGAGCTGCGCCGCCACCGAGCAGACGCCTACGACCGCGAGCAGCGGCCACTCCCGGAGGGACGGCGGGCGGAACCCAACGATCCCGAACGGAGCCGAGGCGAGCAGCCCGAACAGCGTGAAGCTGCCGAAGACCGCCCACGACCCCTCGGTGCGGCGGGCGGCGCGGATCGCAGCCACCGCGGCCCCGGAGAGGACCGCCGAAAACAGCCCCAGCGCCTCCCAGCGGCCGAACCGCAATCCCGCTCCTCCCCCACCAGCCGAGAGCACCAGCCCGGCGAGCGCCGCGGCCGACGGCAGGAGCAGGCGCGGATGCACCCTCTCCCCCAGGAACACCGCCGCGAAGGCGACGGCGAAGATCGGCGACGAATAGTTGAGCAGCGTCGCGATCCCCACGGAGATGTGCGCGATGACGAGGAAGTAGAGGAGCACCGCCGTGCCGCCGAAGACGCCGCGGTAGAAGAGGAGGTCCAGGCGCTGGAAGGTGACCGCCTTGCGAGCCGCCGAGGGGACGAGCACCAAGGGCAGCGTCATAAAGACGAACCGGAAGAACGCCACCTCCCCTCCGGAGAGGCCGCGCGCGGCGAGCTTCGCCGCGAACGCCATCACCCCGAAGAAGCCGGCCGACAGGGCCATCAGCAACAGCGCGCGGCGGGGAGACACCGGCGCATCATGCCGCAAAGAGGGGGCGGTTCGAAAGATGCCCCTCCAGACTCGCCTCCGGCTTCTATAGATAGCTTTCCCGGTCGATGCTGTAACACAGCATTTCTCTCCCGTTGTGGCTCAAGCGGCCCTGTGGGGTCTCGCCCAGACGCTCGGCGACTCGAATAGATCTCTGGTTGTCCGGATGGATAAGACTGATCACCCGGTCTCTTTTCCATCGTGTGAAGGCTCTGCGCATGGGAATGGGATCTCCTGTGCGGCTTCCGCTGTCGAGCCTCCCTGGCCCGTGGGATCCGCACTTCGCCATCCTAGGTGCGGTGGGAGCTCCGGAGGCGTGGCCCTCCGAGGCCAACGATCTATCTTCAGCCAACGCAGAGCGCCCCCGGTAAGGTATCCTCCCCCCTATCCATGTCACCCCTCCGCCGTCTCCGCCGCACCGTCCTCCCCGTCTGCCTTCTCGGCCTCCTGGCCGGGTGCGGCCGGCCGGCGCCCCAGCGTCCTCCGGAGACGGTGCGGGACCTGATCGCCGATCTGGATCTCGCGGAGATCCAGCGGGAGCCGGGGGTGGTCGATCTGGGGGCTCCCGGAGCCCGGCCGCTGCTGCGGAAGGGGTGGTCGACGGCCGAGGGGGACGCAGCACACCATTTCGTCTGGAGCGACGGTCCGGAGTCCGAGATCGTGTTCTTTCTCGCCGCGGCGCGGGACATCCCCTTGGTCCTCAGGGGCTCTCCCTATCCCGCTCCCGGGGCTCCGGCGCAGGCGGTCACGCTCCTGCTCAACGGCGCCTCGGTGGGACGGGTGACGATCTCGGGCGAGGAGATCAAGACGGTGCTTCCGGAGAAGGCGCTGCGGGCCGGGGAGAACCGGCTGGTGCTGCGCTATGCCTGGACGCGCTCCCCCTTCGAGGAGAGCGGCGGCAAGAGCGACGACCACCGCCGGCTCGCCGTGGCCTGGGACCTCCTCCGTTTCGAGACCGGCGTGGACGAGCAGGGGCGCGTGCGGGGGGCCGGCGGTCAGCTCGCTCTCCCCTTCGGCTGGCGGATCGACTCTTTCCAGCGCCTTCCTCCCGGGGCCGTGCTGGCCCTGGACGATCTGCGCTCGCGCGGCGGCGGGACGGGCGAGCTCCGGGTCACCGTGCAGCCCGAAGGCGGCGCGGAACGGGAGGTGGGCCGTCTCCAGCCCGGCTCGGGGCCGGTGGCTCTGGCTTTAGGCGACGCCGGAACGGGGCCGGCGCGGCTCTCCCTGACCGCTCTTTCCGGCAAACAGGGCGGGAATGGATTGGTCCTTTGGCGGCCGGCCATCGCCGCTCCCCATGCCGCAAAAGCTCCGGTACAGATCCCTCGCACGGCGGCGGTCCCCGCCTCATTGCGGCCCGCGGCAAGCCCAAAACCGCGCAACGTGATCCTCTATCTCGTGGACACGTTGCGGGCCGACCATCTCGGCTGCTATGGATATTCGCGGCCGGTCTCGCCGCACGTCGACGCCTTCGCCCGGCAGGCGGTCCTCTTCCGCCACACGGTGGCCCAGTCCTCCTGGACGCGGCCGGCCACCACCACGATCCTAACCGGCCTGCTCCCCCGCACCCACGGGGTCAACGGCCGGCGGGACAAGCTCTCCGAGCAGGCGCTCACCCTGGCCGAGATGCTCCAGGCGCGCGGATATCACACCGCCGGATTCGTGACCAACGGCAACGTGGCCCGCAGCTTCGGCCTGGGGCAGGGGTTCGAGACCTATGAGCTCCTCCCCCACAGGCACGCCACGGCGACCGGCGTCAACGCCGCGGCGGCCGGCTGGCTGGAGTCCGGGTGGAAGCGGGACGCCCCGTTCTTCCTCTATCTCCATACCGTCGAGCCGCACGCCCCCTACAACCCGCCGGCCCCCTTCCGGCAGCGCTTCGCCCCGGAGGTCCACGACGAGACCCTCACCGGAAGGAGGATCTTCCACAATCTGGAGGGCGGATCGCTCGCGCCCACGCCGGAGCTGCGCCAGAGCCTGCTCGACCTCTATGACGCCGAGATCGCCGCCAACGACGCGGCCTTCGGCGAGCTGATCGACCTCCTCGCCCGGCGCGGCCTGTGGGAGGACACGGTCGTGGTCTTCATCTCGGACCACGGCGAGGAGCTGTTCGAGCACGGCGGCTGGGAGCACGGAAAAACCTTGCACTCCGAGGTGCTCGACGTCCCTCTGATCGTGCGCGCTCCCGGCGCCGGAGCCAGGACCGTGCAGCGGCAGGCTCAGCAGATAGATGTGGCGCCGACGATTCTCGATCTCTTGGGCCTGCCCGTGCCGCCGGTCGTGGAGGGCCGCAGCCTCGCCCCCTGGATTCTGGGCAACACTCCCCAGGACGACGCGGAGGACGAGGCCTACTCCTGGCTCGATCAGCACGGCTTCCGCGCCGCCTCAGTGACCACGCCCGCCTGGCGGTTGATCGAGGACCGCGCCCCCAACGCCGGCCGCTCCCTCTACGACCGCCACGCCGATCCCGGAGAGCACCGCGACCTGGCCGACGCGCGGGCGGTGCGGACGGGCTACCTGCGCGCCCATCTCCTCGCCGCGGAGCGCCGGCGCAAGGGAGCGCTCCAGGCGGGGACGGCGGTGCTCGACGAGGAGGTCCGGAAACAGCTCCAGGCGCTGGGGTATCTGCGCTGAGGGGGCCCCCCCGCCCGAAACCTCACCATGCCCATCGCCCTCCCACCGTCCGGGGGTCCATGGCGGGTTTAACTGTCAAAAGGTAGACCAGCTCACGGTGCAGTTTTTTGGGTTCGAATTTAGCACTTGAAATGTGCCAGGGCCTTTCGTTGGCGTCGTGCAGTTACAGATCGCCGTAGCGATTATGTCCGTCTGGCCCGTGCTTTGGTTTTTCAAGGAAACCTGATTACCCGTGAGAGTGCATGCTTTACCCATGCAATTCGAATTGCCCGGCAGCGCCTTACACGACTGATTCTGAAAACCGTACGTCTGCAGCAGTATTTCTGAGTAGGTGGAATAGAGCCCGCTGGTTTGACAAGGCCCGTAGGCGGAGCAGGATTCCCCAGTAAATACGTAACAATACCCACCGCCACTGCCGGTTGTATCGCCTTGCCCGCAATTGCCTTGCTGATCACAGGTCGCGGAGATACAAAGGGCATATGTGCCGTTACATACATTCTTGCAGCCTGGAGGGACCTGGGCCGACACCGCGCCAGCCCCCAAGAGATGAGCTAATGTGATAAGCAATACGACCGGAGACATTTTCGTGAGCTTCTTCCAAGGTGACCAAGGTGACGTTTCATTTCTGCTCATGACTCCTCCTTTGTCTTTCACAGCGCACTCCCCAAGGGCTGACCTCTTCGTCATCGTACGTCACTGATCCTATAAGGTTCTTTGATCCTACGCCTCTGTCGTATCAACGTCAACTTCCCGACAGGAGGGGCTCGGATTGTCCGGACGCGTATACGAGACATGGAGGGGCGGCGGTACACACCGGTCCCGGCCGCGAGGGACCCGACGTGTGGCCGCCGCGATTCTGGCCCTCCTCAAAGGGGCAGCGAGCGCCCTCTCTTGGGTCCTGCTCCGGGTTTGGATATGCTTCCTGACCAGAGCGAGGAGGGGAGATCATGCTCCGATCGGGTGGCAGATTCGGTCGTGCGTTTCAGGTCTGGGGTTTCGTGTTGCTGGTTGGATCGGCCGCGTTCGCGCGGAGCGCGGCGCCCGCGGCTCCGGCGGTCCCCTGGGAGCGGATCGATGCGGGCTTGAGCCAGTTGGCGGCCGGCGACGGCGAAGCGGCCGAGAAGGAGCTGGAGGCGGCGCGGAAAGGCGACGACAGCGGGCTCGCCGAGGTCCTGGTACAGCTCACCCGGGCGTACGTCGCCTTCAACCATTCCGGTGAGCCCTCCATGACGCGATCGAGGCAGGCCAACGAGCGGCTGGAGGCCGCAAACAAAGAGTTTTATCACCGGTCCATTCCTCCCGCCGTCCTCGGCGACGCCCTGGCGCGCATCCGCAAGCTCCTGAAGGAGAGGCCGGCCACGCAGCCGGCGCCGGTCCTTCTCCGCCCCCTGCTCTGCAACCTCCGGTTGCTCGCCCGCGACCGCGCGACGGACGGCGAGCCGGTCCTGGAGCACGACGGGACGTCCAAGGACGCGGGCTCCTTGATCCCTCCGAAGCCGGTGTTCGCGCCCCTGCCTCCCTACACCGAGGCGGCGAGAGAGAGCAAGACCTCCGGCAGCGCGGTGCTCGAGGTGATCCTGGATTCGGAAGGCTGTCCGGCCTCGGCGAAGGTCCTCAAGACGCTCCCCAAACGCCAGTCGGACCAGGCCGTGACCACCTGGAAATGGTGGGCCTACGAGCCCGCCCGGTATCAGGGGGCCGCGGTCGGCTGCAAGCAGACCGTCACCTTCAGCTACGCCATCCAGTGAGACGAAGAGGAACGTCCAATGCCCACCTCGCTCTACGGGCCGACGGCGGACGAGAAGGGGTTCTGAGCCCGGTAGCCGGGATACAATCGGGGAATGCTCCGGCCGATCCTCTGGGTCCTGTCGCTGCTCCTGGTCTTCCCCGGCGCGCGGATGGCTCCGGGTGCCGCCGGGCCCCGCCAACCCGTCGTAGCGGAAGGCTCCATCCTCGCCGCCGCCCTGGCCGCGGCCGAAGCGGCGGCCGTCCCGCGGATGCGGCACGCGACCGACAATCTCACGTCGCAGAGCGAGCTGTTGACCGAGCTGGCGCGGCTGTACGCGAAGGCCGGCCGATACGACGAGGCGCTGCGGCTGATCGCGGATCTCGACACGCCGGACCGGGTCAAGGCCCCCGCCTTCGCGCCCATCGCCGTCGCGGCGCTCCAGGCCGGCGATCGCGCGCGCGCCAATTCCGTCCTCCAGCGCCTGTCCGCGATGGACGCGGAGGAATGGACCGTGCCGATCGCGATCGCGGACATCGCCGTCGCGCTGGATCAGGCCGGAGATCACCAACGGGCGGCCAGGCTGGTGGGCGGGTTGCAAGACCCGGCCGTGAAAGCCAAGGCTTTCCAGCGGATGAAGCGGCTGAGCGACGCCCTGCGGGCGGCGCGGGAAATCCCTCCCGGCTCGATCCACGTCCCCGATCGGGACGACCTTCACTGGGAAGACGACTATGCGGGGAGGCAGTCCCTGCTGGTGGAGCTGGTCGCCGCCTTCGTCGACCGGAAAGATCTGCGGCACGCTCGCGAGGCCCTGAGCGCCCTGGGGACGGTGCCGGACCGGTCGATCCACTATTTCCGCGCGCGGGCGCTGATCGAGATCGCGCGCGCCGGACGGCCGGCCGGGACGCTCCAACAGGCGCTGCGGGAGATCGAGAAACACCCCGATGAGCGGCTGGGCGACTTCAGCGCGCCGATCGAGGTCCGGGCGACCGTCGCGGAGCGCCTGGCGAAAGCGGGGCAACGGCAGCTCGCGCTCGCCGCGCTGGACAAGGCGCGCGCGGCGGCCCTGGGCTTCCCCACCGGCCCCGACCCGGGCATGTGTGAGCCGACCCTCTGCGCCGGGCTGGTCAGGATCGCTCGCGCCTACCTCGCGCTCGGCAAGAAACAGGAAGCGCTCGACCTCCTCGACCGCGCGGCCCGGATCGCCGACGGCATCGCGGTGCCGCCGCCCCGGGCCGCGGGCAATACCGGGTGGGATTCCGCTTCGTCCGCTCGCGAAGAGAGGGTCGAGGCCAAGGCGCAGGTGGCCGCGGTGTTGGAGCAGGCGGGCGAAGCGAAGAGAGCCGAGAGCCTCCTCGGCTCGGCCCTCTCGGAGCTCGCCGCCATCGAGAGCTCCAATTGGCGCGATTCCGCCTGGCGCTCCATCGTCCAGGCCTATCGCGACGCCGGCAGGTCCGACCGGGCGATTGAGATCCTCACCGCCAGCGGGCCGGCCTCGGAAGAGAAGGCCCTGGGGATCAGGGAATTCTCCGAGGAGGAGCTGACCTCGATGCCGCGCGAGCGCCTCTGGGGCCTCCTCCGGGCCCTGCCGGGCGGATACTACAAGGTCGACCTCTCAGCCCGGCTGGCGGCGCGGCTGCAGGCGCGCGGAAACCGCGAGGACGCCGCCCGTCTGATCGCGGACGCGCTGGCCACCCTCGCCACCCGGCAGGAAGGCTGGGAGGAGGCGCTGGTCCACCTCGCGAACGAGCTCCCCGACGCCGGCCAGCCGGGAGACGAGGAGCGGCGCCGGCTCGTGCGGGGGCTCGTGGCGAAATGAGCGCCCCGATCATCGACGTCGCGGGCGACATGCTGATGTACCTGATCTTCGCCGGCTTCATGCAGTCTGTGCTGACGGCGGGCGTCGGGCTCTTGGGCCTGCCGCTCCTGTTTTGGGGCGGCTGGCCGGCCTACCGGGGCTTCATCGCCAGGGTCCTGGTCTTCAGCTTTCTGCTGTACGTCTGGGGATGCCTAGGCACCGGTTTCTTCGAGACGGCGTTCCGGGACCGGATCTACATTAACCGCGACTCCGTCGGCGATTTCGTTCCCTGGCTTCCCTCCACCGACTACATGGTCGATACCTCCTGCGGTGGCCATCCGATCCACGGCGCCACCTGGAACACCCTGCGCCTCGCCTGGACCGCGGTTGCCGTGCCCGTCTGGCTGGTGACGTTCTTGTCCTACGCGGGCGTCATAGGATTGCGCAGGAGTGCCCGCGTCGTCGGTCGTCCTGCTTGAAAAGGGGCGGATAAATGTACGACTACGCGGCGTTCATTAGCTACTCTCACCGCGATATGGCCTGGGTTCATGCCTTACACAACAATCTCGAAAACTGCTTGAGGCACTACCAGGCGTCACCAGGCCAAATATTTTTGGATTCGCTTGATCTTACGACAGGAACCTCATGGATCAGCGGATTGGAACAAAGCCTAGAGCGTTCCAAGTATTTAATTCTGATTATCACGCCGGATGCTGTAGCGTCTCCTCGGATCGAGGATGAATGGCAAGCTGTGGTCGATCGTTTCCCTGATTGGAAACGCAAAGGAAGGGTTTTACCCGTCGAGCTTGCCTGGGCGCCTTTGCCGCCGTTCTTAAAACCGGTGCAACGGCTCGATTTCAAATCTTCCGAGAGATCGCACTACCTTCTAGCGCTCAAAAAGCTTCTTGGAAATCTACTGGGGATGTCCCAGCGAGATCTACCGGAGTTACCCGAAGGGATAATCGTTCCAGAGTGGCCCCGGCCCTCACTATCAGAAGAGGTCCGCGGTGGTCTCGTCAAAACACTGGCGCCTCGTCTTAGATCTCGTCTCGACCGGCGAGCTATCCTCAGCGTTCTCGGGCTTGATACCGAAGATCTACTCGAAGGCTATCCTTCGCCGGAACTGGCAGCCTCGGCGCTTCTGGTCCATCTGAGATCGGAGGACGAGCGAGCCGCGGCCGGCCGGTTGATTGATATTCTCGTTCGTGAGCTTGAAGGCGATCCGAAGGGAGTCGCCAATTTCCAGAGACTGAGGGACCTCCTTGCAGCAGAGAACGAGCCTGTAGGCCCAGGGACCGGGCGCATCCCACCCACCCAAACTAAGGGCTCGATGTCCTGGGAATCCCGGGACATGGCTCTTCTCAAATATTATTTCGAAACGTGTGCTAGCTACGACAAATTGTTCGAGCCCCTGGCTGACTTGGATAACGAGCGGACGCGCGAGTATTTCCTCGCCAGCGGGCTGGCTGTGTTGGCGGAGAATGGCGCAGTGCTCTTGACCCAAGACGGTGTCCTTCTATGCTGCAAGCGGGCGCTCCTGCCAAGGGCGGAGCTACATGTCCACGTCAAGGTGCAAAGTTCGATTGAGACTGACAAAATCACGGCAGAGCTTTGGGGGTCCGTACTATACCTCTATCGTGAGATCCTGAATCTCCTCTCTCCATTGATGGAGCGTCGCCTGAGCACTTCCGTTGTGCGTAGCGACCAAGGGAGTGAGGCCGTCTTTTACGAGTATCCTCGCAACTCCCTCATCGAGGCAGTGGTGAACTTCCTGATACATCGTGACTATTCCGTCGATGATCTCGGCCGGATCAGGGTCTTCCCAGATCGAATTGAATTGACGAACCCAGGTCAGAGTGTGATTGAGCCAGGCATCCTTCTAGCCGCCCGCGAGCCTCTCGACCCGATTTACGTACGCAACCGTCGCCTGGTCGAAGCCATGAGCAAGGCACGTTTTAATCAGAGAGAGGGTGGTGGAATTCTTGCCATCCGCCGAGCGCTCGAAGATAATGGCAGCTATCGGGCGGACGGCTCTCTCGGCTTGTCCATCGAAAACGACAAAGAGCGCAATCGGTTCACCTTGAAGATCTTTCGGCGAATGCTCGATACGCCGATCGCGAGATCGACGCCTGGTTATGCCCACTCCTTTCAAACCGCAGGAGCTCTACCGGCCGGCAGTCCGACATTCGTTGGAAGAGAAGAAGAGATGGGCTACATTCGAGCCCGACTCAAGAGGTCCAATCTCCTCATCGTCGGCGCCCGACGCATCGGCAAGACGAGCTTGCTCAACCAGGTCTATCACTGGGCTCAAGGCCAAAAAGATCTGGAGCCGATCTTTCTGGACCTCCAAGGCACTGCGAGCAGCTCGGATTTCCTGCGGGCGTTGAGCTATCAAGGCGACGATGAGACGCTCGCCGCAAGCACACGCGAGTCTCTCAGGGGTTTCTCTCACGACCCGGCCAGGGCGCTGCAAAGCCTGGCTGAGACAACAAACCGGAACGCAAGGCTGCTGGTCCTGTTTCTCAATGAGATCGACTCTCTTGCCAAGGACGCGTCTCTCTTTTCCATTCTCCGCAGCCTCAGCGATCAAGGATTGGCTCGTTTTGTGATGACAGGTTATTCTGTAGTGGATAGACTGAATGATCCGACAACTCCATTTTTTCACTTCACCGAGGGTGACAGATTTGGCAGTAAGGCCATCTGCCTGGGAGCTATTTCAGAGCCCGCAGCACGGTCCCTGCTGAATCTCCTGGAGGCCGATGGGCCGCGTAGCTGGGTGAGCACGGCCGAGAAAGAGCAAGCCTATGCTTTGCTAATCTCGCGCAGCTATCGCATCCCATGGGTCCTGCAGCGGTTTTGTCGACTTCTAGTTGAGCATGCGGATCTAAACGAGCGTGACCAATGGGGTCTCGCGGACGTCCAGGCCGTCGTCGGGAAGGAGGGGGCCGTGCTTCTGCATGTCCTCGAAGGAATTGACTACCCATCGCTAGGTTCTTTCCCCCTGCGCGAATCGATGGTGGCTCGAGCTGGAATGCAGCTGATTCTCTTGAGCTTGGCCAGAAAGCTCTATTTTAAGAACAAGAAAGCGCCCATCGGTGAGCTGTTACAGGAGCGACCGATGTCACTGAGCTTCGATTCGAGCGATGCACGAAAGGCGTTTCTCGACACTCTTGACGGATTACTTGTTGGAAACGAAGAGAAGCTTGCTGAGGCCTGGATTGCCAGCCTTGATCTCGAGCTGGTCCTGCGTAGACTAGTGCTTGCCATGATGCTCGAGCCTGATAGCGAAAAGCAGGGCAGATATGCCTTTTTCATGAATATCTTCCCAACTGAGCTCCATCGAGCCTATGGCGAGATTGATCCCGACTTGGACGATCAAATCGTTGCGATGGCCACGGAGCTTGCCTACTATTTGAGAGAGCAAGGTGAGGCCACCCCATGAGCGATGGACCCTGCGAGATCCCGGCACGGCTGCTGGCGGGCCGGCTGAGACGGCGAAAAGTAACCGCCGTCGAGGCTCTGGAGGCCCACCTCCAGCGGATCGAGGAGCGCAATCCGGCGCTCAACGCGGTCGTCTCGCTCGACGTCGACGGGGCGCGGAAACGGGCTGAGGCGGCCGACGCGGCCCTCCGGCGTGAGGAGGTCTGGGGCCCGCTCCATGGCGTCCCGATGACGCTCAAGGACGCGCACGACGTGGCCGGCCTGCGGACGACCGTGGGCACCGCGGAGCTCGACCGGATCGCGGACGCGGACGGCACGGTGGCGGCCCGGCTGCGCGCGGCGGGCGCGATCCTCATCGGCCATACGAACGTGGCGGCCTGGCTGGGCGACCCTCTCCAGACCGCGAATCCGGTCTTCGGCCGCACCCGCAATCCCTGGGACCCGGACCGGACCCCGGGCGGCTCGAGCGGTGGCGCCGCCGCGGCGCTCGCCGCCGGCATGACGCCCCTCGAGGTCGGCTCGGACCTCGCCGGCTCGATCCGGCTGCCGGCGAGCTTCTGTGGGGTCTACGGCCTCAAGACGACGGAGCACCGCGTGCCCTTCACCGGGTTTTTTCGCCAACCGGAAGGGGTCCCACGGTCGGTCCGCGTCCTGTCCTGCCTCGGCCCCCTGGCGCGCGATCTCGGCGATCTGGAGCTCGCCCTCCGTATCATCGCCGGCCCGGACGGGCAGGATGGCGACGTGCCGCCGGTCCCCCTCGGCTCGCGGCGCCGGACGCGGCTCCAGGACCTGCGTCTGGCCGTGGCTCCGTCGCCGCCCGGCGGCAAGGTCGCGAAGAGCCTCCGGCAGCGGATCGAGCGCGTGGCGGCCCAGGCATCCGACGCCGGCGCGAAGGTGGAGGAACGGCTGCCGAACGTCGACTGGGAGGATCTCTACAAGCTGTTCGGTGATCTGGTGGCGACGATCACCAGCCTCTTCTCCCCCGGCTCCCATCTGCGCGACGAGCAGCGAACGCTCGCCTGGTATCTCACGGCCCTCGAACGGCGCGACCGCCTGGCCGCTGTCTGGCAGGGATTCTTCGCCGATTTTGACGCTCTCATCCTCCCTCCGGCCGCGACGAACGCCTTCACCCACCGCGAGCCGGGCGCGCCGGTCGAGGTCGATGGGAAGGACGTGAGCTATTGGGAGATCGCGGGCGCGCAGGTGATCTGCAACCTGACGGGCCTGCCCGGGCTGGCCGTCCCGGCCGGCCTCGACGAGCGGGGCCTGCCGGTGGGCCTGCAGATCGTCGGGCCTCTCTGGTCCGAGCTGCGCCTGCTGGAGATCGCCCGCGCGCTGGAGCAGGCCGGGGTCCTGCCGGGGTTCCAGGCGCCGGCACAGGAGATCACAGCTGCCCTGAGGTCATCGCCTCCATCTTCGCGAGATAGGCGGGGTCCTGATAGCGGCTGAGGGCGAATTCGGGCGCGTAGTCGGGCAGGCCCGCTCCCACGATGTAGGCGGCCAGCAGCTCGGCCGCGGCCTGCGAGGCCATGATGCCGTAGCCCGACATGCCGCAGAGCAGATAGTTGCCCGCCACCGGCGTGGGCCCCACGAGCAGCCGGTTCTCCTTGGTCTTGCAATAGTAGCCGCCGTCGACGTAGGGGCGGCGCATGCGCGACCCTAAGTATTCGGCGAAGGCCGGCACCATGCGGGCCAGGCCGCGCACCACGACCTCCGGATAGAAGGGATCGAATTTCGGCGGGAAGACCGGCGCCATGGGCTCCAGGTGATAGGTCCAGAGGAGCAGGTGCCAGCGGCTATCCGCCCCGCCCTCGGGACGGAAGTGGACCCCGGCCGGCAGCTCGCCCAGCAGCCAGGCCAGCTCGGGGTCCCGCGCCAGCTCCTCCCGCTCCTCGTCGCTCCAGGCGAGGGTCACGGGATCGGTCCAGATCATCAGCGGCAGGTCCCGCGGGATCAATCCCAGATAATCCTCGAACATGACCTTGCCGTGCAGCTCGTTGAATAAAGGGAGCTCGACACCGCTCATCCGTCCCATCTCCGGCGAGAGCGGGCCGGCGGCGTTGACGAAGCAGCGGGTCGAGATCGTCTCGCCGTCGCTCAGCCGGACCCCTTCGATCCGGCCGTCGCGCACCGTCACCTCGGAGATCCGCCCCGGGATCATATGGAGCCCGTGCTCGCGCGCCCGCTCCAGCATGTACATGCCGAGCTGTTGGGCGGAGAGCCAGCCGCAGCGGCGCACGTGCAGGAGGGCCAGGGTGTCCGGCGTCAGAAAGGGGAACCGCCGGCGGATGCGCTCGCGGTCGAGCACCAGGTCGGCCCCCGTGAGGCCGGGGATGATCCCCTCGGCGTGCTCCTCCGGAAAGGGCGGATCGCCGGGATCACCGCGATGAATCCTCAGCTCGCCGGCCCCCAGCGCCGAGATCTCGCGGGCGCCGCGCTCCAGCGCCGCAGCCTGAGCCGGATCGGCCGTCAGATAGGCGTAGCCCCGGCGGTTCATCACGAAGCGGTTGCCGCTCTCCGCCGTCAGCTCCTCCAGGAGGTCGATGCTGCGGCTCATGAAGCGGACCATGGTGTCCCCCGGGCCCGGCCACCAGTTGCGGTAGCACTCGGTGGACTTGTCGCTGGTGACCGAGAGCGGCGGCTGATCGTCGACGAGCACCACGTCCCGCAGGCCGTGACGCACGGTGAGGTGATAGGCGGCGGAGGCGCCGGCGATCCCCGCGCCACAGATGACGACTTCGGCGGTGCGCATACGGGGGAGCTTATCTCTACTTGGTCGGATTTGGCGCCCCCGGTCCTTTGGCCCTCATTTGATCCCCTTTGGGGGGCCTGTCAGAGAGCTGCTTGAGCTCCTCGCCAAAAAACCCGCCGGACAGATGACGGAATTCTCCCGCGAATCGCGCATGGCAAGTTGAAGCCGTCCAGCGCCTCGATAGACGTGGCCCTGATCCGGCCTCCCGGCCCACCGGGCAAGGGCCCTCCGGGAGGCAGTAGAAGGGAGGTCCCGCGGCAAGAACGCGAAAAGCCCTGGCCCGTGCCCTGGCCATCGAGCTCCTTTCCCGGAGCGTTCCGATCCGGAGAGCGGTGGCTCCTGTAGCAAAGAGATCTCATTTAGAGAAAGGAGAATATATGCGTCTTTTGAAGGTCGTCGCGCTGATCATCGCCCTGGCCGTAAGCTTCTCCTCCTGGGGACACGCCGCCGGCTCCGAGCAGCCCCTCTTCGATGGGGGAAACCCTCCCTGCGAGAAGACCAGCTGTCAGACCACGTGCACGGGCCCTCTCGGAGTTGAATGCTGCTGTTACTACGTATGTAACTCCGGAGGCACCTGGGTCTGCCAGGAGGGACAGTATTGCGACAACACCAGCAGTGGCTGCGTGTTCAAAACCTGGCCCTGAGGACTAGGGAGGTGCGGCGTGCGGCCGTGGCAGGCCGCATGCCGCACCGTTGGAGGCGGGCCTTCGCCAGCTCCGCTCAGGCCGCTCTCGCCGGGAGATCACCCCCCCGTCGTCATCCCGCCCATCTCCTGCAGCACGATGCCCGTGACGTAGGAGGAGTCGGCGTCGCTGGCCAGGAAGACGTAGGCCGGGGCGATCTCCTCCGGCTGGGCGGCGCGCTTCATCGGCTGCTTCTGGCCGAACTTCTCCACCTCTTCCGGTTTCTCTCCCTGGTCGGCGGGGTTCAACGGCGTCCATACCGGCCCAGGGGCTACCGCGTTGACGCGGATCCCCTTCTCGATCAGTTGCTGGGCCAGCGTCTTGGTATACGCGTTGATGGCCCCCTTGGTGGCCGAATAGTCCGGCAGCTCCTTGGCGCCCATGATGCCGGTCTCGGAGCTGGTGGCGATGATCGCGCTCCCCGGCTTCATGTGCTTGACGGCGGCTTGGGTGAGGTGAAAATAGGCGTAGATGTTGGTGTGGAAGGTGCGGTCCCACTCCTCCTCGGTGACCTCCTCCAGGCTCGCCTTGCGGTTCTGCCAGGCGGCGTTGGAGACCAGGACGTCCAACCGGCCGAGCTCGCGCACGGTCCGCTCGACCACGTCGCGGCAGAACTGCGCGTCGCGCAGATCGCCGGCTAGATCCAGGCACCGCCGCCCCTCCCCCTCGATGGCCTGGCGCGTCACGTCCGCGTCCCGCTGCTCCTCGGGCAAGTGGACGATGGCCACGTCCGCCCCCTCGCGGGCATAGAGATAGGCCACGGCGCGGCCGATGCCGCTGTCGGCGCCGGTCACCAGCGCCACCTTCCCTTCCAGCTTGCCGGCCGCCTTGTACTTCGGGGCCCGCCACTGCGGCTTCAGCTCCATCTCCGCCTCCAGGCCCGGCTTCTCCAGCTTCTGCTTCGGATACGGTGGCTTGGGCTCGGATTGGACCTGCGGCTGCTCCAGGGTTGCGGTGCCGCCTGATTTTGCTTGATTGTCGCTTCGTGCCATGGGGTGTCCTCCTCGGTGGTTGAAGCTCATTCAGGGGGAGGGGTTTGCAAGGTGCGTTCCTATGTAGGGGCGGCCCTGTGTGGCCGCCCCTACAAAACACCTGCCATTCGACTACCATACCCCCCACTGGACCACCCAACCCTCACGAGGTGCCCGATGAAGCGTGCCCTATGGTCTCTCGCCGGTCTCGCGCTCGCCTTTCTTCCCCTCGTCGCCGCCGCGCCGGAGCCGGCCCCCAGGATCGTCGCAGTGCGCGTCGGCCGGCTGATCGACGGCCAGGGGGGGCCTCCCGTCCGCGACGCCGTGATCCTCATCCAGGGAGACCGCGTCACCGCGGTGGGCCCAGGGCTCGCCATACCCGCCGGCGCCGAGGTGATCGACCTCTCGAAGAAGACCGTGCTGCCGGGACTGATCGACTGCCACACCCATCTCACCCAGCAGTCCGGGGACTACTACGAGGACCTCTTCCGGCGCAGCCCGATCGACCAAGCCATCGTGGCCCCCGTCTACGCCCGCCGCACCCTGGAAGCGGGCTTCACCACCGTGCGCGACGTGGGGGCCGCCGAATTCATCGACGTGGCCCTGCGCAACGCCATCAACCGCGGCGACGTGCCCGGCCCGCGCATGCTGGTGGCGACCCTGGCCGTGGGGTCCACCGGCGGGCACAACGACCTCTCGGGCTTCTCTCCCTATCTGCGGTTCGATCGCTTTTCCGGCGTCGCCGACGGTCCGGCGGAGATCCGCAAGCTCATCCGTCTGGAGGTCAAAAACGGCGCCGATTGGATCAAGGTGATGGCCACCGGCGGCGTGCTCTCCGAGGAGGAGTCCGTGGGCGGGCCGCAATATTCGCAGGAGGAATTGGACACCGTGGTCTCGGAGGCGGCGATGTGGGGGAAGAAGGTCGCGGCCCACGCCCACGGCACGGAAGGGATCAAGCGCGCGGCGCGGGCGGGAGTGGCCTCGATCGAACACGGCGGCCTGATCGACGAGGAAGGGGTCCAGTTGCTCAAACAGAAAGGGATCTATCTCGTGCCGG
>DASXJP010000288.1:0-2783 GCA_036497345.1 Thermoanaerobaculia bacterium
ATCCGGGGTTCCCGCTCGCCGGGGTCCAGAGCCCGAGCCACGCGGTCACCGTGGCGAAGGGGAAAAACTTTCAGTACGCGGTGGACCTGAAGAAGGGAGTGGAGCCGGCCGATTCCGATCTGATTTTGGAATGGGCGCCCGCCGTGGGCCGCGAGCCGCGGGCGGTCTTCTATTCGGAAGAGGTGGACGGCGAGCGGTACGACCTCCTGATGGTGATGCCGCCGGACGCGCCCGAGGCGGCCGCCTCGCGCCTGCCGCGGGAGACGATCCTGATCATCGACACCTCCGGCTCGATGCAGGGGGAATCGATCGAGCAGGCCCGCCGGGCCCTCCTGCTGGCCCTCGACAAGCTTCAGCCCACCGACCGGTTCAACGTCATTCGATTCAGCTCCGATGCCACCTCGGCATTTCCCGAGAGCGTTCCGGCGAGCGCCGGCGCGCTTCTGGAAGCGCGCCGTTTCATCGTCGGTCTGAATGCGGACGGCGGCACGAACATGCTCCCGGCGCTTCAGATCGCCTTCCGGAAGCCGGCGCCCGCGGGCCTCGTGCCGCAGGTGATCTTCGCGACCGACGGCCAGATCCAGGACCAGGAGGCGGCCGTCCACTTCCTCAACACGAACCTGGGCGGCCGGCGGCTCTTCCCGGTGGCGATCGGCCAGGCGCCCAACGCCGCGCTGCTGCGCGAGTTGGCGGCGCTCGGCGGCGGATCTTTTACCCAGATCGCCGACTACCGTCATGTGGCACCGGCCATGTCGACCCTGTTCGCGCGGCTCGACGCGCCCATGCTGCAGCGGATCGAGGTCCAGTGGGGCGATCCGTCGGCCGAGGCTTGGCCCGCGCGGATTCCCGATCTCTATCTCGGCGAGCCTCTGGTGCTCACCGCGCGCTCGAGCGACGGCGGCGGCCCGGTGAGCGTCTCCGGAGCCCGGGGCGGCTCGACCTGGCGGGATTCCTTCCCCACGGCCGCCAAGCTGAAGGGCGCCGGCATCGACAAGCTCTGGGCGCGGCGCAAGATCCAGGGCCTGACGGACAGCCTCCAGCAAGGGGGAGACGCCGCGGCGGTGCGCCAGGCCGTGGTCGATCTCGGGCTGCGCCATCATCTGGTCACGGACTACACCAGCCTGGTGGCGGTGGACGAGCAGCCCACCGCGCCCGCCAACGCCCGGCCGGTGACCCGCATCGTGCCAGTCAATCCGCCGCGCGAGGAGAGGGTCCTTGACGAGATCACCGTGACCGCCGAGTCCCCTCGGCTCGATGAGCGCCACCTCAGCACGGGCGCGACCGTCACGCTGACCGAGCTCGACAAAATTCCGACGGCGCCCGATCCCTGGGCGATTCTTCAGACGACGCCGGGGGTCCTCACCGATCGCATCAACGTGGGAGGTAACGAAAGCGGACCCCAGGACATGGAGGTCCTGGGCTCATCTCCGGCCTACTACGACTTCGACGCCTTCGGGGAGATGCCGCTCACGATTTCCAAGTCGGAGGCGAAAGCCCTCTGCGCCGAGATCCAGCGGACCGGGTGGAATGGGATCACGCTGGAAAAGGCCCAGGCTGCCGCGCCATCCCTGAAAGAGGCGCTCCAGAAAGCGGCCGACGCCGGCCTGCTGCGCGGCCTGCTGGCCGTGGTCCTGCACGACAAGGGTTGCTCCGAGCCCCCGGCGGACGTGCTCGCCGAGGCCAAGACATATATGGATCGCTTCGGTCCTCCGAAAGGATAAGATCCTCATGCGATGACCGATCCACCGATCTCTCCGGAAGCCCGGCGCCACCTCGAAGCCGCGCTCGCCGCCTGCCGCCGGGCCGGGGAGATCCACCGGGAGCATTTCCGCTCGGCAACGCTGCGGGTGGATTTGAAGCAGGACGCCTCCCCGGTCACCGTGGCCGACCGCGGCTCCGAGGAGGCGATCCGCGAGACGCTCCATCGCGCCACCCCCGAGCTCGGCCTCCTGGGCGAGGAATTCGGCCAGGAGGGGAGCGAGCGTGACCGCTGGATCATCGATCCGATCGACGCCACCAAAAACTTCGTGGCCGGCCTCCCCTTCTTCGCCACCCTGATCGGCCTGGAGCTCGACGGCGAGCTCGTCTTCGGCGCCGTCCACGCGCCCGCCCTGGGACCCGGATCGGGCCTGTTCGCTGGGCAGGCCTCCGGCGAGAGCGCTTCGCTGGGGGAGACCTGGTGGGCCGCTCGCGGCGAAGGAGCCTGGGGCGGGACCGGCACCACGATCGAGACCTGCCGGCAGCGTCGGCTGCGCGTGAGCGGGACGTCGGAGATCGAGAAGGCCTTCGTGGTCCACGGCGGTCTGAAGCTCTTCCAGCGGCACGGCCTCTGGCCGGCCTTCTCGGACCTCGTCGCCCGCGCCTACCGCACCCGCGGCTTCGGCGACTGGTGGGGCCACATCCTGGTCGCCGAGGGGCGCTGCGACGCCATGATCGAGGCCCGCGTCGCCCTCCACGACGTGGCGGCCCTGAAGCCGATCCTCGAAGAAGCCGGAGGCGTCCTCCTCACCCGCGGCGGCACGCCGCTCGTCACCGGCTGGACCGGCGGGGCACTCTCGGCGACGCGAGGGCTGGCGGAGGCGGTGCGGGCGGTGATGGGGTTCTGAGTTGGGCCTCTTGGGAGAGTGGGCGGAAGTAGGTTAAGCTGAGGGCGAGATCGGAGATCATACCGATGCCTTCCAAAGCCGCAGCGAAACCCCAGGTCATTGGCCAGCTTGCCCTGAAGCTGACGAACCTTCCCGAGGAAGATCTGCAACTTGTGATCGAGCTCGTGGACTCCCTGG
>DASXJP010000289.1:0-7627 GCA_036497345.1 Thermoanaerobaculia bacterium
CGGTTTCCGCGCGATCGAGGAAGGCGGAGATCTCGGCGTCGGAGGGGAGGGGCTCCCCTTGGGTGAGCCGGGCCATCCAGGGCTCATAGGCCGCCGTGAGATCGCTTTCGGCGGCGCGGCGGACGAGGCCGCGGACGGCGGAGCCGGGCAGGTAGGGGAAGCCGTGCAGGAGGTGGAGGGTGAGGCCGGTCTTCAGGGCCGGATTGGTGGCGAGGCCGGTGAGCAGGCGCCAGACGGTGGAGGCGGTGATCCATTGCGTCTGGTCGTCCAGGCCGGTGAGGGCCTGTTGGTAGAGCGCGAACCAGCGTTCGTAGTCCTTGCCGGCGGTCAGCGCGTTGGCCCGATTCGCGACGGCTTCCAGGAAGGGGATCCGGGATTCCTTGGTGTCAAAGGTTTTGTGTAGTGTTTTGGGGGCGACGTCGTACGCATGCCATTTGTGAAAGAGGAGGGTGGGCGAGCCGGAGGCGGAATAGGGGTCCCGCCCGGGATGAGGACGCCAGGTCGTCCAGGAGCTCACGGCGCGGTCTCCTTGGTCTCGACCCCGGTGTCGCACAGGGCCTCGGCGGCGCGTTTGAGCCAGATGGAGAAGGCGAGCGCTTCGGCGGAGCTCTTGCGCAGGGCGAGGCCCGTGAGCCCGTGTTGGGCGTCCACCCAATCCTCGAAGATCTTCCACGCGTCTCCCGTGGACGCGATGCCCAGCCCCAGGCGAGAGGCGGCGGCTCGCAGATGGGCCGAGAGGGCTTGCAGGACGAGGACGTTTTCGCGCTCTTTTTTCTTCGCCAGCAGATGGGCCCAGGTGGCGAGCAGGCCGTTGGTGTGGAGCATGAACGGCAGCTTGCGGGCCAGCGCCAGGAAATCCGAGCGGTTCGCGCCGAGGTTCTGGACGTAAGCGAAGGCGTTGTGGGCGCGGAGCTGGTCAAGATCCATGGCCGCCTCCCGTCCAGACGGCGCGGGTCACGCCGAGGCCGGTGCCCTCGTCGCCGCCGAGTTGGAGAAAACCTTGCGTACCTTTTTCGCCATCGCCGGTGAGGAGCTTGCGGAGGCTCCGCAGCGCCGCTTCGCGGTTGCGCGGCGAGGCGGCGCCGTCCTCTGCGGATTTGGGTTTCCGGGAGTCGGCGGCGCCGAGGAAACCGTAGAAGTAGGCCTCGGGCGGCACAGCTTCCACCGAGAAGAGCTGGCCCTCCGCCACGGTCTTGGCCGCGGTCAGGCGGTTGTGCTGGATCACTTGCGTGGCATGGGTGACGAAATAGTGGAAGGTGGCGTCGGAGACCAGCGCGGCGCGGTCCGCGATCTCGGGAGCCTCCAGCGCCGCGGCGAGCTTGGCGAGCCAGGGCGGGAGCATGGCCGGGAAGGGCTTGGCCGTAAAATCGATCTCTTCGAGGTAGACGGAAGCCTCCTGGAAGCTCCCCTGAAGCTCCTCCTCGCCGGGCGCGGCGCCGGGATCGATCTGCCAGCCGCCGCCGTCTTCGAGCAGCAGGCCCGCGTGGCGCGAGAATCGCCGGAGCGCGGCGGGGCAGGTGATCCAGAGGAACGGCGCGACCTGCGAGCGCACGGGAAAAAGGAGGAGATGGGCGTCGTGGACGGCGACGCAGCCGGCGTGGCGGGACGCGTTTTCATCCTCCAGCGCCGTGGCGTCCGGCCCGAAGAGCTCGTCGACGTCGTCGGCCGCCTTCCGCGAGCAGAGGTCACGGAGGCTGCCGCGCAGGCCGGAGCCGGGAATGAATGGATAGCCGGTGGTCCGTTCGCGGATCACCGGCAGGTCCACCACGCCGACGTCCTGGCCGCACCCCACGTGCAGGGGCGTGATGGTGTGGAAGAAGATCAGATTTCGCAGATAGCTCATCGGAGGCCTCGTGATGGTCAAGGCAAAGGGACCTTGGTCCAACCTTCTGAAAAGAATTTGTCGATCGCTTCGTAGCCGGGGAAGGGCTGGGTGAGATCCTTGCCCACGGCGCCGATTTGCATGTCCGGATCGCCGAAGAAGGTTTCGGTCTTCAGGAAGAGGGCCACGCCGGCGTGCTGGCCGTTGCTCAGCCGGATCACCTTGAGGAGAAGAGGGGAGGCGCGGCGGGTGACGTCATCGACCTTCGGCCGTCGGCCAACGTATTCGATGTCAACCTTTTTACCGGAAGGGTGATAGGGCATGCCGAAAGCCAGTCTCTTGGGGACGCCGGTGATCGATTTGTCCGGAGGCCGCTTGCAGTCCTCGACTTCCAGGGTATGGTCGGCCTCGGCCAGAGGCTTCTTCTTCCAGAAGGACCGGACCCGCTCGAAGTGCTCGAAGAACGTGAGCAGAACGGATTCGTAGTCCGCCGCGGGGAATCTGGTGACGAAGATCCCCGTCTGCGGGCTCAGGGCGGAGAAGTGGGGACCTTCCGGAGCCTGGTAGGAGCTCTGCTTCCAGACTTCGCCCAGGGTGGCGGTGATCCAGGGGGCCAGATCCTTCGCCGGCGGTTTGGGCACGTCCTTGGCCTCCACTTCGACCGATCCCCAGCCCCGGCGCGAGCGGGAACCGATGCCGCCGAACAGGTGGAGGAGGGTGAGGGCTTTGCGGAGAGCTTCAATCTGGTCTGGGCGGCCTCGCGCGATGAATCGAAACCGTCCCCTGGGCTCGGCCAGGATGGCATCGCGGGCCTGAGTCTTGTGATAGCTCGTGGCTACCGGCAGGGGACGCCGCCGGTCATCCGGCACCGTCAGGCTCTGGAGCGGCCCATAGCCAAGATAAACATAGGACAAGGGATTCTGATCGAAGCTCAGCTCACCCTTCTCGAAGCGGGGCATCCCGGCCGGGCGGATCGTCAGGCCCTGTCCCCCTTCGGCCGATCCGAAGAGGCTCGCCTGCCGGCCGTAGATCTCGCCGGGGTCCGTGAGATCGCCCAGGAGAGCCCGATACCAGAATTCGAGGACGCCGCGCAGGCTCGGGATGCGGATGCCCCTGGAATCGATCGGATAATGGGGAGGATCGGCAAACGCCGGCACCCATTGCCCCGTGCTCTTGTCCTTTTCCAGGTACTCGATCGTCTTCGTCCCCCGCGGCACGTCGTTGACGAACGCGGGGCTGTTGAGGAGCAGATCGAATTTGTATTCTTCGAGCGCCATGTCAGAGGGGCTCCGTGAGGGGTTTCTCGTCCCAGGCGAGCTGCAGGATGACGCCGAGGTTGAGGGCGATGGCGGCGCAGAGGGCCAAGCGGTACGGCTCGCCGTGGACGATGCAAGTCTTGGGATCGGGGTGGGCGCCACAGAGGAACAGGGGCGAGAACAGGAGCGGGCCTACCGCGAGGAGCTCGACGGCGCTGTACCCGACCGCCAGGAAGAGCACGGAGGCGCTGCTCTTCAGGAGCCTCCCGAAGCCCGGTTGCGGATGGACCCGCCGCGCAATATGAAAGGCGATGTAGAGCAGGGAAATGAGGATCAATCCCACGGAGGAGGCGATGAAGAACGCGGGAGGTTTGTCCAGAGCGTCCAGGATCTGCACCAGCTCGCTCGTGCTGATCAGGAAAAGGTAGCCGACGCCGACGGCGGCGCCCAAGCGGGGGATCAGGGATTGAAAGTACGCGTGGAGAGGGAGGCTCTGCCGGCGATAGCGAAAGCCCAAGCCTACAATGAGCGTCAAGCTGGCAAAGCCGAGCAGAGCCGCCACGGAGGTGGTGAAATGCCACTCCTGCGCCACCCCGAGGATGGACATCGCGATGGCGAGGCCGGCCCAGAGAGGATGAAACCAGCGGGCCAGGAAATTGTCCGAGTAGACCGCCCGGGCCGCGCCGAGGTCGAAGCGGCCGAGGAACCAGCCGAAGAAATGCCGCCGGTAGTATTCCCAGGGGGCGTGATACTTCTCGATCCATACGATCAGGCCATGGTTCGGGCTCTTGGGATCCGCGATGGAGCGCCAGAGATCGAGGACGTACTGGTCGCGGTCCATCTTTTCATTGAGGGTGAGGCGGGACCAGCGCATCAGGGGTCTTTTGTCGCCGCTCTGGGCCCAGCGCAGCCACCGCTCCAGATCCTCCCATCGCTGGTCGCCTTCCGGAAGGAGGGGGAGTTCTCCTGCGAGCACCCGCCTGGCGGTGGAGGCGAGATTCTGGGGCGGGATCGAATTCGGATCGGGGGAGACCCTCGGCTCTCCGCTCCGGCCGGGATCGGTCATCAACGAATCGATCAGAGAGTCTTGAGGCTCTGTCGCCATCAGAACATCCCCACGTCGAGCAACTCGCGCCGGGCTTCTTGCGGTTGCGCGCGCTCTTTCCAGGTCTTGGGTATTTGAATCAGACGGTTTCCTTCCTCGTGGATGTAAAGGAGCCTCACTTTTTTCTCCGGGAGCCGGAGCAGAGAGGTGAGAATGATGCCGTACAGCTTGTATCCTCCCGAGACCACCAGGTCCGTCTGGAGGGCGCCGTTCAAATCTGGCAGAATGATTTGGCCGAGGAGACCCAGCCCCGTATGGTCGCCCAGGAGCACGGCGGGATCGGTGCTGGAGAGGCCATAGACCGGCATCACCTGCGCGGGTCCGTCGTTCCCTGCCACCTGGTTCAGGGAATGGGTGAGGTGGTGCGCCGCCTGAAAGGGCAGGCGCGAGCTGGGGTCCGCGATGAGATGGATTTTCGAATAGGAGCGGAGAAAGTCTCCAAACGACGGGAAATCGGACGTCAGGTTCCAGGTCTTGAGAATGGTGGCGAACTCGGCGCTGTAGCGCATCACCGTATCCATGTGCGGCGAGCCGGAGAGCAGGTCCGCCGGCAGGCGTCGCGCCCAGAGATCGTAATCGCCGGCGCAGAGCCCTTTTTCCAGAGCGGCTTCGATCCGTTCCGCGTTGCGGGTCCGCTTTCTCGCTTCGGGAGAGCAGAGGGTTTTGTCGGCCGTCCACTCCCCATACTCCCGAATTTCCGTCAGGGAATCCTTTTCCCAGCTCGCCGAATGGAACAGCGAGGTGCCGACGGTCACGAACATCACCTTGCTCACGGCTCCGCGTCCTCCCCGGAATCGACTTCGGGATCGGTATCGAGATAGCGGGCGAGCCAGAGCCAGCGGGTGAGGATGAGCTCGCGGCGGGCTGCGAGGCGGCCGGGGGTGAAGAGGCCGGCGCTCAGCTCGGCGAGCAGGAAGGCGTCCGGCCCGAGCTCGGCCGGCGGCGCGGGCGCGGGGCTCAGGAGAGCCGCGAGCAGCCAGCGGTGGGCCCGGGCGTCTTTGGCGGGCCTGCTATGGGACGGCTTCGCCTTGGCCAGCTCGAAGGCGAAAGCGGCTTCGAGGCCGGAGAATTGCGCCCGGCCGCCGAAGCGCCGGGCGGCGGAACGGACGGCGCGGCGGAGCGGGGGAGCGGCCTCTTCGATCAGGCGCCGGACCGCCTGGTGGGCTTCGACCATCACCCGCGTGGCGTCGAATCCTCCGGAGGGGGGATCGGCCTGCGCTGCCGGCGGCAGGGGCGAGGGCGCGGCGGCGGGCGGCACTGGCGAGGGGCGCACCCAGCCGAGGCCGAGGCTCTCCCAGGCGCCGATCTGGAAGAGGCCGTCGTCGAGCTGACAGAGATCGGCCGGAGCGCCGGGCTCGCAGGTCACGAGGGAGAGGAAGAGGGCACCCGGCGGAATCAGCTCGACGCGGCGCAACGCGCCGGCCGCGACGGTGCGGGTGGAGGAGTCGAGGGCCGTGAGGGCGCGGCGGTCGGAGGCGGCGGGCCAGAGGCGGCCGGCGTCCCGGCTGGAGAGGACGGCGAGCGGCGCGTCCGCCGGGAGGGAGGGACCGGCGAGGCGGCGCAGCAGGGTCACCAGGGCTGCTTGCTGTTGCCGCACGGAGACGCCGGAGAGCCGGCCGATCCGCGGAGAGACGTCGACGAGCGGCATCTCGGGCCAGGCGAAGGCGTGTCCGGAGGAGCGCTCGATCTCGGAGAGGAGCGGCAGCAAGCCGCCGGCATCCGCGGCGGCGGGCTCGCAGCGGAGGGCCCAGGCCAGGGTGAGAGCAGGGAAGGCCCAGAGAGGGCCCGGCCGGGAGGGGACCGGAAAAGCGAGCAATTCGCCGTTGCCCAGCACGATGGGGCCGGGCCGGCCGGTGCTCGGAGGCTCGCCGTCGAGGCCGGAGCGGTCCGGCGAGCCGAAGCGTGACTCCCGCGCCGGGTTCGTGCCTTTTTCCGGCACGTCGCCGTAGCGGCCGGCGAGCACGCCCTTGAGGGCCGAGTCGGGGAGGAAGGGGAGGCCGGTCTGGGCGTCTTTCTGGACCGGGCGATCGAGCGCCGCCTCGCCCGCGGCGCTGCCGGTGTGGAGGGCGGTGACGGCTTCGAGCCGGAGGAGCTGTGGGGCGCCGGCCGCGAGCTTCATGGCCAGACTCCGGTGAGGACGCGGCCGAATCCGGCGGCGGCGTATTTGGGGTCCAGGGGGGCGAGCCAGCGCTCCTGGAGCCAGGCGCGCCGGAGCTCCGGGTCCTGCTGATCGTCCCGCCACTCGAAGAAGAAAACGGAGCCGGCCGGGAGCAGAGCGAGCAGGCGGCGGGGGCCGGGCTCGACCGCGGCGGAAGCCCAGCCGCTCACGTAGCGGGTACGGCCGACCGCCCCGGCGATGGGTGCGCAGCCGTCCAGGGTGACGCCGTTCTCGGGCACGGGGAGCGGCGTGAGGAGATAGGCGAGCCACCCACAGCTCTCCGCCGCCCGCTCGCAGACCCGGTCGCGCGCCATGGAGAGAGGGTTCGAGCCGGCGATGGAAAAGCGGAAATCGGCCCGCCGACGGTCGCCGCCGAGGAAGCCGAGACCGTTCCAGGAGCTCACGCCCGGGTCCTGATCGCCGAGAATGCGGTACCAGGCGGTGAAGCCGGCTCCGGCCCACCCTCGATTTCCGGAGAGCACCTCGCGATGGAACCGCCGGTAGGGGCGGGCGAACAGGCGGCCGGAGGCGGCGGTGTTGGAGGCGTTGGCCATGGTCAGGCCCAGCCGCGGCTCGGCGGCGTCGAGCGAGCGCTCGGGCCGGACGGAGACGCCGAGGGAGCCGTCGAGGCCTGCCGCTCCGGAGAGGACGTCGCCGAGCAGGTCCTCGTCGATCAACAGCGGCTCTTCGTCTTCCTGCTCCAGGTCCTGTTCACCGCGCAAGGGGCACCAGCCCGGTGGCAGCGAGGAGGAGGTGAGGCGCGCCGAGAGATTCGGCAATAGGAGGCCGCGGGCGGAACGAGCTTCGCCGCCGGTTTTTTCGATGAGCAGGTGGAGCGGCTTCGGGAGCCAGGGTGTGCCTTCGGCGTCGCACGGCGCGTAGCCGAGCAGCTCGGCGCGCGAGCCCGGGGCGGACGGCCGGTCGAGCTCTCGGGCGAACGGACCGAGGACGCCGGCGGCGGGCGCCCAGTGGCGCTCTCCACGGGCGCCGAGACGGTGGGCGATGCGGCCGCCGATGGCGCCGTAGATCGTGGCGGGCGAGGGGTCCTGATCGGCCACGGCGTGCCCTTCGCCCGCGCGGGCCGAGCGGTTGTCGCCGAACAGGATCGGCTCGGCCGGCTCGATGCGGACGTCGAGGGTGAGCATAGGCCTCAGAGACTGTGAAGGAATCGCAGATCAGGGGGTAGATTCGCGAGGTTGGCAGGGCGGCGGGAGCCTTGGCGAGTTCGAGTGCAACGGGGGGATGGTGAAAAGAAGCGGCTTGGACGCAGGGTGGAGCGTCAGGGA
>DASXJP010000290.1:0-16710 GCA_036497345.1 Thermoanaerobaculia bacterium
GAAGTCCCCCACCGAGCGCACCCCCCAGCGCTCCAGGGTCTCGGCCACGTCCACCTCCGGAGCGAGCTTCTGGAGGGGGAGCGGGGCGAGGAAGGCCGCCTCCTCTCCCGCGGGCACGATCACCGGCGGATCGGGGAGACCGGAGGCCACCCGCGCCGCGAGCTTGCTGGAGGCGACCCCTACCCGCGCCGGCAGCCCCGCGGCCTCGGCGGCGTTCATCAGCGCGCGTCCCATCTCGAGCTCTGGAGACGGGCCGGGATAGTGGCGCTCGAGGCCGTCGGCGTCCAGGTAGGCGACCCCCTCGCCCGCGTCCTCGACGCGCGGCGAGAAGGCCTCCGCCACCTCCAGCAGCGCCTCCTGGGCGGCCCGCTCGCAGTCGGCGTCGCGTGGCCGGGCCACCAGCTTGGGGCAGAGGGCGCGCGCCTGCGGCAGGGTGAGGCCGGGCCGCAGGCCGGCCGAGCGGGCGAGGCGGGTGGCCGCCACCACGCGGGCGGCGTTGCCGTTCCCCTCCATCACCGCCAGCGCCTCCCGGGTCAGCTCGGGCTCGCTGCGCAGCCGGGCCGCCAGGGGGAAGAGAGGGAGGTAGAGACAGGCGATGCGCGGCATGGTGAGGCAGGTCGGCTAGGCCGAGGCGACCCGGAGGAGAGGCCGGGCGTGCTCCCGCGTCGGTGCCGGTGCCGCCGCCGGCAGGGCCGGACGGCGGGGCGGCAGGGACGGGCGCGGCAGGTCTTCCACCACCAGCCGGAGGTCCTCGCTCTGGCCGGGGAGCCGGCCGCGGCATTTCTCCAGCTCGACGCGGGCGTTGAAGCCGGCGAGCAGACGGGCCGGGCCCCCCTCTCCCATCCAGGCGGCGCGGCCGTGGCCGGCCTGCAGCACCGCGGCGGCGGCCGTGCCGGTCACCCGGTAGGGAGAGCCCACCAGCAGGGCCGCGTCGTGCGCGCGGGCCGCCCGCGTGAGGCGCAGCCAGGCGGCCTCGATCCCCCGGCCGCCGCGCACCGGCGGCATCCCGAGGTCGACCGCCACCAGGGGGAAGCCGCCGTCGAGCAGCATCTCGGCCGCCGCCAGGGCCTCCTTGAGCCGCGCTGGGCGGGCCCAGAGCAGGCGCGAGAGGTCGACCCCCAGGGCCGCCGCCGATTCGGGGTCGAGGTTGTCCCCGAGGTCGACCAGGGCCGCGGCCTCGCCCACGCCGGTGGCCGCGGCGAGCGCCGCCAGCAGGGTGGAGAAGCGGCCGCTGGTGCGGGAGCCGACCAGCTCCACGAGCTGGCCGCGCGGCAGGCCGCCGTCCAGGAGGCGGTCGAGCACGGGCACGGCGGTGGCGAAGGCGCCCTCGCCCGCGGCGTCCCGCAGCTCCCGGTCGAGCTCGCGGGCGCTGCGGATGCGGCCGCGCAGCTCCTCCGGCAGCACCGCCCGCAGACGGCGCAGAGCCGCCGTTCCGTGGAACGGTTTTTCGAGTATCGTCTGCGTCAGCGGCTCGGCCATCGATCTCTCTCCACGATGGCCAATATAAAGCGTAATAGAGACGTAAGTCAAATCAAATCAAGTACTTGCAATGAGTAATCACGCCGCTTTCCTGATCCATTCCGAGAGATTATCTGATCGGTTCTCGCGACGGGCCGCGGGCGCCGATTTCCTCCGGGCACGCTTTATGGCGACCCGTACGAACTTCCTTCCGGCGATTTCACGAAGTAGAATTCCGTCGCGATGAACGTTTCCGAGGTGCGCCGGGAGTACGGGGCGGCGGGGCTCTCCGAGGGGGACCTCGCGGCGGACCCCATCGCGCAGCTCCGCCTCTGGCTGGACCAGGCGCGGGAGGTCTACCCCGAGGAATTCACCGCGATGACGCTGGCCACGGCGGACCGCGAGGGGCGGCCGTCGGCGCGCGTGGTGCTGCTCAAGGGGATCGACGAGCGGGGACTGGTCTTCTACACCAATTACGACAGCCGCAAGGGGCGGGAGCTGGCGGAGAACCCGCGCGCCTCCCTGGTCTTCTACTGGGCGGCGCTCGACCGCCAGGTGCGGATCGAGGGGACGGTGGAGCGGACCTCGCGCGAGGAATCGGAGGCCTATTTCATCTCCCGCCCCCTCGGCTCGCGGCTGGGAGCGTGGGTCTCCCCCCAGAGCCGGCCGATCGCCGGGCGCGGCGAGCTCGAGCGGCGGCTGCGCGAGGTGGGGGAGCGCTTCGGCGAGGAGGTGCCGCTCCCCGAGAGCTGGGGCGGCTACCGGGTGCGGCCGGAGATAATCGAATTCTGGCAGGGGCGTCCCAGCCGGCTGCACGACCGGCTGTGTTACTCCCTCCAACCCGGCGGCGGCTGGAAGATCGAGCGGCTCGCTCCCTGATCGCCATGGAATCCATCGACGGCTCCTGCGACGTCGCCGTGATCGGCGGCGGCCTGATCGGGCTCGCCACGGCCATGGCGCTCTCCGGCCAGGGGCTGCGGGTGACCGTGCTGGAGGCCGAGGAGCGGCTGGCCGCCCACCAGAGCGGCCACAACAGCGGCGTCATCCACTCCGGGATCTACTACAAGCCGGGCTCGCTCAAGGCGGAGCTGTGCGCCGCCGGAGCGCGGGCCCTCTACCGTTTCTGCGCCGAGGAGGGGATCGCCCACGAGCGCTGCGGCAAGCTGATCGTGGCCACCTCGCCGGAGGAGCTGCCGCGGCTCGACGAGCTCCAGCGCCGGGGGGAGGCGAACGGCCTCGCCGGCGTGCGCCGGCTTGAGGCCCGGGAGATCCGGGAGGTCGAGCCGCACGCCGCGGGGATCGCCGCCCTGCACGTGCCGGAGACCGGGATCGTCGACTACCCGGCGGTGGCGCGCGCCTACGCCCGCCGCATCGAGGCCGCCGGTGGGCGGGTGCTGACCGGCGTCCGTTTGACCGGGGTGCGGCGGGACGGCCTCGGGCTTCTGTTGGAGGTCAAACACGCCGAGACCTCCCGCGGCGCCGTCGCCTGCCGGCTGCTGGTCAACTGCGCGGGGCTGCAGTCCGACCGCGTGGCGCGCCTGTGCGGCGCCACACCCGACGTCCGCATCTTCCCCTTCCGCGGTGAGTATTACGATCTCAATCCCGCGCGGCGGAGCCTGGTGCGCGGGCTGATCTATCCGGTGCCCGATCCGCGCTTCCCCTTCCTGGGGGTCCACCTGACCCGGCGGGTGGACGGCTCGATCGAGGCCGGCCCCAACGCCGTGCTGGCCCTGAAGCGCGAGGGGTACCGCTGGCGGGACGTGGCCCTGCGCGACGCCGCCGCGATCGCCGCCTGGCCGGGCTTCTGGCGCCTGGCGGCCCGCTATACGGGGATCGGCGTCTACGAGGTGCGGCGGTCGCTCTCCAAGCGGCTGTTCGTGCGCGACCTCCAGCGGCTGGTGCCGGAGATCGCGCCCGCCGACGTGCACCGCGCGGGGAGCGGGGTGCGGGCGCAGGCGCTGGATGCGCAGGGGGGATTGATCGACGACTTCCGGATGGCGCGCAGCGAGCGGGCGATCCACGTGCTGAACGCTCCGTCCCCGGGCGCCACCGCCTCGATGCCGATCGGCGAGCGCATCGCGGCGATGGCGGGGGAAGACCTGTAGGGGGCGGCCACAGAGGGCCGCCCCCTACGGATTCAGTTGCCTTCCGGCTGTTGATCGATCCAGATGCGGACCGTCTCGTCCTCGCTGTGGACGGTGAGCAGCTCCCCCTGGCCGTGGCGGGCGAGCTCCGCGAGGGCGGCGTCGAGGTTGATCTCGTCCCCGTCCCCCGAGAACAGGGCGGACACCACGGAGAGGGGGACCCGGGCCTCGACCTCCTCCCGTTTGCCGTTGCGGTCGGCGGCCCGCATCTCCAGATAGTCGCCGCGCTTGGCGATCTTCACGTCGGAATTGGGATCCTTGACGGTGATGTAGTTGGCGTCGGGGCCGCGCTCGATCTCCTGCCAGGCCCGGCGCAGCTCCGAGACGTCGTAGTCGTGGTCGTGGAGGCGCATCCGGCCGTGGTGGCGGTCGTCGTCCGAGATCACCCCCGAGAGGTTGCGCACCATGGAGAGCGGCATGTTGATCGCGACCCGCTCTTCCTTGGTCTTCTGTCCATCCACCTTGATATGGATCCAGAGATCCGCCGCCGCCGCCTGCCCTGCCGTGAGCGTTATCGCCAGCGTGGCGATCAGCGCGCTCCCGAGAATTTTCGTGCCGTTCATCGTCTCCTCCTTGGTGGACCGTTCCGTCCGGTTTCAATGGATAGGACGGAGGAGGAGACGAATCCGTTTCACAGCTTCATGCCCTCGAGCGTGTCGATCTGCTCGCGCACGAGGTCGAACCCTCCCTGCCAGAACGAGCGGTCGGTCATGTCGATCCCCACCTCGGCGAGGATCTGCTCCGGGCGGGCCGAGCCGCCGTAGGAGAGGAGCCGCAGGTAGCCGGGCTTGAACGCCTCTCCCTCCTCCTGGTAGCGGCGGTAGAGGGCGAGCACCAGGAGCTGGCCGAAGCTGTAGGCGTAGCAGTAGAACGGGGTCTGGTAGATGTGGGGGATCGACAGCCACTCGTAGCGGAACTCGGGCGCCACGTCGACGCTGTCGCCGAGCTGCTCGCGCAGCTTCCCCATGTAGATCTCCGACAGCTCGTCGGTCGAGCGGCCGGCGAGGATCGCCGCGTGCGCGTCGATCTCGAAGAGCACGAAGTAGGCCTGGCGCAGCACGGTCGCGTAGACGTCGTCCACGGCGGCGGCCAGCAGCTCGCGGCGGGCGAGCGGGTCGGGCTCCTCGCGCAGCAGCCGCTCGGTCATCAGCATCTCGGCGAAGACCGAGGCGGTCTCGGCGAGCGGCAGCGAGGCGTGCTGGGTGAGGCTGGAGCAGCCGCTGGCCAGCATGCTGTGGATGGCGTGGCCGAGCTCGTGGGCCAGGGTCGCCACGTCGCGCACCCGGCCGGCGAAGTTGACCAGCACCCACGGGGTGTAGCGGGGGAGCACGGTGTAGCAGAAGGCGCCGCCGCGCTTGCCCTTGCGGATCTCGCCGTCGAGGTGGCTCTCGGCGAACACCCTCTGGGCGTACTCGGCGAGCTTGGGATGGAAGTCTTCGAACGTCTCCAGCACCGAGCGGACGGCGTCGGAGTAGTCGACCTTGCGGTCGGATTTGGCGAGCGGCGCGTAGAGGTCGTAGCGCCGGAGCTTCGGGAGACCCAGCCAGCCGGCCTTCAACCGGAAGTAGCGTTGGAAGAGGCCGGCGTTCTCGCGCGCCGCATCCAGCAGCACCTGGACGGCGCGATCGGGGATGTCGTTGTCGAGGTTGCGCACGGCGATGGGGGAGGGATAGCCGCGCAGCACCACCTGCTCGTCGTGCCAGTTGCGCGCCACGTTGCCGTAGATCTGGCCGAGGATGTTCGCCTCGTTGGAGTAGACCCGGTAGAGCTCCCGGTAGGCGGCCTCGCGCTCCCCCGCCTCGGAGGAGAAGGCGTGGCTCATCAGCTCGTCGCGGGTGAGCTTCTGCTCCTCGCCATCCACCGTCAGCTTGAACTCCAGACGGTTGGTGAGCATGGAGTAGAGGGTGAGGACGGCCTCGGCGCCCGTCTGGTCCTTGAGGTTGATGATCTGCTCGGACTTCTCGTCGAGCGTGTGGGGCTTGAAGCGCCGCAGGTCCTGGAGGTACTGGCGGTAGTCCCGGTGCTCGCTCTCGGACGGCAGCAGGCGCCAGGCCTCTTCGTCGGAGAGGCCGCGCCACCAGAGGGTGAAGAAGAGGGTGCGGTTGCCGACCGCCGTCGCCGCCTGCCGCACGCGGTTGCGGAAGGTCAGCGCCTCCTGGCTGCCGGTGTTCGAGTAGAACCAGAGCGAGGCGTAGCCGTTGATCACCTGGATCAGGTTGTGGAGCTCCTCGTACTGGCGGAGGATGGCGAGGAAGACGCGCGGCTCCATGTTGGGATCGAGGTCTCCGCGCCGTTGCTCGAAGTCGGCCGCCGCCGTTTCGAGATCGGAGAGCCGGGCCGAGAGCTCCCGCTCGCTGGGCTCCGGCAGCAGCTCCGAGAGGTCCCAGCCTCTCAGGGTGTAGGTGGGAAAGGTCCTGGTGATGACGTCCATGGTGATTTGAAGTCTATCGTGTCACGTTCCCGTATCTATTTAAGCTGAGCCGGCGGCACCACGATCGCCGCCACGCCCTTGTCGCGCGCGAGCTGGTTGAAACGGGCGAGGTCGGCGTCCCAGATGTCGCGCAGCTTGGCGAGCTCGGCGTCGATCGCGGCCGTCAGCTCACGCTTCACCTGCACGGCCTGTGCCGTGGGCCGGTGGTCGCCGAGCGCGGCCGAGGTGGCCACGCCGTTGAGCTTGTCGTCCAGCCGGATGGGGAAGTTGAGCGGGTCCTCGGAGGCGTGATTCCTGGTCTGGTAGAGCGCCTCCTCGACCGCGGTCATCTTCTTGTCGAGATCCTTGGCGGCGTCGACGACCGGTTTCATGGCCTCGTCCTTGGCGAGGCGCTTCTCGATCTGCTGGAGCTGGCCGCGCACGTCGCGGATGCGGCGGACGGCGTCGTGGGTCTCGGTCAGCTTGTCCCGCGCCTCGGAGACGAATTGGTACTGCGCCTCGAGATCCTCCTGGGTGGCCGTGGAGCGCGGGTCCTTGCGGATCTCGAAGGGTTGGGTGAGCGTCTGCCCGGCCGCGGTCAGGCGGACCTGGTAGGTGCCCGGCACCGCCGTGGCGTAGACCGGATCGCCGGTCCACATCACCAGCCCCGGGAACGAGCTGGCGGCCGGCCACTCCATGTCCCACACGAAGCGGTTGAGCCCCGCCTCGGTGGGGACCTTCGGCTCCAGGTGCCGGCCCCGGCGCCCCCCCTCCTCGGCGGGAGCCTCCTCCTCGCCCTTCTCTTCCGCCTCGGCCTTTCCCTCGGGGGTCTCGCCGGGCTTGGCGGTCGTGGCCGCGGGCTTCTTCTCTTTGTCCGCCTCCCTCCCCTTCTCCTGGTCCTTCCCCTTCTCGTCCCTCTTCTCGGCCGGCTTGCCCTGGAAGGTGCGGATCACCTTGCCGTCGCGGGCGAGGATCTCCAGCTTCACGTCCTTGGCCTGGGCGGCCGGCGGCGCCTCCTGCAGGTAGTAGTCGATGACCACGCCGGTCGGCGGGTTCTGCCCCGATCCGGGCGGCTGGAAGAACCCGCCCCCGGCGTCCGCGTACCGGTAGGCAGGCGCCGGCGGGAAGAGGTGCGCCCGCGCGTTGCCGAGGTCGCGGTCGGCGGCGATCTCGCGCAGCGGCGTCAGGTCGTCGAGGGCCCAGAAGGAGCGCCCGTGGGTGGCGGCGATCAGGCTGCCGTCCTTGATCGTGAGGTCGTGGATGGGGACGATGGGCAGGTTGAGCTGCAGCGGCTGCCAGTGCGCGCCGTCGTCGAAGGAGACGTACATCCCCCGCTCGGTGCCGGCGTAGAGCAGCCCCCGGCGGGCCGGATCGGCGCGGATCACGCGCGTGAGGTGGGCCGGAGCGATGCCGTTGTCGATGCGCGTCCAGGTCGCCCCGTAGTCGTTCGTCTTGTAGAGATAGGGGCGGTTGTCGTCCGACTTGTACATCGTGGCCGCCACGTAGGCGGTCCCCTTGTCGAGCGGGCTGGCGTCGATCTCGTTGATCATGATCCAGTCCGGGATGCCCTTGGGGGTGACGTCCTTCCAGGTCTTGCCGCCGTCGCGGGTGACGTGCACCAGGCCGTCGTCCGAGCCGGTCCAGATCACCCCCGGCTCCACCGGCGACTCGGCCACGTAGAAGATCGTGTCGTAGTACTCGACGCTGGTGTTGTCCTTGGTGATCGGGCCGCCCGAGGCGCCCTGCTTGGACCTGTCGTTGCGCGTCAGGTCGGGGGAGATCGCCGTCCAGCTCTGCCCGCCGTCCGTGCTCTTGAACAGCACCTGCGACGCCGCGTAGAGCGTGTTGGGATCGTTCGGCGAGAAGGCGATGGGGAAGTTCCACTGGAAGCGCTGCTTGATGTCGGCCGCGCCGGAGCCCATCGGGTTGTCCGGCCAGGGGTTGACGTCGCGGATGTCCCCGGTGGCGTGATTCAGCCGGATGAGCAGGCCGCCGTAGGAGCCGCCGTAGACCACCTCGGGGTCCTTGGGGTCGGCGACGATGTAGCCGCTCTCCCCCCCGGCCGTGGGTTCCCAGTCGCGGGGGCCGATGCCCGCCCCGCCACCGCGCGAGAGGATGCGCAGCGCCGAGTTGTCCTGCTGCGCGCCGAGGATCCGGTAGGGGACGTGGGTGTCGGTGGAGACGCGGTAAAACTGCGCCGTCGGCTGGTTGTCCTCCGCGGTCCAGGTCTTGCCGCCATCGGTCGACACCGTGGCGCCGCCGTCGTTCGACTCGATCATCCGCAGCGGGTCGTTGGGGTCGATCCAGAGGTCGTGGTTGTCGCCGTGGGGCGGGCGGATCGAGGTGAACGTCCGGCCGCCATCCTTGGAGTGACGGAGCTGCACGTTGGGGGCGTAGAGCCCCTCCTCGTCCTTGGGATCGGCGTAGACGTGGCTGTAGTACCAGGCGCGCTGGCGGATCTCGGGATCGCCGCTGGCCTTCATCCAGGTCTTGCCGCCGTCGCGCGAGCGGAAGAGGCCGCCGTCGGCCGCCTCGACGATGGCGTAGAGGTTGTCCGGGTTGGTGGGGGAGACGGCGACACCATTGATGCCGATCGTCCCCTTGGGGAGCCCCGGGTTGCGCGTCAGCTCGCTCCAGTGGTCGCCGCCGTCGGTGGTCTTCCAGATCCCGGAGCCGGGGCCGCCGCTCTCCAGGCTATAGGGAGTGCGCTTGAAATTCCACAGCGAGGCGTAGAGCACCCGCGGGTTCGTCGGGTCCATGGTGAGGTCGACCGCGCCCACCCGGTCGCCGCCGTAGAGGACGCGCTCCCAGTGGGCGCCGCCGTCCTTGCTGCGGTAGACGCCGCGCATCTCGTTGGGACCGAAGACGTGTCCCAGCACGGCGGCGTAGACGAGATCAGGGTCCTTGGGGTGGATGCGGATGCGGGAGATCTGCCGGGAATCGGCGAGGCCGGCGAAGGTCCAGCTCTTCCCCGCGTCGGTCGACTTCCACAGGCCGTCGCCGTGGGAGACGTTGCCGCGTACCGTCACCTCGCCGCCGCCCGCGTAGACCACGTTCGGGTCCCAGTCGGAGACCGCCACGGCGCCGATCGAGCCGCCGAAGAAGCCGTCCGAGACGTTCTTCCAGGTCCGGCCGCCGTCGACGGTCTTCCATACCCCTCCCCCGGTGCCGCCGAAGTAGTAGGTGTTGCGGTCCCCGGAGAGGCCGGTGACCGCGGCCACGCGCCCGCCGCGGTACGGGCCGATCTCCCGCCACTTGAGCCCCGAGAACCGGGCGGGATCGACCGCGGGCTTCGCCGCCGCCGCGGGAGCGGGGGTGACGGCCTGCGGTTTCGGCTTGGCGGCATGGGCGCCGGTGGGAAGGAGGAACGTCAGCAGGATCGTGAGCGGGAAAGCGGAAAAAATGGATTTCATCATGGGTCGGCAGGCTCCGTGAGCATTCGCCGTTTTCTACCACAGATGGGCACAGATGGGCGGGCGGCCGCGTGGGCCGCCCTCAAAGGTGGACCGGGCCTACCGGTAGTCTTCGAGGCTCAGCTTCTCGAACGGCAGGCCGAAGGGGTGGAAGAGGTTGAACACCGGGAAGCCGTTCTCGAGCGACTCGGCGAAGCGGAGGAAGAACGGTCCCCACTCCTCGATCTCCGAGCTTCCGGATTCGACCTGGGCGTACTCCTCCGGCGAGACCCCCATCTTGCCGGCCACGTCCGCGGCGTCGAGCTTGCGCGCCTCGCGGTGGCCGCGGATCAGCTCGGCGGCCTGGCCCGGCCGCGTGTCCGCGGACTTGCCGCTGGTGGCGAACATCCGGCTGGTGGGGACCTGGAGCGCCACCGCCAGCTCGCGGATGGCCGGACCCCAGCGCTCGGCCGGCGAATTGCCGGCCTCGACGTCGAGGTATCGATCCAACGGGAGGCCCACCTTGCCGGCCATCTCCTCGGGGGAGATCTTTCTGCGCTCCCTTTCCTTCATCAGGACTTCACCTTGTTTCACGGGTTCCTCCTATCGGCCATGGGCGCGGATCTTACCATTATGGCCGTCCGCTCCAGAGGGTGCGCGGAAGGCCCGGAGACGGGACAAAGCCGGGAGAGGGATCAGCGTTTGCGCTCGGTCGAAAGCGACTTCAGCGCCTCGATCGGCCGGCGGTCGGGGCTCATCAGCTTGATCGCCCGGCGCAGATAGGCCTCGGCCTCGGGCGTGTTGCCCACCTGGCGCTCGATCTCCCCGGCGTAGAAGGCCGCGAGACCGCAGTTGGGGTCGCGGCGCAGCGTCTCGTTGAGCTCCTTGAGCGACCGGGAGGCGTGCCCCGGGGTGACCAGGAAGCGGCAGTAGGCCAGCTCGGCGGCGTAGAGGCTGTTCTGGGGGTCGCAGTCGGCGGCGAACTCCAGGAGCATCAGCGCCTCCCGGTGCTTGCCGGTGTCCATCAGCGTCTTGCCCTTCTTGTACTGCGACTCCGAGTCGAGCAGGTCGGTCTTGATGGCGAAGCTCGCCGTGGGCCGCTTCGCCCGCTCCTCGCGCAGCGTCTTGCGCCGGAAGAGCAGGGTGTTGCGCTGCTCGACGTCGGCGAGCTCGGCGTAGGCGCGGGCGCCGGTCAGGAAGAGGTCGCGCGCCTTCTCGGCGAGGTCTCCGGGCGGCAGCGTCCAGGGGGAGAAGCGGCGGGCGAAGTCGAGGAACCTCTCCTCGCAGACGGCCGGCGTGCCGTCCTCGGGAGCGCCGAGCAGGTCGAAGGCGTCCTGCCGGCGATAGGAGAGGTAGGCCTGCATGATCTCGTTGCGCCGCCGCTCCAGCTCCGGATCGGTGGGCGCCGCCGCAGCCACCGGCACGGTCGCCGCCGGCGGGGGCGGCGGGGGGGCCAGGGCGGGACGGGAGAACGAGCCGGTGGACGTCAGGTCCCTGGGCACGGCGTCGGAGGTGGCCGCCACGCCGAGGATCGACAGCGCGTAGAGCACGCGGGTGATCTCGTCGACGGGGAGCTGGGTCAGCTCCGCCAACTCGCTCATCCGCCGGCCCGGCGGGCGCAGGGCCTCGGCGATCTGGCTCTGGTGGCGGTTGAGGCGCAGCTCTTCGATGGGGAACGGCGGCCTGGGGTTGAGCACCAGCTTCTTGCCCACCAGCGGCGCCACCGACATGTCGACCTCCTCCTGGGGGGCGAAGCGGGTGACGCCGGTGAGGATGAGCTGCGGCACCTTCACCTTGAGCGAGGACTCGGCGGCCGGCGCCTCGTCGAGCCAGCGCAGCTCCCCCTCGTTCCAGGTGAAGAGGTCGAGCAGCTTCTTGGCCAGGTTCTGCTGCAGGATGCGGAAGAGGTCGGCCGCCGTGACCAGCCCGTGCTCGAGCAGGATCTCGCCGAAGGGGACGCCGCGCGAGGCCGAACGCGAGAGGCAGGCCGTGAAGTCCTCCTCGCTGAGCTTCCCCTCGGCCACCATGAAGCGCCCGAGGGTCTCGTGGGTCAGGTTCGAGCGGCAGTCGACGGGGACGCCGTTCTCGATCAGGATGCGCTTCCAGACCTGCCGGCGCCGCACCTCCAGCACGAGCGAGTGCTGGCGCAGGGCATAGGCGAGGAGGAGCGGCGCGAAGGGCACCTCCGCGAGGGAGCCTTCCCGCAGGCGGGCGATCTCCTCCAGCTGATCGGAAGTCGGAATCATCGGCGGATACGAATAACGGTGGGGAGTATAGCTCAGCGCTTCCCCGGCGTGGCCGGGGCCGCGCCGCGAAGCCGGTCGATCTCCCGCCCGGCCGCCTCCTGCGCGGGGTCGATCGCCAGCGCCCGCGCGAAGCTCGCCATCGCGTCGTCCCGCCGGCCCGCGGCGGCCTGGAGCTGGCCGAGGCGCAGCCAGGCGAGCAGCAGGTTGGGACGCCGCGCGAGCGCCTGGCGGAACAGCGCCGCGGCCTCCTCGGTCCGGCCGTGGCGGGCGAGGAGCTGGCCGAGCCGGGTCTCGACCTCGGGACGGTCGACATCGCCGCGCGCCAGGGCCTGGCGGTAGAGCGCCTCGGCCGCGGCGTCCTCCGCCAGGCCTTCGCGCGCGGTGGCCAGCGCCTCCAGTAGGCGGCCGCTCTCGTCTCCCGCGTCGCGCAGGGCGGCGAGCCGGCGCGCCGCCTCGGCGTAGCGGCGGCGGCGCAGGAGCCCGAGGCTGAGCTCCAGCTGGAGGGCGCGGTCGCCTTGGGCGGCGCCGGTGCCGGCCAGCCTGGCGAAGCGGTCGACGGCGGCGTCGGAAGCACCGCCGCGCACCAGCGGCAGGGTGCGATAGATCTCGGCCAGGGGCTCGTCGCTCTTCTCTCCGGGGAGAGGACGCAGCCTTTGCGGCTCCAGCACCTCGACGCCGGTCAGCACCGGCTCGCTCTCGGCGAGCGGCGCCAACAGCTCGGGGCCGCCGGGCTGGCGGCGGATGCGATGGTCGGTCATCACCACGTGCACCACGTCGCGCGGGCGGCGCTTGGGCATGTGGCAGGAGACGCAGTCGGCGGTGTCGCTATTTGGGGGATCAATCCGCGGATCGCTCGCCGGGGCGGAGCGGGGCCGGCGGCACGCGGCGCCGGGGTGGCAGCCCTGGCAGGCGGCGCGGAAGTGGGCCGCCCGCTCGCTGCCGGCCAGCCGGCGGTGGGGATCGTGGCAGGTGAGGCAGGACAGCTTGCCGGCGCTCGCCTCAAAGCAGCGGCTCTGGCGCAGGCGGTAGGCCTGATGGTTGATCTCGAAGCGCTCGCCGGGCGCGGTGCCTTCCTCCGTGACGTCGACGTGGGCCTGGTAGTCGGGGAGCGCCTCGCCGGGGCGGAAGGAATAGTCGCCGCGCCCCAGCCGCCGGCTCCCCGCCAGAGCCACCACCGGCTGCAGGTGGCACTGGAAGCAGACGTCGTCGCGGCGCTCCGGCGGCAGGCGGGCCGGATTGACGATCGCCGCCCGGATGGTCTCCGGCGCCGCGGTCTTACCAGGGGTATTGCCGCGCGCCCGGCGCGCGTGCTCGGCTCCCGGACCGTGGCAGCGCTGGCAGCCGGTCCCCTCCGGCAGCGTGGCCGGAAAGAGCTGCGGCTGCCCCGCGGCGTCGCTCCCCGCCGGCACGTCGGGGTAGCCGTTGTGGCAGAACAGGCACTCCCGGCGCACCCGCCGCAGCACGCCCTCGTGGTCCGGTCGGTCGTAGCCCGGCGCCATCCCCCAGCGCTTCTCCTGGGTATACCAGGCGAGCGGCAGCTGGAACAGGGCGCCGTCCGGGGTGCGATAGAGATAGGTGCGGGCGTGATGGCCGGAGCCGAGGATCCAGTCGACCGGCTGCTCGAAGAGATGGACCGGCTCGCCCCAGGTCCCCTCCCGCCAGCGGCGGAAGACCAGGCCGTCGCCGCGTGGCACGATCTGCAGGTACTGGTGGGAGGGGGCGTGATAGTAAGGGGGAGCGGTGAAGCCCTCGCTACGGCGTTCGGGGCTGGGGCGATAGAAGGACCGCGCCATCCCCACCTCCTGGTAGGAGGTGTACAGCTTCTCATGGCAACCGCGGCAGACCTGGTCGGGCACGTAGCCCGGGGCGGCGCCGGCGGTGACGGACGCGGCCGGTGCCTCGGGTGGGGCGCCGCCGCGCGCCAGGCTGGCGCAGGCGAGGCCGGCGGCGAGGAGGAGGCCGCGGCGCGCCCGGGCGATCTCCCTGATCCGCTTCATCATCGTCAGTCAGAATATAGGAACGAGGAGGGTGCGATGGAGAAGACCGGAATGATCTTCGACGGTCCGGAGGATGGTCCCACCGTGTTGCTGGCCCACGGCGCGGGGGCGCCGATGGATTCGCCGTTCCTGAACATCGTCGCCGCCGGCCTCGGCGCGGCCGGCCTGCGGGCGGTGCGCTTCGAATTCCCCTACATGCGGCGCCGCCGCGAGACCGGGGAGCGGCGGGCCCCCGACCGCGAGCCCGCCCTGCGCGCGGCCTGGAAGGAGGCGATCGCCGCGCTCGGGGGAGGGGAGCGGCTGGTGATCGGCGGCAAATCGCTCGGCGGCCGGATGGCCAGCCTGGTGGCGGACGAGATGGAGGTGCGCGGCCTGGTCTGTCTCGGCTACCCCTTCCATCCCCCGGACAAGCCGGACCGCCTGCGCACCGCCCACCTCCACGACCTCCGCACCCCCACCCTGATCGTCCAGGGCACGCGCGACCCCTTCGGCACTCCCGAGGAGGTCGCGGGCTACGACCTCTCGCCGGCCATCCGCGTCGTCTGGCTGGAGGACGGCGACCACTCCTTCAAGCCCCGGGCGTCGTCGGGGCTCAAGGAGAAGCAGCACCTGGAGACGGCGGTGGGGGCGGTGGCGAAATTTGTACAGGGCTTGAAGTAAGGCTGCACCCCCCTGGGGAGGCCGGCGGTCCCAGGGGGGCGGCCTTCGGCCGGCTTTTCCGCTAAGCTCCGCCCCCGTGCCCGCCGTCCCCTCCGCAACCCTCGGCCAGCTCGCCGCGCTCGGCACCGCCTGTTGCTGGGCCGTCTCGGCGCTCGCCTTCACCGCCGCCGGGCGGCGGATGGCGCTGCTGCCGCTCAACCTGATCCGGCTGGCGATGGCGCTCGGCTTCCTGGCGCTCGCCACCTGGGCGCTGCGGGGGCTGCCGCTGCCCGTCGACGCCACGCCCCGGGCCTGGGGGTGGCTCGCCGTCTCCGGCCTGATCGGCTTCGTCTTCGGCGACCTCTGCCTGTTCCGGGCCTACGTGCTGATCGGCCCCCGCATCGCGTCGCTGATGATGTCCCTCGCCCCTCTGCTGACGGCGCTCATCGGCTGGCTGCTGCTTGGCGAGACCCTCACGGGGCGCGACGCCCTGGGGATGGCGCTCACGGTCACGGGCATCTCCTGGGCCGTGCTCGAGCACAAGGAGCCGGAGGACGGGGTCCCGCACGACTCCCGCTCCTGGGCCGCCGGCCTCGCGCTCGGCTTCTGCGGCGCTCTGGGGCAGGCGGGAGGGCTGGTGCTCAGCAAGCTGGGGATGGGCAGCTACGACCCCGTCGCCGCCACCGAGGTGCGGGTGATCGCCGCCCTCGGCGGCTATGCCCTCTTCCTCTCCGCCATGCGCGGCTGGCCGCGGGTGGCGGCGGCGGCGCGCGACCGCCGGGGGCTCGGCTTCGCCGCCACCGGCGCCTTCTTCGGCCCCTTCCTCGGCGTCTCCCTCTCCCTCTTCGCCGTCCGCCATACCGTGGCCGGCGTGGCGGCCAGCATCATGGCCCTCCAGCCGGTGCTCATCATCCCCCTGGTGGTGATCCTCCATCGCGAGCGGGTGGGAGTGGGCGGCGTCGCGGGCGCCCTGGTGGCCGTGGCCGGAGTGGCGCTGCTGTTCCTCTGAGGAGTAAGCTCAGTCTCCAGGAGACGGTTGACAGCTATGCCGCTCTGACATAGAGTGGTGGGGAGTTAGCCCGCTGTACGAGCCGTTCCGTCCATCTTTAGGAGGAGAAGGGTATGAGATCGAAGCCGTCGCTGTGGCTCACGCTCGCCCTGCTGCCCGCCATCGCTGCCCCGGTTTTGGGTCAGCCGCGGCCGCAGGGGAACGAATTCCGCGTCAATGCCAATACCGCAAACAAGCAGCGCAATCCGGTCGCCGCGTTCAACGCCGCCGGCTCGGCTCTGGTCGTGTGGGAGAACGACCGCGCCGGCCTGCGGGGCCGCCTCTACGGCCGTGACGGCTCCCCCGCGAGCGGCGAGCTCGCCCTGGTGGCCAACCAGACGCTCCCCCGGATTCCGGGCCGGGGCCCGGAGGTCATCCGCAAGGAGCCCGCGGTGGTCGCCCTCTCCACGGGCGACTTCCTCCTCGCCTGGACCGAGGAGCGGGACGACGTCAGCGCCGACCTCTTCATGGAGACCCGCAACGTGCTCGACCGGGACGTCTACGTGCAGAAGATCTCGTCCGCCGGCGCGCCGGTGGGCTCGCCGCTGCGCGTGAACGCCACCACCAACGGCTTCCAGAGCAACCCCCGGATCCTGGTCCGCAACGGCGCCGACGCCGTGGTGGCCTGGCAGAGCGACGACCTCACGGCGTCCAAGCTCGGCGACGGCATCTTCGCCCGGCTGGTGCGCACCTCGAACGTCCAGACGACCAGCGGCGAGCTGAAGCTCAGCTCGGTGCCGGGCTTCGCGTCCAACGCGTCGCTGGCCGCCGCCGCCAACGGCAGCTTCGCGGTGGCCTGGGAGGCCGCGGACGCCGATTCGCAGGGCGTCTACGTCCGCCTGTTCGACCGCTCGGCCTCGCCGCGCGGCGCCGAATTCCGGGTCAACACCACCGTCGCCGGCCTCCAGCGCCGGGCGGCCATCACCGCCGACCCCAACACCGGCGGCTACCTGGTGGTCTGGCAGGGCCAGGCGGGCACCATCAAGGACTCCCACATCTACGGCCAGTTCCTGGGCACCGGCGGGAGCTTCGTCGGCCCGCAATTCCGGGTCAGCCAGGGCGTGGCCCAGGGTCAGATCTCCCCGTCGATCGCCGGCGTCAACGGCCACTTCCTGGTGGTCTGGGCCGACTACAACGACATCTTCCCGGTCGGCGTCTTCGGCGTCGAGATCGACCGGCTCGGCAACGCCCTCGGCGCCGAGGTGGCGATCAACTCCGCGCCGATCAACGCCATCAGCCGGACCGCGGTCGCCGTCAGCCCGCTGGGCGACGTCCTGGTCCCCTGGGAGGGCTTCACCTCCAACTCCAATTCGCCCGGCATCTCCGCGCGCCTGGTCGACTTCTAAACCCTCAGACTCGTAGGGGCGGCCCTGTGT
>DASXJP010000291.1:0-27028 GCA_036497345.1 Thermoanaerobaculia bacterium
TTGCTCCACGCTTCTTTCGGACGGCCCCTCACGGGACCCTAGAGCCCTTGCGCTTCGCTAGCACTTCGCCTCCATCAGGCTGTGCAGGGGACTTTCACCCCCAAGCTGTTGAACATGCTCGACACACTATGCCTACGCCCCTCCGGGGCTGGCTTTTCAGGCACCCAGACGGTGGACATCAAACCGGCGCCAACGCCCGGTACGGCTCCGGAGGCAGCTCGACCCGGATCGCATCCCCGGGGCGCACCTCGCCGCCGTTGAGGACGATCCCCATGATGCCGGACTTGCGGATGAGGTTCCCCTGCGCGTCCCGCCCCAGAACCGCCGACATCAGGCCGGCCTGAAAGTGGTCCAACTGAACGCAGGGATTGCGCAGGCCGGTCACCTCGACCACCGCCGCCTCGCCCAGGTGCAGCCTCGTACCGGCCGGCAGCCCGAGCAGATCGAGGCCGCGGGTGGTGACGTTCTCCCCCATCTCCCCGGCGACGACCTCGAAGCCAGCCATCCGCAATTCGTCGTGCAGCTCGGCGTGGATCAGGTGCACCTGCCGCAGGTTGGGCTGCGTGGGATCGCGCGCCACCCGCGAGCGATGCTTGACCGTCTCGCCCAGGTGCGCGTCCCCCTCGACGCCCAGCCCGGCCAGGAGGCGGATACCCTCGTGGTTGGGTTTGGTGAACGTGTGGGTCGCGCTCCGGCTGACTGTGGTTACGACTCCATCCATTGGCTCCGGCTCCTACACGGGCCGAGCCCGCTCACAGACGGCCACGATGCGGTCGAGCACCTCGACGACCTCCGGATCGATGAGCTGGCGCGGGGCGAACGGAGCCAGCGCATGGTAGTCGGTCTTTCGCATCAGGTTGGGGAGGTCGAGGCCGCGGAAGAAGTTATCAAAGAGAGGGTCGAGAAAGTCGTCAGAGACCTTGGTGTCGGGGGACCAGGGCGAGCCTTTGCCGAGGGTCATCATGGCGCTTTCGATCTGCTGGATCGCGGCGAGCATGCGGTCTTCCCAGGCGCTTCCGAACAGGGGGCCGAGGTGCTGGGCGGCGGCCTGCCGGGCCCAGGAGAGGAGGGTCTCGGGAAAGCAGAGATAGTTTTCGATCTCCCGCCGTCTCCACATCTTCTGATCCAGGTGCGGGTTTCTCTCCAGCTCTACGGGTAACCGATCGAACAGCGCGAACGCCTGGAGATCCGGCTTGGCTTCCCGGAGGCCGTAGAAGTGGTCCCGGGCCTTGCCCGGTTTGTTTTCCACGTAATGAACGAACGGGCGTTCCAGGGTTTTCCGGGCCGGATGATCCAGAAGACGGGCGAAGGCCTGTAGAATCGCCAGATCCGTGGAGCCTTCGAGGTAGAGCACCCACCCCGTCTGCTCCGCCTGATAATACTGGTCGAAACCGATCTCCTTGAGCGATTTCAGGACCTGGCTTCCCCGATCGTCGATCCGATGGGGCGTGCCCACGAAGGCGACGACCACGTCGCGATCGGCGGCCTCGTTCAGGATCACCTCGGAATGGCTCGCCATGATGACCTGGCTTTCCGTCTCGCGGGCGGCGTCGCTCAAAACCTGATAGATCTGTCGCTGGCGCAGGATCTCGAGGTGCGCGTCCGGCTCGTCAATCAGCAGCACGGACCTCGGATTGCGCAGGAGATAGGCGAGGAGAAGGAGCGTCTGCTGAAGGCCACGCCCCGCGGCGGAGAGGTCGAGGTGGATACCATGGTCCTGGTAGGACATGGTGATCTCCCCGCGCTCGGCGACATATCTCGGCTCGTTGAGCTCGACCTTGAAGAGGTCCCGGATGCGGGACTGGAGCAGGTCCCACCCTCGCCCGCCGTCGTTCGCCTGCGTGATCTCATAGCAGAGATTCCGCAGGACCTCGGCGGTCCGTCCTTCTCCGAGCCGTACGTTGACGGCGCCCCAATCCAGCCGGGTCTCGTTGGCCGCCAGCCCGGACATGGGCGGCAGAAATGCGATCTTTTCCTGGCCGGCCAAGGGGGGGACCGCCATCCTCTCCGGTGCGCCGTTCTCACTCAGGCGTAAAGGCTTGCAGTAGAAGGACTCCTCGTTGGCGTAATCGAATTCCAGGCCGCATTCCCACCGCGTGGAATTCGTCACGCCTTCGACCACGATCTCGATGCGGACGTTGCGGGTCTCCCTTTTCCCCGTCTCCGGGGAGAGCCGCGTGTCCCGGACGTGGAGGTCCCGCCAGAGCAGGTTCGCGTTGGGAACGGGCAGGGCGATCAGATCGCGCCGGTTGATCGTGACGCCCGGCCGCTTCTCCGCAGCCTGCCCCTGCCGCTTTTCATTCCAGCGCCGCAGCCCGATGTCCCAGAGGGCGAGCGCCTGCAGGGCCGTGGTCTTGCCCGAGTTGTTGGGACCGATGAAGACGACCGGATTGCCGAGCTCGACGGAGACGTCGGCGAAACGCTTGAAGCTCCGGATCGTAACCCTGGTCAGCACGGGTGGGATTCTATCCCAGAGGGTGTCTGGAAAGTGCCGCCCCCGGCCCCGCGGTGGCGCTCGGTCACCTGCGCCAGGATGCGGCGGAATTCCTCGTCCTGGCGCAGGTCGTCGAACGTCTTGCGGTCGAGCAGGGCGGGATCGGAGAGCCCCCTGTCCACCGCGGTGCGCAGCGCGTCCAGGGCCTTCTTGTGGCCCGGCTTGCCCTTGCGGGCCTGCACGGACGCGATCGACACCCAGATCCCCGGCTCGTCGGAATCGATCTCGGCGCCGATGGTCAGCATGAAGACGGCGCGGTCGTACTCTTTCTTTTCGATGAGGGACTGCGGCTGGTAGAACAGCGTCTGCCCCCGGTAGGTGTTGAGGATCCGCGTGGCCGAGAGGCGCTCTTCGGGATCGGGGGACGCGGCGCGCTTCTTGAGCTCCGGGACCTTGAGCGCGGCGGCGATCTGCGCCGGGGTTACCGGGTCATTGGCCGGATTTCCCCGGGCCAGGATGCCCGGTGCCTGGGCCAGGAGGTCTTTGTCGCGACGGTCCCGCTCGGCGCGGTCATGGAGCTCCTTCTGGCAGGCCGGCGAGGCGGCGAGGGCGGCGGCCTCCTTCTGGGCTTCGGAGACGTCACGCAGGCCGGCGTAGTCGGCGGCCATGGCGGACCAGGTGTGGAAGGCATCCGCGGGATGGGCCGCCTGCGATCGGGCCCGTTCGCGGTCGCGGGCCCACTCCGCTTCGATCAGCGCGGGGCTCTTCTCCCGCTTGCCCGTCTTCATGGCCTGGAGCTCCATCCAGGCGATCGCCTTGACGGCGAGGTCGGGCGGCGGCCAGTCGTGCTCGCCGGCGAAGTGCTCGATGCGGTGCGGCAGGCCCAGGGCCCCCAGGGCCGCGTCGAGGTCGTTCATCTCGTACCAGTTGAAATCGCGGTCCCCCACCGTGCCGAAGAAGACGAACGGGTTGTCCTTCTTGGGCGGCGTGTTGAAGGGGAAGCCGGCGCCGGCGCCGATGATGCCGGTGATCGATCCCGGCGCGGTGAGGGCCAGGATGCAGGCGAAGCGCACGGTGCCGGAGTAGCCCGCGGCGTAGACGCGGGAGTCGTCGACGGCGAAGCGGGCGTGGGTGTCGGCCCACAGGGCGTGCATGGCGGTGAAGTTGGGCTCCATCGGCCCGTCGCTCGCCGAATTCCAGGAGCTGACCACGATCCAGCCGTGGGCCTCGGCGGCCGGCCGGTAGAGCTCGGCGACCCGCTTGCCGTCGCCGCGCGCGTCGAAGACGTAGAGGATGGGCCATTGGCGGTCCGGCTTGTAGTTGGACGGCAGGTAGAGGGCGTAGGCCTGGTCCGGCTGGCCGGCGCAGGTCACCTTCTCGACCAGCACGCCGCGCGGCGGCTCGGCGGGCCGGGGTGCCGGCGCGGGCTCCGCGGCGGACCCCAGGGCCGCGCGGAGGGCCCACGCCAGAGCTATCAAGATCGCTGGAACGGGCGGACGGCGCATGGTCCTCCTAGGATACCCGGATTCGCGGCGGACCGGATCGGCTAGAATGACGGGCCGCCTCAAGGGGAAAATTGCCCATGCTCGAACGCCGTTTCCTGATCCTCCTCGGTCTCGTCCTCGCGGTGTGCGCGCCCGCCGCCGCGGAGGGTCCGTTCCGCGATCTCTCGCCGGAGCTCGTCCAGGCGCTGCCGGCCCGGGACGGCTCCCGGGAAGCTCCCCTGCCCCGGCGCTTCCGGGCTCTGGAGGTGGACGCCGAGGCGCTCTCGATCCTGCTCGACCGGGCCCCGGCGGAGCGCTCGGCGGCCGGCGGGGTGGTGCCGCTCCTGCTCGCCCTGCCCTATCCGGACGGCACCGACAAGCTCTTCCGCGTCGAGGAATCGCCCATCCTCGAGCCGGCGCTGGCGGCAAGGTTTCCCGAGATCCGCACGTTCGTCGCGCAGGGGGTCGACGATCCCACGGCGACCGCCCGCCTGAGCCTGACGTCCCTGGGCTTCCACGCCATGGTGCTGTCGACGGCGGGGACGGTGTACATCGATCCCTACCGCCGCTGGGACGCGCGGCACGTCCTCTCCTATTTCAAGCAGGACGCGCGCAAGGCGGCCGGACCGGCCTTTCATTGCGACGTCCAAGGCGAAGCCTCGGACGAGGAGACCGGGCCGGGAGCTTCGGCCGTGCCCGTGAAGGCCGCCGCCGGGGCGCAGCTCCGCACCTACCGCCTGGCGCTCGCCGCCACGGGCGAGTACACGGCGGCGGTCTGCGATCCCAACCCGCCCGCCGTCGACTGCGCGCTGAACGCCATGGCGGTGTCGATGAACCGGGTCGACGGCATCTACGAGCGCGAGGTGGCGATCCGCATGGTCCTGATCGGGAACGACGACCTGCTCGTCTATACCGACGGCGCTACCGACCCCTACACCAACGACGACGGCGCGACCATGTTGGGCCAGAACCGGACCAACCTCAACAACGTCATCGGCGCGGCCAATTTCGACGTCGGCCACGTCTTCTCGACCGGGGGCGGCGGCATCGCCAGCCTGCGGGTGCCGTGCACGGCCAACAAGGCGCAAGGGGTCACCGGCAGCTCCCATCCGATCGGCGACGGCTTCGACGTCGACTACGTGGCGCACGAGATGGGTCACCAGTTCGGCGGCAACCATACCTTCAACGGCACCACCAGCAACTGTGGCGGCGGCAATCGCAACGCGTCGACGGCCTACGAGCCGGGGAGCGGCACCACGATCATGGCCTACGCGGGCATCTGTGGCGCCGAGGACCTCCAGCCGCACAGCGACGACACCTTCCACACCAAGAGCTTCGATGAGATCGTGGCGTTCTCGACCGGAGCCACCGGCAGCTCCTGCGCGGTGATCACCGCCACCGGGAACCAGGCGCCCACCGTCAACGCGGGCGCGGCCTACACTATCCCGAAGCAGACGCCGTTCACGCTGACCGGCTCGGCCGCCGATCCGGACGACGATCCCCTGACCTACATGTGGGAGGAATTCGACCTCGGCTCGGCCGCGCCGCCGAACGACGACGTCGCCGCGGTGCGCCCCATCTTCCGGTCCTTCGTGCCCCTGACCGTGCCGAGCCGCACCTTCCCGCATCTCGCGGACATCCTCAACAACACCGCGACCCTGGGCGAGTCGCTGCCCACCCGGAGCCGCACGATGACCTTCCGTCTCACGGCCCGCGACAACCGCGCCGGCGGCGGCGGAGCCAACTATGCCGCGACCACGGTGACGGTGAGCGCCGCCGCCGGGCCGTTCGCGGTCACCCAGCCCAATACCGCGCTGAGCTGGTCCGGCAACAGCTCGCGGACGGTGACCTGGAACGTGGCGGGGACGAGCAGCGCGCCGGTGAGCTGCGCCAACGTCGCGATCGACCTCTCGACCGACGGCGGCAACACCTTCCCCATCTCGCTGGCGGCGTCGACCCCCAACGACGGCTCCGAGACGGTCACGATCCCCAACACGCCGACGTCCCAGGCGCGCGTCCGCGTCTCCTGCGTCGGCAACATTTTTTTCGACATCTCGAACGTGAGCTTCACGATCGCTCCTGACGACGGCCTGCCGGCGCCGACCCTGGCGTCGGTCTCGCCGGCCAGCGGCCCATTCACCGGCGGCACCGCGGTCACGTTGAACGGCACCGGCTTCGTCAACGGGGCGACGGTGCTCTTCGGCACGGCAGGAGCGGTCTCGGTCACCTTCAACGGCGCCACCTCGCTCACCGCCGTCGCTCCAGCCCAGGGGACGGGAACGGTCCCGGTGACCGTCACCAATCCAGACATCAAGAACGCCACCTTGAACGGGGCGTTCCAATATTTCGATCACTCCAGCAACGCCATCTTCCTCGACGGCTTCGAAAGCGGCGACACCTCGGCGTGGACGCCGTTCCCCTGAGAGATCACGCCGCCGCCGCGACGTCCGGCTCCGGGCTCCCGCCCTGGGCCTGCCTCAAGGCGTGGAAGGTCAGGCTGCCGGAATTGATGTCGATCGCCGCGTGGATGATCATCGCCGGCCAGAGCGAGCCGCAGCCGAGGACGATCCCCGCCATCACCGCGCCGACGATCCCGGCCCTGACCGCGGCCTTGCGGTCCAGGTAGAGGTGCCCGGCGCCGAACAGGACGGAGCTGATCGCGGCGCCGGCCCACGGACCGGTCCAGACGGCCAGGTACCACCAGATGTAGCCGCGGTACATCACCTCCTCGCAGATCCCGGCCGTGATCGAGAGCAGCTTGAACCCCCGCAGATCCCCCGGCGTGTGCGGGAGGAGCGGGCGGTAGGCCGGCCCCACCTGGCGGAGGACCAGCGGGAGCTTCTCAGGACGGGCCAGGAGCGCGCGGTGCTGGAGCGAGAGCAGGATGACGACGGCCCCGGCCAGCGCCAGCCCGATTCCCAGCCGCAGCGGCGAGCCGAGGCCAAACCCGAGGGCCGTGAAGGAACGCCCGCGGCTCGCCCACAGGGCGAGGGCCAACCCCATGGGAATCCATTGCCCCAGGATGCCGACGAGGTAGGCGCGCCGGCGGGCGCCGGGCACGCCCGCCTCCGTGGCGCGGGTGAGCCAGGGGTAGAGCCAGAGCTTGTCGACGGCGGGTGAGACGAGAGCGATGAGGACGAACAGGACGTGATCGAGCGCGACGTGGGGCATTGCAATCTCCTTTCTGAGAGGCCCTTTCAGACAACCTCGATTATTCAACTGTAGTTGAATAATCGACCGCCGTCAAGCGGTGGGGGTTTACGGCGGGGCGGCGGCCGGGATAGGGTTGCAGCGTAGGGATTCGCGGGAGGACCGATGCCTGGGAAGAAAGAGACCACGAGCCGGCCGGCGGGGCTGGAGCAGATGCGGGCGCTGTCGCACCCGTTGCGGCTGCGGCTGCTCGAGGTGTTCGCGGAATGCCCGCGCACCACCAAGCAGGCGGCGGAAGCGCTGGGCGAATCGCCCACCAAGCTCTACCACCACGTGGCGGCGCTGGAGCGGGCGGGGCTGGTGCGCCTGCGCGAGACGCGGCAGAACCGCGGCACCACCGAGAAGTACTTCGAGGTGACACAGAGCCAGTTCCTGACCAAGACGGATCCCGCGTTGCTGCAGAACGAGGAGGCGCAGGCGGTCATGGGCTTCGTGCTGTTCGACCAGGCGCGGGAGGAGCTCGTGCGCGCCTTGAGCTCCAGCCAGAGGCCGGGCACCGTGGTAGCCGTCCGCGGCATCCTGCGGCTGTCGAGAGCCGAGGCGAAGCGGCTGCGGAAGGAGCTCGTGGCGCTGGTCAAACGCGCGAGCGAGCCGGGCGCGAAGGATGCGAAATCCCGGACCCGGCGCCAGCGCTACACGCTTACCATCGCCCTCCTGCCGGCGGACCGGGACGGGGGGAAGGATTGACCTCGCAGGTCACCGGCCGCTTGGTGGTACAGCAAAGATTCGGCCGTAGATCCCATCGTCACCGTTGTCCTGGCCAGTGCTCTGCCAGACCACCACGAACGTCCCGTTCGGACCGGCCGCCACCTGGGCGTTGGTCTGATCGTTGATCGTGTGCTGGTTGAGCCGGACCTTGGGACCATACGGCGTGCCGTCGGAGTGATACAGGCGGCCCCAGATGTCCCACCCAATATCACCCTCCTGCCAGACCACAAGGAAATTGCCAGTAGCGTCCGACGCTACTTCCTGAAGCCCACGGAAACGGATCTCGGGATCCAACCGCAGATCAGGTCCCTGAGGAGTGCCGTCCGGCTTGAACAGCCGCAGGAGAAGGTCGGGAGTCTGTTCCTCTGTAAGGTTCTTGGACCAGACGATCACATATCCCTTATCCGCGAGAGGAGCGGCCGCTCCCGCGTACTGCTGTTCCGGACCGCCCGCTGGCACCGTGAAGGCCTTCGCCAAAGGGCGCCCCGCGGGAGAAAAGATCTGTGCCAGGACCGTCGATTCCGCTTGCGTCCAGGTGACCAGGAACCTGCCGCTCGGGCTCATCGCCAGACCGCCGACCTCTTGCGAGCTCTTAGGAGCGGGAGAGACCGGGCTCGGGCCGCGGATCACCTTCAGATTGTCATCGGTGAGGAGGAGAATAGTCCGGTTCTCGACGAAGTGCCTGGGACGAGAACCCAAGAGGGTGATTGCATAGCCTCCCTGCGGCAAGGGAGAGGCAAATCTGGCAGCCAATGACCCGAGAAAGGTGACATAACGAGGCGGCAGAAACCAGGATCCGTCTGGAAGCAACTCACCGCCGATCAGGACTTCCCAAGGGCCGAATGGGTTGTATGGGATCTCATGCCACAGAATCAGGACCCCGCCGTGAGCCCCAGGCGCGACAGCGGGACCGTAAACAGCCCCTTTTTTTACTCGGAGGAGCAGATTCTTTCCGAGTGGCTCTCCAGAAGGAGAGAACCACTGCCCCCAAAGACCGTCATGTTTACCGTCCGGAGTGATCTCCTGCCATACAACCAGAAAATCCCCCCCTGCGCTGAACCCGACCACCTGGTAGACTGGTGGATATTTTCCAGAGCTGTTGGCGTGAAACTCCGGGCCAAGCGGCGTTTGTGCCTGCATTACTCCCGCCGCCACCAGTGTGACCATAACCACTACCAGAGAATGGATAAACCCTGTCTGCAGTCCCTTCCTCGCAGGCTCTCGCTTATATCCCATCGTCTTCATTGCGGGGTCTCCGCAGTTGCATCCCCCAGGGGATTACCTGCCGCGTCGAAGTTACGAACATAGCTTCCCAGGAACTGGTCGTCGGAGGTATAAGCTTCCCAGTGAGCGCTGAATCCTCCAGACGGGCTTACATCGAGCTCGATCAGCTCTTCATGACCTTGAGCCGTCGAGCTCACCGCGATTTCTCCCGTGAGGGGTGCTCCGGTCACGGAGAAGATTCGCGCCTTGATATCGCTATCGCCACTTCGCCAAGCGATCACGACGTCCCCCGAGTCATCCGATCCACCCTTCGCGGATTCCTGGTCTCCTGCAGTCGTCACATTCACCTGGAGCTCATCGCTTACAGGAGCACCACTCAATTGGAATCTTCGCGCGAAAATTCCCCCCTGGTCACCATCCTGTCCTATGCTCGTCCACACTACCGTAACATTCCCCGCCGCATCAATGATGGTGAACGGATCGAACTGGCTGTCTGGAGTCCACTGGTTTAACCGGAATACATCTCCAACGGGGCTTCCATCGGGACCGACAATACGGCCAAAAACATCGGTCGTGCCGTCATCCCCTGCTTCAGCCTCCCATACAACCCAGTAGTTTCCCTGCTGCCCGTCCGGGACGACCGTCGGCTGCCCATACTGCGAGGGACTATCCAGGCCGACGGAGGTCTGGGGCGAGAGAGGAGACCCATCCGCGCCGAAGACCTGGGCCATCAACTGATCACCCGGGTTGCCCGCTGGGTCTCCTTCGACAGCATCGAGAGTCGTCACTTGGAGATAGGTGCCCCCAGGACCGACCGCGGTCAGGCCGTTGGCGGCGCTCTTGGGGCGTCTCATGAACACGAGCCAGTCGCAGGAACCAAACTGATCGCCTTGAGCCCGGTTAGGACAGCCAAGAGGAATGTTGAATTGAGTCTGTGTTCTCGCGGTGCAAATCGGAGAGGGAGCAGTCGACCCCTTCACGTCCCGCCATTCGGCCGTCCAGGTGCTGCATTTAAACCCCAAGCTACCAATCACGTTGATCTTAGGGTTGTTTGGAAGATAGGTGAGGAAGACGTCATCCTTCTTGCCCGTCAGAATCCTGCGCTCACCGGGCGGAGGGTCACTGGGCTTTGGAGGAGTGACCACCTCTACGAAGGCCGCCGTGGCCGGCATGAATTCTCCCCAACCCGTGGTACCCCCGGGATAAATCCCTTCGAACAGGGTCCTCGTCTTCTGCATGTCTTTGATGCCAGGGGTCGTGTTGTTGCCAAACAGGGTGTCCGGCAGGACCCAGAGGGTGAGGGAGCCCTTGGGCGGCGTCCCGTTCACCCCGGCCGTGAAGCCGGCGGCGCCGTTGAGGAGAGAGGCGTAGGCGGTCTGCCGCATCCCATAGCGGTTGTCAGGAGGGTTGACCGTCGTATCGGGGTCCTCATAAGCTCCCTCGCCGTTCACCACCGGCTTCAAAGGCCCCCAGAGCCCCTTGGTGAGGTCGATCGCGCGGCTCACGGCGCACTGCTGCCTGACCTGCCAGGAGGTGCCCGTCTTTCCGGGACAGGCGGTCGAGACCTTGTTGGCGTGCCCGCTCTGGTATAGGTGGAAGCTCAGCCAGGGCTGACTCTGATAGTTGGTGTACTGGAGAACCTGCGCGCTGCCCGCCAAGTGGTTGACGATCAGGTGGTAGGGGACGGTGGTTTTCAGCACCGGTCCCACCGCCAGGGTCGTGGTGTCCACCGTCGGAGGGGGCGGGGTGGTGGGAAGGCTCGAGTCGAGCACGGTTGCCGGTCAGTCGTCGAAATTGATCGAGAAGATGACGTGATTGCCGGCAAGGCGGGCCGCCAAGCTCTTCGCGAAGGTGACAGAGTCCGCCGTCCGAGGGTAGCTCTGACTGAGTCGGCAGCCGCCCCGGTCGGCGGGGTCGGCCACTCCCACCATCAACACCACGAGCCCTTTCTCATTGGCGTACTCCACCATCGAGTCCACTTCCTGCCAGTAGTCGGCCCGCCAACGAGAGCAGTTGTTCGGCACCGCTCCGACGCAGGGCGGCTGCCCCGCGGTGGGTGTGAGTTTATCAAAGGCGAAGGTCTCAGGGCCAGGCAGCGCGAAGCTCGGACCGCTGTAATCCAGGTTCTTTTCGGCCGTACAACTGGGTTTCATTTGCTCATTGGTTTTGGGCTGCCAGGCGACCGCCGGGGCCACCTGGAGGACGGTGAACCCCAGGAGGCTCCGGTCCTCCATTGTATGCGACTTTCTGGCATCAGGAGCGTCATGGCAGAGCGGTATGGCAGCCACCCGGCCGTCGCGGTATAGTCCCCGCCCATGAAACGCCTCGCCCTCTTTCCTCTCCTCCTCCTGCTGGCCGCCGGCTGCGGACGCTTCAGCAATGAGAAGAGCTCCGGTCCACACGCCCAGCGGATCATCGTCATCGGGCAGGTCTACAACGAGATCATCTGGGATCTTGGCGCCGAGCAGGACGTGGCCGGCGTCGACTTCTCCAGCACCTATCCCCCGGCGGTCAAGAAGGCACAGACGGTCGGCTATCACCGGGCGCTCAGCGCGGAGGGGATCCTGTCGCTCAAGCCCACGCTAATCATCCACGACGGCAGCGTCGGGCCGCCGCAGGTGATGCAGCAGATCGCGAGCCTGAAGATCCCCACCCTCACCTTCAAGGCGAGCAACGGCTCGATCGATGGGACCAAGGCACTCATCCGCGAGATCGGCGCCTATTTCCAGAAGCAGGACAAGGCCGAGGAGCTCTGCCGGAAGCTCGACGCCGATCTGGCCAGGTCGCTCGAGGAGGTGAAGCGCTACACGGACCAGCCGCGGGTGGCGGTGATCCACTTCGGCCGCGCCTCGAACATCTACCTCGTGGTCGGCAAAGGGGGTAAAGGGGATGGCGGCGCCGCCGCGCAGATGATCGGCTACGCCGGCGGGCAGATGGCGATCGACAAGCAGGGGATGGAGCGCATGGCCTCCCCCGAGGTGGTGGCGAAGGCGAATCCGGACGTTATCCTGATGACCGAATTCGGCTATGACCGGCTGGGGGGCTCGCTCGATCAGATCAAGGCCCTGCCGGGGGTGGCGACCAGCAACGCGGCGCGGGACAATAGGATCCACAAGATCGCGGAGCACGAGATGATGTATTTCAACCCCGACTCGGGCGCCGCCGTGGCCCGGGTCGCGAAGCTGATCCACGAAGGGAAATGAGGGGCGGCCACACCCGCGCGCTGCTGGCGGCGCTCTGCGCGGCGATGATCGTCGCGGCCCTGGTCGCGATCCGCTACGGCGCGCTCGATTTCTCCTGGAATCAGATGGCGTCGGCCTCCGCCTCCCTGCTCTCCGGGCAGACCGCCGCCACGCTCGACGAGCGGATCTTCGCCGAGCTCCGGGTCCCCCGCGCCCTCCTCTGCCTGTTCGTGGGCGCCAGCCTGGGGGTCGGCGGGACGCTGATGCAGGCGCTCTTCCGCAATCCCATCGTCGAGCCCGGGCTGGTCGGCACCTCCAGCGGCGCGGCGTTCGGCGCGGCGCTCTTCTTCGTGCTGGGCTCGGCGCTCGGCTTCGAGGCGAGCCCGTGGGCGCTGCCGGTCGCGGCCTGCCTCGGCGGGGTGCTGGCGACCGGGCTGGTCTTCGCGATCGCGCAAGGGGGTCCGGGGGGACGCGCGTCGGTGGCCGCCCTGCTGCTCACGGGGCTGGCGGTGAACGCGCTGTTCTTGAGCGGCATCGGCTTCCTCACCTACATCGCCCGCGATCCGCAGGCGCGCTCGATCGCCTTCTGGAACCTGGGAACGCTCTCGGCGGCCAACTGGCCGATGGTCGAGGTGGTGGGGCTCGCCACCGTCCTCGGCACGCTGCTGGCGATGCGCTACGCCAAGCCGCTCAACGCGCTGCTGATCGGCGACGACGAGGCCACCTATCTGGGGGTGAACGTCGGCCGGCTCAAATGGATCGTGCTCACGATCAACGTCGGTATGGTGGCGATCGCGACGGCGTTCACCGGCGTGATCGGTTTCGTGGGATTGATCGTGCCGCACATCCTGCGCATGATCGGCGGCGCGGACAACCGCTATCTGATCCCCGGCAGCGCCCTGCTCGGAGGCACCCTGCTCAGCCTGGCCGACCTGGTGGCGCGGGTGGCGCTGCGGCCCGCGGAGCTGCCGATCGGCATCGTCACCTCGCTCGTGGGCGTGCCCGTGTTCCTGTCATTATTGCGGCGCGGGCGATATGTGTTCTAAAAGGACTGATCGATGATCGAGGCGCGCGGCGTGGTCTACGCGGCCGGCGGCCATCCGATCCTGCACGGCGTCTCGGCGCGGTTCGAACCCGGGCGGCTGCACCTGATTATCGGCCCGAACGGCGCCGGCAAGTCGACCTTCGTCAAGGTTTTGTCGCGGCTCCTCCGCCCGCGGGAGGGCCAGGTGCTCTACGGCGGCGAGGACGTGGCCCATCAGGGCGAGCAGGCGTTGGCGGAGCGGCGGGCGGTGCTCTCGCAGGCGATCGAGATCGCCTTTCCGCTCTGGGTCCACGAGGTGGTGATGATGGGCCGCTATCCCCACTTCAGCGGCCGGCCGGGGTCCACGGACCGGGCCGTGGTGGCGGAGGTGATGCGCTACTGCGACGTCGAGGACCTCGCGGAGCGCAGCTACCCCACGCTCAGCGGCGGCGAGAAGCAGCGGGTCAACTTCGCGCGTGTGCTGGCCCAGGTCTGGCAGCCGCGCCCCGCGGGGGGCCGCTATCTCTTCCTCGACGAGCCGCTCACCTTCCTCGACGTCGGCCACCAGATCGACCTCATGCGGAAGCTGCAAAGCTTCGGCGCGGCGCCGGACGTAACACTGGTAGGCGTGGTCCACGACCTGGCCCTGGCGGCGCGTTTCGCGGACCAGCTCGTGCTGATCCATGAAGGGGCCGTGCTCGCGGCGGGACCGCCGGACGAGGTGATGACGCCGGAGCACGTCCGCGCCGCGTTCGGCGTCGAGCCGGTGAGCGTGGCCACGCCGGACGGCCGCCAGCATCTCGTGTTCGATTGACGCAACGCCGCGAATGATCCCCTCAACCAAATTTGTGGCGAACCCAGGACGCGGTGAAGACCATCACCGCGAAACCAACGCAGTAGAAGAGGGCCCAACCGCAGCCTCTGAGGTCGTTCCAGGTCTCGGCCTTCGCCAGGTTCGCCTTCTGCGCCCCCGGCTGGAGCTCGTGCCCGGGAGCGAAGGCGTGCCAGCGAATTTGGATTCCAGCATCTTCCAGGATGACCTGCACCCGGAGTGATCCGGAAGGCGAATCCATTTCAGGCCCGGACGCGAGCCCCCGGTCGACCGCGGCGGATAATATCTACGGGAGCCTTGTCCATGTTTCACCCCATCCCCTACGGCCCCCTCACCCGCCTGCGCATGGCGCCGACCTTCCTCGGCCGGCCCGTCCGGGAGGTGTCGGCCTATGCCTTCGCGGACCTGCTGATCGACACCGGTCCCTCGTCGACGGCGTCCCGGCTGGTCGAATGGTGCCGGGGCGGGCCGGTGCGGCGGGTGCTCCTCACCCACCATCACGAGGACCACATCGGCGGCGCGGCGGCCCTCCAGGAGGAGCTCGGGGCTCCGATCCTGGGGCCGGCGGGTGCGGTGCCCATCTTCGCCGAAGGGCTGCGCATGCCGCTCTACCGCCGGATCGTCTGCCGCGGCCGGCCGCGGACCTTCCGCGCCGAGCCGCTGGGGGAGACCGTCGAGGGGGAGGGCTACCGGCTGCGCGTGATCCCCACGCCCGGCCACGCCTTCAGCCACGTCTGCTTCTTCGAGGAGGGGCGGCGGTGGCTCTTCTCGGGGGATCTCTACGTCCACGAGCGGGTCAAGCTGCTGCGGCGGATCGAGGACGTCTGGCAGCACCTCGACTCGCTGAAGCGGGTCCTTGCCCTGGAGCCGGAGCTCCTGATCTGCGATCACGCCGGGATTCTCGAGCACGCCCAGGAGAGGCTCCGCCGGAAAATCCAGTATTGGGAGGATCTGGCCGGCCAGGCCCGGGCGCTGCGGGAGCAGGGGCTCGGCGTCGAGGAGATCGCCCCTCGCCTGCTCGGCCGCGAGGGCCTGCTGACCTGGGCCAGCCTGGGGGATTTCTCGAAACGGAATCTGATCCGGGGGCTGCTGGAGGGCAGCCCCCTCCCACCGGCCTAGGGAAGCGCCGGGCACCGCCCGCCGCTGCCGCTGACCGGCGTGCAGGCGTTCGAGCAGCCCGGGATGCCGCAGGGGTAGCAGCAGAGCTCGCCCCCGGCGCAGTCCGCGTCGCTCGCGCAGGAGGAGCGGGTGAAATGGGTCGCGGGATCGGCCAGGACCTCGTCTTCCAAGCTCAGGATCGTGACGGCGATGGCGATCTGGTCGTGCGTGCAAGGCGGGCCGGGGACGTCGCCAGTGTTCGTCAGGGTGAAGGTCGAGGTCCGGCCGTGGCCGCCGAACCAGGTGATCTCATAGCGGAAGGTGGAGCCGAGAGGAACGAAATCGCTGGCCCCGCAGACGCCGCTGAGCCGGGCGGGGTGCCCCGCGGCCAGGGCTGCGTTGAGCGCGGCGAGCGCGGCCGGCGAGCTGGTCCCCTGGGCGATCGTGGTCTCGAAATGGGCTCCGGGGACGAGCTCCCGAGTCACGGCCGTCGAGAAGAGCTCGCCGCCGACCGTGATCAGGATATCGTCGTCGGTCGAGCGGATCGGAGGAGAGGGGCCGGCGACGAGGAGGAGCGTTTTGTGGAGCTTGACCAGCGGCTCTAGGCCGGGCTGCTGCGCCAGGCAGGGCGCCAGGCTCCCCCAGGCACAGAACGCGAGCAACAGGAGCCACCGCCCGCCGCGGGACCACGATGCCGGCACGACTCGACACGTCTGGGACATGACGCGAGCCTCCTTTCCTGAATGCTATTGCAGCATATCATGGAAGGAGGCTCGTGGGAATCAGACCGCGATCCGCGCCTCCACCGGCGCCTCGAGCTCCTCGAAGCGGGCGGTGAAGTGGCGGAGCACCTTGGGCGCGTAGGTCATGCGCAGGCCGCGCAGGGTGTGGCGCCTGGCGCGGATTTCCTCCAGCACGCTCGCGACGTACTCCAGGTGGGAGTTGGTGAAGACGCGCCGGGGGACGGCGAGGCGGATCAGCTCCATGGGCGCGGGGATCGGCTCGCCGGTCTCCGGATGCTCGCTGCCGAACATCACGCTGCCGATCTCGACGCCACGGATGCCCCCCTCGCGGTAGAGGGCCACCGAGAGCGCCTGCGCCGGCAGCTCCAGCGGCGGGATGTGCGGCAGGAGATGCTTGGCGTCGATGTAGACGGCGTGGCCGCCGGTCGGCTGCATGATCGGGATGCCGGAGGCGGTGAGCATTGCGCCGAAGCTCTCCACCTGGCCGATGCGGAAGCGGAGGTAGTTCTCGTCCAGCACCTCGCGCAGGCCGCGCGCCACGGCCTCCAGGTCGCGGCCGGCGAGGCCGCCGTAGGTGGGGAACCCCTCGATCACGATCAGCCGCTGCTTGAGCGTCTCCAGCAGCTCCTCGTCGCGGCTGGCCAGGAAGCCGCCGATGTTCGCCAAGCCGTCCTTCTTGGCGCTCATGGTGCAGCCGTCCGCGTAGCTGAAGACCTCGCGCACGATCTCGGCCACCGATCTGTGCCCCTGCCCCTTCTCGCGCTGCTTGATGAACCAGGCGTTCTCGGCGAAGCGGCAGGCATCGATGTAGAACGGCACGCCGAATTCGCGGCAGAGCTCGGAAACGGCCCGGACGTTGGCGAGCGAGACCGGCTGGCCGCCCCCCGAGTTGTTGGTCAGGGTGAGCATGCAGAGCGGGATGTTGCCGCGCTCCTCGACGAGCAGCCGGCGCAGCCGCAGGAGATCCATGTTCCCCTTGAACGGATGGTTGGCCTGGGAGTCCCGCCCCTCGGGGATGACCAGGTCGAGGGCCACGCCGCCGTTGACCTCGATGTTGGCCCGGGTGGTGTCGAAGTGGCAGTTGTTGGGGATCACCATCCCTGCCCGGGTGAGCACGGTCGAGAACAGGAGGTTCTCGGCCACGCGCCCCTGGTGGACGGGGAGGAAGGCCGGGAAGCCGAAGACGTCGCGGATCGAGTCCTGGAGGTGGAAGAAGTTGCGGGCGCCGGCGTAGGCCTCGTCCCCCTGCATCATGCCGGCCCACTGCCAGTCGGACATCGCCGAGGTGCCGGAGTCGGTGAACAGGTCGATGAACACCGCCTCGGAGGGGATCTTGAACAGGTTGAATCCCCCTTCGACGAGGAGGCGCTCGCGCTCCTCGCGCGGCAGAAGCTGGATCTTCTCGACGACTTTGACGCGCCACGGCTCGGGCAGTGCTCTGCTCATCGGTAATCTCCCCCCAAATCGCCGCCGGAGAGACGGCGAAAAAATTCACAAATGTCGATAAACGACAGCCCTATGCGAGAGCTTCGGGTTACGTGAAGAGTGCCACAAAACCGGGTTTTGGGGACAAGCTTGTCGGAAGAGCCCTGGTATACCATCCCGGAGCCATGGCCGCCCCCCTGATCGAGCTACGGAACGTCACCAAGGAATTTGACGAGGGGGGCCGGCGACGGACGGTGCTGCGCGAGGCGAGCCTCACGATCCAGCGGGGCGAGCTGGCGGTGCTGATCGGCCGCAGCGGCACGGGGAAGTCGACGCTGCTCAACCTGCTCTCCGGCATCGATCCGCCCAGCTCCGGCGAGGTGGTGATCGACGGCGTCCCCCTCTCCGCCCTCCCCGAGCGGGAGCGGACCCTCTTCCGGCGCGACAAGATCGGCTTCGTCTTCCAGTTCTTCAACCTCATCCCCACCCTCACGGTCGAGGAGAACCTGCTCCTGCCCATGGAGCTCAAGGGGCGCATCGGCCCGGAGCAGCGGCGGGCGGCGCTCGCGCTGCTGGCGGAGGTCGGGCTCGCCGATAGGGCTGGAAGCTTCCCGGACCTGCTCTCCGGCGGCGAGCAGCAGCGGGTGGCGGTGGCGCGCGCCCTGGCCCACGATCCGCTGCTGGTGCTGGCCGACGAGCCCACCGGCAACCTCGATCTCGAAACGGGCCTCCAGGTGCTCGACCTCCTCGACCGCCTCACCCGCCAGGCCGGCAAGACCATGGTGATGGTCACCCACAGTCCCGAGGTGGTGGGGCTGGCGGACCGGGTGTTCCGCATCGAGGGGTGCCGGCTGGTGGAGCATAATCCACCCATGGCTCCTGTTGCGCTCGCCAAGGACTAGGTCGATGCCCGACTCTCTGGAACGCTACGACGTCCATTTCAAGGAGACGCTGGTCAATGACTTGCGGCGCATGAACCCCTGGTGGGAGGGCAACCCGCTCCCCGTCCTGCCGGAGACCCGCCGCCGCCTGGTCCAGCAGATTCACCTTCGTCTTAGGTTGCGCCTTGCTCCGGCCGTGGTGGTGCGCGGACCTCGCCAGATCGGCAAGACGACGGCTCAGCTACACGTCTTGCAGGATCTCCTGGATGCCGGGGCTCCGCCTCGGAACATCCTTCGCGTTCAGGCGGACGAGATCCCGGAGCTCACGGCCTCCGAGTCCGAGCCGATCCTGCGGCTGGTCGACTGGTACGAGCGCGCGATCCTGGGCAAGACGCTCAATCAGGCGGCGCACGAGGGGCAACCAACCTACCTGTTTTTCGACGAGGTCCAGAATCTCCGCGATTGGGCGCCTCAGCTCAAAGCGCTCGTCGACAGCTCGACCACCCAGGTCCTCGTCACCGGCAGCTCGGCGCTGCGCATCGAGCTCGGGCGGGACAGCCTTGCCGGACGAATTACGACTATCGAGGCCGGCGTGCTGTCCCTGACCGAGATCGCCGCCTTCCGAGGTATCGATCTCGGAGCGCCCTTCCTGAAAGACAACGGCCTCGAGCCGTTGACTCGCAGAGAATTCTGGGAGGAGCTGGTCCAGCATGGAAGGCGGCGCGCGGAGCCCCGCGACCTGGCCTTCCGCTTTTTTTCCGAGCGCGGTGGATATCCCCTGGCCCATCAGCGAGCCGACGTGGACTGGAGCTATCTGGCGGACCAGCTCAACGAGACCGTGATTCGCCGGGTCATCCAGCACGACCTGCGGATCGGGGACCGTGGCCGCAAACGCGACGCGCTCCTTCTCGAAGAGGTGTTCCGGCTGGCCTGCCGCTATGTCGGCCAGGCTCCCGGGGCGGAGCTCCTCGCCCGGGAGGCTGGCCGGGCCCTCGCCGCTGACATCGGTCCCCAAAAGGCCCTCCGCTATTTGAGGTTCCTGGGCGACACCCTGCTCTTGCGACTGATCGATCCTCTGGAGATCCGGCTCAAGAAAAGCCGTGGCAGCGCGAAGATCTGCCTCGCGGACCATGGTCTGCGGGCGAGCTGGCTCCAGGAAGTCGTACCGATCGATCCCGGGACGCTCCTCGCCGAGCCTCATCTCCACATCCTCGCGGGCCGGATCGCTGAAAGCGTGGCCGGCGCGAGCCTGTCGACGATCTCGCACCTCGATCTGTCGCATATCCCCGCGCGCAGCGACCAGCCGGAAATCGATTTCGTTTTGACCATCGGCACGAAGCGAATCCCCCTTGAGATCAAATATCAGAAGCGGATCGACCCGCTCCGCGATACGGAAGGACTGCGGACGTTCCTGGAAAAGAGCGTCAACAACGCGCCGTTCGGAATCCTCGTTACCTTGACGGATATAGAAGAGGTCGTCGATCCGCGGATCGTGACGTTGCCGCTCTCGACCCTGATGCTGTTGCGCTGATGATCAGTCCCCTCCTCTGGCGCTCCAGCCTGCGCTACCTCCTGCGCCATCCGTGGCAGTTCGGCCTCGCCGTGGTGGGGGTCGCCCTCGGGGTGGCGGTGGTGGTCTCGATCGGGCTCGCCAACGCCAGCGCGCGGCGGGCCTTCACGCTCTCCTCCGAGGCGGTCACGGGAAGGGCCACGCACCAGGTGGTCGGCGGCCCCGGAGGCATCCCGGATGCAGCGTTCCGGCGGCTGGAGCTGGAAGGCGGGATCGAAAGGGCGGCGCCGGTGGTCGAGGGCTGGGTGGTGATCCCGGAAAAACCGGGAAGCCCGGCGCGGACGCTCCACCTGCTCGGCGTCGATCCCTTCTCGGAAGGCCCGTTCCGCTCCTACCTGGGCGGCGCCGCGGGCGGCTCGCGGCGGGGTCAAGCGTCGGTCGATCTCGGCCCGCTGCTCACCCGTCCCGGGGCCTGCGTGCTGGCCGCGGACACGGCGCGGGAGCTGGGGCTCCGCCTGGGAGACGCCTTCACCGTACGCGCCGAGGGGACCGCGCGGCGGCTCGTCCTCGCCGGCACGCTGGCGCCCGAGGACGCCAATACCCGCCGCGCGATCGCCGATCTCCTGGTGATGGACATCGCCTCGGCCCAGGAGATCCTCGACCGGATCGGCCGCATCGACCGCATCGATCTCATCCTGGACGAGGGGACCGCAGGGCGGCGCCAGCTCGCCCGTGCCGCCGCGGCGCTGCCGCCCGGCGTGCAGATCCTCCCCGCCGCGGGCCGCACGCGCACCACCGAGGAGATGACGCGCGCCTTCCGCCTGAACCTGACGGCGCTGTCGCTGCTGGCGCTCGTCTGCGGGGCCTTTTTGATCTACAACACGATGACCTTCTCGGTGGTGCAGCGCCGGCAGTGGATCGGCACGCTGCGGGCCCTGGGGGTCTCCCGCCGGGAGGTCTTCGGGCTGGTGCTGGGCGAGGCGCTGGCGGTGGCCGTGCTGGGCACCGGCGCCGGGCTCGGCGCCGGAGTGCTCCTCGGGCGCGGGCTGGTGCGGCTGGTGACGCAGACGATCAACGACCTCTACTTCGTGGTCTCCGTGCGCGAGCTCGCCGTGCCCGCCTCGACGCTCGCCGTGGGAGCCCTCCTCGGCCTCGGGGCCACGCTCCTCGCGGCGCTGGTGCCCGCGATCGAGGCCACCCAGGCGCCGCCGCGGGCCGCCCTCCTCCGCTCGGCCCTGGAGGCGCGGCTGCGGCGCTCGCTGCCGCGCGCGGCCGCGCTGGGGACAGGCCTGCTGGCCGCGGGGGGCGCCCTGCTCCTGCCGCGCAACCTGGCGGTGAGCTTCGCGGGGCTGTTCGCCGTGATCCTGGGGTGCGCCCTGCTCGTCCCGGTGGCCACCGTCCTCCTGATGCGGCTCCTCCGCCGGCCGCTCGGGGCCCTGCTCGGCGTGCTGGGCCGGATGGCGGCCGGCGGCGTCGTGGCCGCGCTCTCGCGCACGGCGGTGGCCATCGCCGCCCTGGTGATCGCGGTCTCGGTGACGGTCGGCATCGGCGTGATGATCGACAGCTTCCGGCAGACGGTGGTGCGCTGGCTGGGGATGACGCTGCAGTCGGACGTCTACGTCACGGCGCCCAGCCGGGCCGGGGGCTTGAGCGGCGGGGCGCTCGCTCCGGAGGTGGCCCGGCGGGCCATGGCGCTGCCGGGGGTGGCGGGAGGGCACACGGTCCGGCGCGTGGCGATCCCCGCGCCTGCGGGGCCCATCCGGCTGGTGGTGATGGGAGGGGACTCGCGGAGCATCGAGAAGCTCTACGAATTCAAGCAGGGAGATCCCGCGAAGGCCTGGCCGGCGATCCGATCGGGCGACGCGGTGCTCGTCTCCGAGCCCTACTCCTCCCGCACCGGCGTGGGCGCCGGCTCGGCCGTGCGGCTGCGGACGGCGCGGGGAGACCGGGATTTCCGGGTGATGGGCGTTTTCTACGACTACGCCTCGGACCAGGGGGTGGTGCTGATGAGCCGCGCCACCTACCTGCGGCACTGGAACGATCCGTCCATCTCCGGCTTCGCGCTCGACCTGGCGCCGGGAGCCGATCCGGACCGGGTGGTCGAGCGCCTGCGGGCCACCATTGGAGCGGAGCGGGCGCTGTCGATCCAGTCGAACCGTTCGCTCAAGAAGATCTCGCTGGAGATCTTCGACCGCACCTTCCTGATCACCTCGGTGCTGCGCCTGCTGGCGGGTCTGGTGGCCTTCATCGGCGTCCTCTCCTCGCTGATGGCGCTCCAGCTCGAGCGCGCCCGCGAGCTGGGCGTGCTGCGGGCGAACGGGATGACCCCGGGGCAGGTCTGGCAGCTCGTGACCTCGCAGACCGGCCTGATGGGGCTGGCGGCGGGCCTGCTCTCGCTGCCTGTGGGCCTGACGCTCGCGGCGGTGATGATCTACGTGATCAACCGCCGCTCCTTCGGCTGGACGATCCGCATGGAGCTCAGCCCCCAGGTCCTTCTCCAGGCGCTCCTCCTCGCCCTCGCCGCCGCCCTCCTCGCCGGACTCTACCCCGCCTACAAGATGGCGCGGACATCGCCGGCGCTGGCGTTGCGGGAGGAGTGAGACACCCTGCAAGGAGGGCTTGACAGGACGTTACGAGTATCCTAGGATCAGACGACAGGAGGAGCCATGAAGACGCAAGCGGACATCTCCAGAAAGAAATTGAGCCACACCAAGGCCGGAGGTCCATCCGCTCCCGCCGGCCCGATCCTCAGGGATGCCGCCTGGTGGGCGGAGAAGAAGTGGTTCGAGGAGAACCGCTCTCTCGACTCCCTTTCCCTTTTCGCGAAGTACTTCCAGCGCCTCGGCTAGCGTGGCTCACCCGGTCGAGCCCGCGGTGTTCCTCCGCGAGTTTGTCATCAGTCTCTTCGAGAGCCGGCTCCTCAATGGAGCTATCTCGGTCGATACCTACCACAACCGGGTGGCCGCCATCCGCAAAGACAGCAATTTCGAATCGCTGAGCTGGCGCCTCTTCAAGGACGCACCTGAGCCCGTACAAGTCGACGGCTACGGCCTGCTCCGTATCGTGGAGCTTCGCGAGCCGGATGGGAGCAGCTTCCCGTTCCTGCAAGGTCTGACGCAGGCTGAGCCACCCGCCCAGAAACGATGGACCTGCTTCGTGGGCCACCGGTTTCTTCCCAACGTCGAGCGCTCTTTGCGCTTCAATCTGGTGCATCTGCTGTCACCCTATGGCATCGACCTCCGCTGGTCCGGATACGACCTCAGCGCCAGGGACGTCTTCGCCGAGATCATTCGCGGGATCGAGAGCTCGGATCTCTGCATCTTCGACAACCTGGGGACCTTGAACCGGCCCAACGTCTACGTCGAGATCGGGATCGCCCATGCTCTCGGCAAGCCGATGCTGGTCTGCGAATACATGGGACGCCGGAAGGTCCCGGATACGGGGAGCATCCCGTCCGATCTCCAGGGGCTCTTCCGGATTCAATATTGGAGCTATCAGGAGCTCTGCCGCCAGCCCTACTTCAACCTGCCGCTCTTCCTGGACCGCCATAAGCTCCGCTGAAGACGCTATGCTGGCGGGATGAAGCTTCGGACGCGGCTCCTCCTCCTGACGGCTTTCGCTTGCGCGGCCTGCCGGGACCAGCCGAGCCTCCCCCACGCCTCCCTCTCGGTGGCCGGCGCCCTGCGCGCCTCCAGCGATCAGGGCTACGCCAAGGCCCTCGCACCGCGCGATTTCCACTTCCCCGCCGATCATGGGCCGCATCCGGAATTCCGCACGGAATGGTGGTACTACACGGGGAATCTCGCCACGGCGGAGGGACGGCGATTCGGGTTTCAGCTCACGTTTTTCCGCTCGGCGCTCGCTCCTTCAGCGCCGGAGCGGGCGTCCGCGTGGGCGACCCGGCAGGCTTGGCTGGCCCATTTCGCGGTGAGTGACGTCGACGGAAAAAGGTTTCATTCCTTCGAGCGCTGGAGCCGGGGCGCGGTCGGCCTGGCGGGCGCTCAGGGCGAGCCGTTCCGGGCGTGGGTCAAGGATTGGACGGCCGCGGGCGCGCTGGTGTTTCCCATGCGGCTGCGGGCGGCGGAGGGGGGCGTTTCGATCGATCTCGTTCTCCAGGCGGGGAAGCCTCCCGTGCTCCAGGGGGAGCGGGGGCTCAGCCGCAAGGGGGCCGAGCCGGGGGACGCCTCCTATTACTACTCCCTCACCCGCATGCCCACCGCGGGCACGGTCCGCGTGGACGGGCGGAGCTCCCCGGTGACCGGCGACTCCTGGATGGACCGCGAATGGAGCACCAGCTCGCTCGGCAGGGATCAGGTCGGCTGGGACTGGCTCGCCCTCCAGCTCTCCGACGGCTGGGACGCCATGCTCTACCGCCTGCGCCGCGCGGACGGCGCCGCCGATCCGGCGAGCAGCGGCACCCTGATCGCGCCGGACGGCGCCTCCCGGCCGCTCGCTCTCGCCGAGTTCCAGTTGGCGGGGTCCGGCGAGTGGCGCAGCCCCCGGAGCGGCGCCCAATATCCTACGAAATACCCGGCGCGATGGCGGGTGCGCGTCCCCGGCGAGGAGCTGGATCTCGACGTCCGGCCCCTGCTCGCCGACCAGGAGCTCGACGTCTCCTTCCGCTACTGGGAAGGGGCGGTCGAGATCGAGGGGACCCACCACGGCAGGCCGGTGCGGGGGCGAGGGTACGTGGAGCTGACCGGATACGCCCCGTCCGCGGGACGGTAAGAACGGCCGCCCCTCACGCGTTGGGTGGGTGTGCGAGCGCAACCTTCACGCCCGCACGCCGTATCCGGGCCGGGTCCCGCCGCGAGGGGCGGAGAGTGCCTCCTCATCCTCCTTCCTCCGGCGGGCACCCGGCACGGTTTTTCGCGGCTCGAGCGCGGCCCAGGCGCCTCCTGAGCCGGGCCTCTGCCTGGAGAGCTACGACGAAACGGAGCATGCCGGACGCCCACCCCACGAACAGGCTTCATCAACTCATGAGATGTCATGAGATGATCCTCCGCGCATGGGGCACCCGCCGCTCCTCCCCCTGATCCTCTTCGCGCTCACCTATGCCGGGCTCGCCCTCGGACGCATCCCGGGGCTGGCGCTCGACCGCACCGGGCTCGCGGTGCTGGGCGCGGTCGCCTTCCTGGCCACGGGCGCGATCAGCGTCGAACAGGCGAAAGAGGCGGTGGACGCGCCCACCCTCGCCGTCCTGTTCGGGATGATGCTCCTCTCGGCCCAGTACCGGCAGTCGGGGCTCTACTCGACGGTCGGCGGCCGGCTCGCCCGGGTGGAGGACCCTCGCCGCCTGCTCCTGGGGACGATCGTGGTCACCGCTTTCCTCTCGGCCCTGCTGACCAACGACGTGATCTGCTTCGCGCTGACGCCGCTCCTCGCGGGCGCGCTGCTCGCCGCCCGCCGCCCGCCCCTCCCCTATCTGCTGGCCCTCGCCTGCGCCGCCAATATCGGCAGCGCCCTCACCCCCATCGGCAACCCGCAGAACATCCTGATCGCGCAGACGCTCCGCCTCCCCTTCCTCCCCTTCGTGCTGGCCTGCGCCGCGCCGGTCGTCCTCTCCCTCACGGCGCTCTACTGCCTGGTGGCGCCGCGGCTGCGGGAGCCGGAGCGCCAGCACGCTGCCGGCAATCCCGCCGCCGTGGCCGAGGAGAGCATCCCCCTCCAGCGCTGGCCGGCGGCCAAGGCGGTGCTCCTCACGGTGGCGGCGATGGCGCTCTTCCTCTCCCCCGTGCCGGCGCCGCTCACGGCCCTGGGAGTCGCCGGGATCGTGCTCACCAGCCGGCGGATGCGGACGCGCGACCTGATGGCCCACGTGGACTGGTCCCTGCTCGCCCTCTTCGTGGGCCTGTTCATCGTCGGGCGCGGTCTGGAGGGCTCCGGCTGGACGGAGGTCGCCCGCAACGCGCTCGCCGCGGCCGGCGCCGACCCCTCCCATCCGGCCGTGCTGCTGGCCGCCGTCTCGCTGCTCTCGCTGCTGGTGGGGAACGTGCCGGCGGTGATGCTGCTCCTCCCCTTCGTGGGGCGGCAGCCGGCCACCGGCTACGCCATGGCGCTCGCCAGCACTTTTGCCGGTAACGCCGTGATGGTGGGGAGCATCGCCAACCTGATCGTGGCCGAGCAGGCGGCGCGGCTGGGGATCCGCATCGGCTTCCGCGAGCACCTGGCCACTGGGCTGCCGATGACGCTGATCTCCCTCGCCTTCGCCGCCGGGGCCCTGCTGCTGGGCCGGCTCTAATGAGACCGTAGCGAGCGGGCGATCAGACCCAGGCCGCCGAAGAGCAGCACCAGCATCACCAGGGTGTTGAACAGGCTGGTGCTCTGGAAGTAGATCTGCAGGTTCATCAGGATGCCCGCGAGGACGATCGCGGCGCCGGCGATCAGCAGGATCCAACCGAGGACCGAGCGGCCGTTGTAGAAGAGGATCGCCACCCCGATGAGGAGCGGCAACAGGCTGAGGCCAAAGGTGTTGTGCCCCCAGAGGTTCCAGAAGCCGCTGGTCACCGTGACCTGCTGGGTCAGCAGGTAGCCCCCCGCGGCGGCCATGACGAGACCGATCACGAATTCCCCCAGGCCCCCCGACGTCCCTCCCGCTCCCCGGAATCCGGCGTTGTTTTCCATGCCGCGTATCCTACACGCGGCGCAGGAGCAGGTGGCGGTAGGCGGCCACGGACGGCTCGTCGACCTCCACCACGAAGGGGGCGCGCGAGCGCGCGAGGATCTCCCCCATCCGCCGGTTGGTGCTGGTGAAGACGAAGTCGAGCAGGGCGAGGCCGGCGCGGCGGAGAAGGCCGGGACGATCCCCCTCCGGCAGGAACTTGTCGAAGACGGCGAGCCTCCCCCCGGGGCGGAGCACCCGCGCGGCCTCGGCGAGGCAGCGCGCCGGGTCCGGGATCACCTCCAGCACCATGTGCAGGATGGCGGCGTCGAACGAGCCGTCCGGCAGGTCGAGCGCCATGCCGTCCATCTCCTGGAAATCGATCCCGGGCCGCGCGTGGGCCCGGGCCTGGCGGAGCATGTCGGGAGAGAGGTCGACCGCCAGCACCTGGACCTCTCGGGGAACGAAGGGGAGATCGGCGCCGGTGCCGCAGCCGATGATCACCAGCCGTTCCCCCGGCCGCAGGGCGAGCAGCTCGACCGAACGCCGCCGCTCGCGGGGGAATCGTGTCACCCGGTCGTAGTGGGGGGCCCAGAGCTTGTAGCGGAAACGGAGCCAGGCGTTGGACGGCATCGCGCCGCGGAGAATATCCGCAGCCGGGGAATGAAAAAA